>JADLAB010000455.1 GCA_020848455.1 Polyangiaceae bacterium
CCTTGGACCGGGCTGCCGCGCAGGCCGACGAGCGGGCCGCCGGGCAGGAAGAGGTAGAACGCGTCCGCGATGCGGAGCTCGAGCTGCGAGAGGATCCCCAGCCGCATCTCGAACGCCGGACCCATGAACGTCGCGCCGTAGGCGCCGGCGGCCTCGAGGCTGATGGTGCCCCCGGCGATGGTGATGGGTCGCTCCGAGGCGCGCACGGGCTGCGGCGGATCGTCGCTCGTGAAGCCGCTGGTATCGGCGAGATCGACCACGGCGCGCTCGACGACCGCGTCCGGTGCCACGCCCGCGCGCCGCGCCGCCGCGTCCATCCGCCCGTACGCCTCGCCCGCGCGGGCCTCGTCCCCGGCGAGGTTCGCGGCGCGGAGCGCGAGCCGGTACGTCGAGGCGGCGGCCTCGAGCTCGCCCGCTGCCTCGAGCCCCGCGGCGGCCTCGAGCCATTGCGCGGCGGATCGCTCTGCGGCGGATGAGGCGGGCGCGCCGCTCGGCTCGCCGGCCCGCGCCGGTCCCGAGGTCCCGAGCGCACACGCCACGGCGACGGCGCACGTGGCGCCGCGAGAAAGGAAGCGACGAGCCATGTGGGCCCTCCGAGCGTCCGCTCCTGCAATCGACGCGCCAGCGCCGACCGCGACTCGCGCCCGTCGCCGACCTCAGCTGGCGGCCGCACCCCCTCTCCCATCGGGAGAGGTAACAGCTTCACAGCTTCGGTCGGGATGTCGTTCACCACCGCGCCGCGATACCGAGCGCGATGCGGTCGGCGAGCGCCATGATCGTGAACATCGGGTTCACGCCCGAGCTGCCGCCGAAGATACCGCTGTCGACGATGTAGAGGTTGTCCATCTCGTGGCAGCGACCGCTCTCGTCGACGACGCCGAGCTTCGGGTCGCGCGACATGCGCGTCGAGCAGAAGGCGTGGTTCGCGGCCGTGATGGTGTCCTCGGCGCGGAGCTTGTGGGTGCGGATGATCTCGGCGTCCTTCTGGTTCTCGATGGTCTCGGGGATGCCGTTCAGGCCCGGCAGGATGGCATACGCGCCCGCGGCCCAGCAGATGTCGTTCAGGATGCCGAGCCCGTACTGCATCTTGTCCATGTCGCGCTGGTCGAACTTGAAGCGGATGTCGGGCTCGAAGCTGCCGCGCCTGGCGCGCACCGTGCCGCGCGAGTGGTCCGTGGCCGTGATGACGTCGAAGGGGGCCATGCGGTCGTAGCGCAGGAGGTGCTTCTGGAAGTCGCGCCCGAGGCCCGGCAGGCGCGTGGCGAGGACGGCCGGCGGCGACCACAGGACCTCGAACTTCACCCCGTCGGCGAGGTACTCGAGCGAGTGATAGCCCTGCGTCGCGCCCTTCCACGGGTCGATGGGCTGCTCGAAGAGCGCCATGATCGCGAGCCCCGGGTGGAACTCGAGCTCGCGCCCGAGGTAGCCATTGCCGCCGCAGAGCCCGCTGCGCTCGAGGATGACCGGCGTCGCCATGCAGCCCGCGCCCATGACGACGCAGTCGGCGTGGATCTCGACCGGGTGGCTCGCCTTGCCCGTGAAGGGCTCGACCACGTGCCCGCGGATGCCGGTCGCCTTGCGGCCGGTGGCGCTCACCGTCTCGACGCGCACCGACGTGAGCACGCGCGCCCCGGCGCGCATGGCGGCCGGCACGTAGGTGATGTCGACCGAGCGCTTGGCGCCGTTGCGGCAGCCGGTGAAGCACTCGCCCGAGCCGAGGCAGCCCTGCACGTTGCGCCAGGTGGGCTCGCTCGAGATGCCGAGCTTGTCGCAGGCGCGCTTGAAGGCGAGGTTGCGCTCGCCCTGCACCTCCATCGGGGTCGGCGCGACGCCGAGCATGGCCTCGATGCGGTCGAAGTGCGGATCGAGCGACGCGCGCGTCACTTCGTGCGTCCCGACGGTCTCGGCCCACTTCTCGAACACCCAGTCGGGCGGGCGCGCGCAGATGGCGGAGTTCATGACCGAGCCGCCACCGAGGCCGATGGCCTGCATGGTCGGCAGAAAGGGCGTGCCGCGGGCCGCGCGCGAGCCGCCCTCGCGGAACATGCGGTGCATCGCCTCGCCCGGCTCGAGCGTGAAGTCCTTGACCCCGAAGGCCGGCCCCTCCTCGACGAGGATGACGTCGCGCCCCGCCTCGGCGAGCTCCTTGGCGGCGACGGCCCCGCCCGGGCCCGAGCCCACGACGACGACGTCGCAGCGCAGCGACACCGGGCCGTCGTAGCTCGCGTGCTCGCGGATGCCCTCGTGCGGGTCGGCACAGGCCGGCAGCATCGCGAGCTTCTGCTTCGGGGTGGAGGCGGTCGGGGCGGGTGCGGTCGGGTTCGAGGTGGGGTCGTTCATGGCGGTTACTCCAGGCGGTGCGCGCCGGGCGCGGGCGAGCGGGAGCCGTGGCGCGCGTGCCTCGCGCACCCGCGCACGGAGGGAGAGCCGGCGCCGTGCGGGCGAAGACTACGCGGCGTGCCCCTGGGCGGAGTCGTGCGCGGCGCGGCGCAGGCCGAAGGGATCGGTGTCGGCCGTCATGTGCATGTGGCGCGCGACGTCGGGGTTCGAGAGGTAGCCCATGGTCATGAGCGTGCGCAGCGACAGGAAGGTCACGCGCCGGAAGTAGAAGCGGCTCTTCGAGGCCGAGTCGAGCAGGCGGAGCTGGTCCGCGGGCGCGAGGCGCGTGAAGCGCGTGTGTCGCGGCCCGAACACGAGCGGGCTGAACTCGGTGAACGCGAGCAGCAGCCGCATGAGGAAGCGCTGCCCGGCCGGGGCGTGCTTCACGTAGCCGTCGAAGTAGGCGAGCAGGCCCGCCTGGCGCCCCGAGAGCGGGATCGGGCCGTCGGGCGGGAAGAACGCGTCCGCCGCGGCGGCGACGAGCGCCTGCTCGCGCCGCGACAGCGCCGACTTCTCGAGCGCGGGCAGCGGGTAGCCGAGGAACAGGCTTCCGACCAGCCAGCCGAGGCCGGCGGCGAGTGCGAGGACGAGCGTGACGACGAGGATGGTCTCGAGCATGGCGACCTCTTCAAGAACCGGTGGCAGGGGTGGAGTCGTGGCGGCGCGCCTCGTCGGCGCGCGAAGCTCGGGAGGAGGCAGGGGCCGCGGCCGTCGCGGCCGGCGCAGGCGCACCCGTCGTGCGCGCGCCGCGTGCCCGGGCCGCCCCGGCGCTCTCGGCCGCGCCGAGGGCGGCCTCGAACAGGTGCAGGAGCGCGCCGTCGATGCCCTCGAACCAGCTCTGCACGAGCGCCGCGGCCTGGTCCTCCTCGCGCCGCTCGACGAGCGCGAGCAGCCGCTCGATGTAGCGCTGGAAGCCCGGCGGCACCGCGGCGAGCAGCGGCGCGAACACGGCGTGCACCTCGCGCATCGGCGCCCAGAAGGCGTTCGCCAGCCACGCCGCGGGCCACATGCCGCTCGCCAGCACGAAGGCGCGATAGAGCTCGAGCTCGTTCGCCGCGTGGGCCACCGGATCGCGCTCGAGCGCGGGCGCGCGCTCGACGTGGCGCGCGACCTCGACGAGGCTCTCGTGCGACGCGTAGCGCGCGGCCAGGCGCACGGCCTCGCCGGCCATGAAGGTGCGCATGCGCAACAGCTCGCGCGCGATGACCGTGGGCGACGCGTCGAAGCGCCCGAGCCGGATGTACGCGGGCAAGAGCGCCGGCGTGCCCTCGCGGCGGAAGTCGAGCACCATGGCGCCCGAGCCGCGGCGGCTCTGGACGAGCCCGAGATCGCCGAGGTGGCGCAGCGCCTCGCGCACGGTGCTCCGCCCGCAGCCGAGCGCCACCGCGAGCTCCGTCTCGGCCGGCAGGCGCAGGCCCGCGGGATAGGCGCCGGTGAGGATGCGCTCGAGAAGCGCATCGACCACTCGCTTGACCTCGCTGTCGGCGCTCAGCATGACGTGTCTGAAGTATTAGTCTGACAACTTGGATGCGCAAGGGATTTCGCACCTCCTTGGCGAAATTGGCGTAAATAGTTGTTTTCTCGTGCGCCATGCGACGCGAGTGGCCGGCACACGCTTCCTTCGCCTCCCGGTAGGGGAAGCGAGCTACGCACTTCGAGGCCGGTCCGTCGCGCGTCGGTCAGCCGGGCGCCTCGGCGCAGCACCCCGTCACGCAGTAGGCGCCGGCCGCGCAGCTCGGCTGGCCGGGGCGACCGCAGGGCTGCACCCCGGCGGGGCACTGCGACCCGGCCGGTGTGCAGCTCGCTTCGGGGGTCGGCCGGCCGATGCAGAGCTCGCACGCCGTGCACGAGTTCAGGCAGGCGGGCACGGGCGTGCACGGCGGACACCGGGTCGGGTCGTCGAGCGTGTCGAGGCTGCAGCTGGCGCCCGACGCGGTGCGGCCGAGCCACACGAAGGCGCCGCTGCCCGCGGGCAGCTCGCAGCACCCGAAGCAGTCGCAGCCGTTCGGCGTGAGGGGCCCGCAGAGCTCGGCGCACTCGGAGGGCTGCGAGGTCGCGGCGTCGGTGCAGCTCTCGCCTGGCGCGGGCTCGACGGCGGCGTCGTAGGCGCACGCCGCCCCCGCGGGCGGGAAATCGGGCGCGACCTCCAAGGGATCGCAGCGGTGGTCCCAGATGCAGCCGTCGTGGCCCGAGCCGTTGCCCCCGTCCCAGAAGCAGTCGAGCTTGCAGGGCGAGCCGGGTTCGCCCGGAAGATTCGGCGAGAGCGCGTCCTCGCTGTCGTCGCACGCGCCGAGGCAGTCCGGGTCGGCGGCGTCGACGAG
>JADLAB010000456.1 GCA_020848455.1 Polyangiaceae bacterium
CGGCCGGGGCGATCACGTCCATGTCGAGGCTCGGTTGCGCGGGGTTGAAGTCGCGGAGCGTCACCTTGCCCGCGGCCAGGCGCGCGCGCCGCCCCAGCGCGAACACCGCGTCGTCGTGGCGATCCTCCCCGGACGCGGGACGGAACGGGAGCGCCGTGATGCCCGCGATGGCGTCGTAGGCCGCGGCGGCGTCGCCGAGGACCATGAGGTCGCCCTCGAGAAAGAAGTAGAAGATGCCCTCGTCCTCGAGGAGCCGGCTGACGAAGTCGTGATCGGTCTCGCGGAACTGGACCGTGTAGGGGCGCTGCGCGTAGCTGCCGCGCAGGCGCAGCGCGGGCGAGATGCCGTGGCCCGCGAGCACCTCGACGACGATCTCCGGCACGGAGCGGTTCCGGAAGATGCAGAGATCGCGCCGCAGCCGCGTGAGCGCGAAGCACGGCTCGAGCACGAGCTCGAGCTCCGGCGTGCCGCGCGCCGTCGCACGGACCCTGAAGTCGGTGACGATGCCGTCGACACTCCGCACCGGGCCGGCCCGCTCCATGCGGAGCGAGGCGCGCGTCCCCACGACGAGGTCCGGATCGGGCGGCTCCGCGCCGCGCGGGAGCGAGAGCGCGAGCTCGAAGCGGAAGGGCTGCGAGAGCGCCTCGACGCCGTGGACGTCGCGCACCTCGAAGAGCCCGCCGGCGACTTCTACCCAATAGCGAAGCGGATCCTGGGTCATGGCTGCTCCGGCGCCGCAGGCTCAGTTGTGCTCCACGAGCTTGGTGTCGAGCACCATCTCGGGGCAGCTCGACAGGTCGAACTTCGCGGCCTTGATCTCCACGCTGTCGGGGCGAATCGTGACGACGCTCGCGCCGCACGAGAGCTCGATCTTGTCCTTGGCCTCGATCCACACGCTCGGGGCCTCGGCGCGGATCGACGCGCCCGCGGTGAGCTCCCACTGGGTCTGCGCGTTGTCGATGTACTCGGCGGCGGTGTCGAGCGACATGACGCCCCCGACCGTCTCGGTGAGGCCCTTCTTCACGTCGGTGTTCCGGCTCTTCGTGGCGAGCTCCAGCTTCGCGCCGCCCACGAGCTGCAGCGCGGCCTTGCCACAGTCCTCCGCGATGCTCGCGCCGGACAGCTTCAGGACCGCGCCGCCGACGAGGGTGGTCGCGAGGCCGGCGGTCGCGCTCACGTTGCCCAGCGTGACGTCGACGAGGGCCGTGCCGACCGCGAGCGAGCGGGTCTTCGCGGCGGAGAGCGTGTGCGAGCCGCCCACCCGCAGGGTGCGCGAGCCGCCCACCGTCTCGGTCTCGTTCGAGCTCACCGTTCGCGCCGCTCCGCTCTCCGCCCTGATCGTCTCCTTCGCGCCGATCGCGATGGTCTGATCGTTGCGCACGGTCTCCAGCAGGCGGTTGCCGACGGTGACCGACTGGCTCTGGCCGACGACGCGGCTCTGATCCCGCTCGACGAACTCCGTCTTCAGGTTCTTGACGAGGACGTTCATGTCGCGCGACGCGTGGAGCAGCATCTCCTCGGCGCCCTTGAGGTCCTCGAAGCGGATCTCGTTGTGCGAGCCGCCGCCCGGCGTGGTCGCCGTCTTGAGGACGAGCCGTGTCTTCTGCGCGGGCAGCGGGTAGGGCGGCGGGTGCTCGGCGTCGGGGATGCGGTTGAAGACGCTGGGCGCGTCGACGGCGCCCTCCTCGTTGAAGGTCAGCACGGTCCAGCCGATACGCGGGAAGAGCATCGACTCGGCCGAGCCGCGCTGCGCGACGCGCATCCACTTGCCGGAGGTGTGGTCGCGCGTGCCGACGCGGTCCCAGTGCTGCTGCACGCGCACGCGCGCCAGCGCATCGGTGTGGATCTCCATCCCGGGCATGCCGACGACGACGCCGCTCTGCGCGCCCGGCTGCGCGGCGCGGGGCGTGACCTCGGGCGCGCGGTAGGGCGTCGCGTGGGGGATGGCGGTGAAGCGGCACGCGTACGGGCGCTCGTCTCCCGCGCCGGCGCGGCGCCGCTGTACGACGCGGTACGAGACCGAGGTGACGAGGTACTTGCGGTCGAGCTTCTCCGTGGGGTGGTCGGCGACCTCGAGCGCCATCCCGGGCACGACGCGCACGCTCGAGGTGAGGCCCGCGACGCTGCTCCGCGCCGCGCCCGCCATCTCGGAGAGCGTGCGCGCGCGCGCGGCGCAGACCGCCGGGCTCTCGGGGCCGCCGCCGGCTGCGCGGTAGATCTCGAACGGCCCCTGGCCGGTCGTCGCCGTGACCTTCAAGAGCGGCCTCTGCGGGTCGAAGGAGCCGACCGTGAACTTGCCGGGGGTCACCTGGGTGACCGTGCCGAGCTCCTCGATGAGCTCGGCGTCGGCGTGCATGCCGCTCTGGCTCGCGAACCGGATGTGCGCGCCGCCGGGGAGGTCCGGGGCGGCGATCGAGGTGTCGGCGAACACGAGCGTCGAGGCGCCGCCCTGGTGGTCGAACCAGTAGTAGATGCCCTCCTCCTCGAGGAGGCGCGAGACGAACGACCAGTCGTCCTCGCGGTACTGCACCGTGTAGGCGCGCTTCGGGTAGGACGCGTTCGTCTCCCACCTCGTCGGGCACGACGCCGCGGCCACGACCTCCTTCACGATCGCGACGACGTCCGACGCCTGGAAGGGCCGGGAGTCGCGGCCGAGCGTGAGCCGGTAGGCGGCGGGGCGGACCACGACGACGAGGGCGCTGTGACCGTCGTCCTGCCCGCGCGACCAGGCCTCGGCGACAATCCCGTGGACGGTGCGAGCGGTGCCGCGCCCGTCGTGCAGCGTGATGGCGGCAGGCGCGGCGAGGAGCGCGGTGGGATCGGCGGGCACGGGCCCGCCCGCGCACTCGACCTCGAAGCGAAACAGGGTCGAGAGCCCCTCCTCGGCCGCGAGGCTCACCACCTCGTGGGAGTGTCCGTCGATCTGCAACGTCACGTGCTCGAAGGTGCGTTCGGTGGCCATGGCGCCCTCAGGTGGTGACGTTGTCCTTGCCGCCGGTGACCGTGATCTTC
>JADLAB010000457.1 GCA_020848455.1 Polyangiaceae bacterium
CACCACCGGCACCACGACCACCACCGGCACCACGACCACCACCGGCACCACGACCACCACCGGCACCACGACCACCACCGGCACCACGACCACCACCGGCACCACGACCACCACCGGCACCACGACGTCGCCGGTCGATCCCGTCATCCCCTGCGGCAACTGGGACTGCACCGGAGGCCAGGTGTGCTGCGCCGGGTACAACCAGCAGTACTGCTCGGCGCCGAACACCTGCGCGCCGGGCTTCGCCGAGCTCTCGTGCGCCGGCCCCGCAGACTGCGCCCCGAGCGAGGAGTGCTGCGGCTACTTCGACCCGCAGCAGGGTTACCAGGAGATCAGCTGCAGCGCGAGCTGCAACGCCGTCATCATGTGCCAGTCGAATGCCGACTGCATCGGGCTCGGCGACTGCTACCCGAGCGGCTCGCTCCCGGGCTTCGGCTTCTGCGGCTGAGCCCCCGGGCCCGGCCGAGGTCGCGGCGCGCTCAGCCCGGCGCGCGCCGCGCCACGACGTCGCGCACGAGCGCGTCCGGCAGCACGCCGTCGTGCTGGAAGGCGCGCATGTGCAGGATGGGCTCGCTCCCGAGCTCCGCGGCGCTGCGGCCGGCGACGAGCTCGCGGTACACGCGCGGCGCGAAGGCCGCGAGCGTCGCCGGGCGGTCGAGGCGCCCGAGCACGTCGAACAGGGCCTCCAGCGAGTTCATCTTCATGTAGGGGCACGTGGCGCAGCCCCCGGCCGGCGAGCAGCCCTCGCCGCCAGCGACGCCCGGCACGATCGGCAGCTCGCGCTCGCCCGTCGCGAGGACGGCCTCGGCGGCCACCGGGAACACGATCTCGACCTCGAGCGTGTCCGGCGTGCGCTCGGCCGCCGCACGCAGGGTCGCCTGCACGCGCCGCACGATGGCCGTGATCATCCCGGCCTCGGTGCCGAGCACGAAGCGGAGCCGGCCCCCGCCGCCGCCCTTGGCGCGCTCGTCGACCTTGCGCCCGATGAAGTCGAGGATGTTCGAGGTGGAGCCGACGACCCCGGCGTCGCGCGCGGCAGCGGCGAGGGCGAGCGCGAACATCTCGCCCGGCACCTCGAGGTGCGCGGTGACGAAGCAGTCGGCGTAGCTCCGCTTCACGGTCTCGACCACGCTCGCTCCGAACAGGTGGTGCACGACGCAGCTGCCCTGCTCGAAGTGGTGGAAGCGAGCGCGCAGGCGCGCGAGGCTCGCCCGGTCGTGGGCCGGGTGCACGCGGCGGATCGCCGCGTCGTCCAGCTCCCCGAGGTGGGCGAACAGGCTCTGCAGGTTCTCGCCCATGTACGTGTCGGGCCCGAACCACACGGTCGCGTCGGGGATCTGCGCGAACGCCTGGAGCACCGTCTGCACGACGTTCGAGCTCGTGCAGGTGATGGTCGGCACGCGCGCGTGGGCCTGCGCCTTCGTGCGCAGGCTCGTGTTGATGTAGACGACGTGGAGCGACCGGGGCGTCCCCGCGGCGCGCTCGAGGTAGGCGGCGTAGCTCGGGCTCTCGGCCGCCTCGGCCAGCGAGCAGCCGATGGGACGCTCGGCGACGCGCCACACCGGCACCGCCGCGTGACCGGCGGCGTCGAGCATGGCGCGGACGTTCTCCGACATGAAGTCCACGCCGAGCACCACGATCCGGCGCGCCCCGGCCTCCACCATCTTCACGGCACGATCGGCCATGACGAGCGAGTCCGAGATGTGGATGTGGGGCCACGGGCACGCGGAGAGCACGCCCTGGAGCTCGGGGTCCATGTAGTAGTGGGCGACGATGCCGGCCTCGTGGGCCGCGAGCAGGCGCCCGAGCTCCGCCACCTCGGCGGGATCGGGGTCGAGGTAGGCGGCCTGGGCCTCGGCGAAGGCTCCGCTCGGGACGAAGCCCTGGGCGCGGACGACGAGCGACGGGAAGGCGGCGAGCTCGGACATGGCAACCGAGGGCCTAGCATGACCGGGCCGAGCTGGCGGTCAGATCGTTGCGGGGCCTCGCCCGTACCCAGGGACGTGAGGTGGCGCGCCGCTTGCGCGCCGCCCTGTCGCCATCGCCCGAGGTCCTCGACGGGAGCCGCCATGAGCCATCGAACGCCGTCGCGCATTCGCCCCCACGTGCTCTTCGCCCTGTTCGCCGCGCTCGCGCTCGTCGCGACCGAGGCCCGCGCCCAGGAGCCCCTGCAGCCGCGGCCCCGCCCGCGGCCCACGCTCGACGTGTCGCTCGAGCTCGAGGACGCGATGGGGCGCCCGCTCCGCACCTTCCGGCGCGCCGGGCAGACCTTCGTGCTCGGCGCGCCGGGCGCGCGCTACGCGGTCCGGGTACGCAACCAGAGCGGGCAGCGCATGGAGGCCGTGGTCAGCATCGACGGGCGCGATGCCGTCAACGGCCTGCCGAGCGACGGCGTGACGCCGCGCGGCTACCTCGTGCCGCCCTTCGGCACGGTGCTCATCGAGGGCTTCCGCACGAGCCTCTCCTCGGTCGCAGCCTTCCGCTTCTCGGACCCGAGCGAGAGCTACGCGGCACTCATGGGCACGCCCGTCCGCATCGGCGAGATCGAGCTCCACGCCTTCGCGGAGCGCCAGCGTCCGCCGGTCGAGATCGGCGACCTGCGGTGGCGCGCCCCGCCGACTCCGGACGCCCCTCGCGCGGGTGCGGCCCACCCGTCGCCCTCGGCGGCCGAGAGCAACCTCGGCACCGGGTGGGGCGAGGAGCGCGACAGCCAGGTGATGGAGACCACGTTCGAGCGCGCCAACCCTGCCGCCCCGACCCGCAGCGTGCGCGTCCACTACGACGACGCCGACGGCCTGCTGGCGCGCGGCATCGACGTCTTCGGCACGATCGAGCCGTGTCGCTTCGCACCGCGCTGCGGGCTCTTCGTGCCGCCCCCGCCGCCGGACGACGTCCTCGTCCCGCCGCCGCCTCCGTGGCGCCCCTTCGCGCCGCCGTCCGAGGGCCGCTTCGCGACGCCGCCCCCCGGCTTCTGACGGGCTTGCCGCGTCGGTACGTAGGGGCCAAGAGGTCCAAGGGGGCGCTGCCCGGGCTCGTCCGCCCTCGACCCCTTGGCCCCGTGTGGGGCGAGCTCACCGCACGCACCAGCCCCCCCTCGCGCGGCACAGGCCATAGTGCGAGCAGGCGTTGCTGCGGGCGCAGTCGCCGTCCGTCGCCGCGACGCAGCCGCCCGCGGCCTCGGTGCATTTCCCATCTTCCTCGCACTCGGGCATGTCGCGGCAGCCGGTGACGCATTTGCCGGCGCGCGCGCGGCAGAGCCCCCCCTCGCGACACCACGAGCTCTGCTGGCAGTCGGCGTCCGTCGCCGCGACGCAGGCGCCGTTCTCTGCGCGGCACAGCCCGGCCATGCCACAGGCGTCGGTGCGCGCGCAGTCGGCGTCGCTGCCCACGACGCACTCGCCGTCCCGGGCGGTGCAGTGCCCGAGTCGCGGGCAGAAGCTGTGCTGCGCGCAGTCGGCGTCGCTACCAGCGATGCAGCGGTCCCCGCGCGCGGTGCACCACCCAACCGCCTGGCAGGCCTCCTCCTCGCGGCACTCGGCGTCGCTGACGAGGTGGCCCGAGGCAGGCGCGGCGGTCGCGCTCGGGCCTGGTGCGGGTTCCGGAGGCGCCAGCTGCGGGCTCGGCGCGATGCTCACGGCCGGTCGCGAGCCGTGGGTGGGCGAGGGAGCCGGACCGACGACGCCGGGGCACGCGACGAGCGCGAGGCAGGCGCCGAGCACGGCCGGGGCGACGCGGACTGCGCGGCGCGTGCGAGCCCCGCCACGATCGCTGCTGCTCATCCGTCGGCCACGGCTCCCGGCCTCGATCGTACGCGCCGCACCTGGAGGGTCAACGCACATGGTGACCATGTGTGGGCTGGCCTGGGCGCGCTTGCTTTCCTCCGCGGCCGAAGGCACATTCTCTCGACGCCGAATGGTCCGCGCAGGGACCAGCGGAGGACCCAACGGAGCAGCCGGCCCGGCCGGCCCGCTCCACGGGGCGAACGACCACGCGAGTGGTCCAGGGCAACTCTCCTGGCCCGAGCCCGTCAGCTAACTCCGTAGGCGTGGGAGAGGACGATTGGGCCGCCCGATGGCGGAGCAGGCGTCCTCGTTTTCGAGGTGAGGCTCCATGTCGGATGATCGCGGCAGCGACGGGCGCGA
>JADLAB010000458.1 GCA_020848455.1 Polyangiaceae bacterium
GACTTCGACCTGCTCGTGATCGGCTCGGGGCCGGCGGGCGAGAAGGGCGCCGCGCAGGCGGCGTACTTCGACAAGCGCGTCGCGGTGATCGAGAAGGCCGCGGAGCCCGGTGGCGCCGGGGTTCACACCGGGACGCTGCCCTCGAAGACCCTGCGCGAGGCCGCGCTCTTCCTCTCGGGCTACCGCCAGCGCGAGCTCTACGGCGTCAGCGTGTCGGTCGATCCGGTGCTCGCGGTCCCGAAGCTCCTGTCGCGCAAGAACACCGTGCGCGGCCAGGAGGTCGAGCGGGTGCGCTGGAACCTCGGACGGCACAAGGTGACCTACGTCCACGGCTCGGCCCGGCTCGTCGACGCGCACACGGTCGAGGTGTCGAGCGAGCGCGAGGCGCCGCGCCGCATGAGCGCCGAGTTCATCCTGCTCGCCCCGGGGTCCGTGCCCCACCACCCCGACCACATCCCCTTCTCGGACCCCGACGTCGACGACAGCGACACCATCCTGCGCATCGACCGCATGCCCTCGCGCCTGCTCGTGGTCGGGGGTGGCGTCATCGGCTGCGAGTACGCCTCGATGTTCGCGGCGCTCGGCGTGAAGGTGACGCTCGTCGAGCCGCGCACCGAGCTGCTCGCCTTCCTCGACGCCGACATGAGCGCGGCCCTCGGGCGGGCCTTCGTCGCGGCAGGCATGGATTTGCGCCTCGGCGCGTGCGTGAAGAGCGTGCGCCGCTACGGCGAGCACCTCGAGGTGACGCTCGAGTCGGGCGACACCGTGGCCTGCGACAAGCTCCTCTACGCGGCGGGTCGCTCCGGCGCGACGGCCGGCCTCGGCCTCGAGGAGGTCGGGGTCGAGCTCGGCAAGCGCGGGGTCGTCGTCGTCGACGAGGCCTTCCGCACGCGCGTGCCGTCGATCTACGCCGCCGGGGACGTCATCGGGTTCCCGGCGCTCGCCTCGACCTCGATGGACCAGGCCCGCGTGGCCGTCTGCCATGCCTTCGGCTTCGGCTACAAGCGCCAGGTGAGCGCGCTCTTGCCGTACGGCATCTACACCATCCCCGAGATCTCGTGCGTGGGATGGTCCGAGGAGGACGCGCGCGCCGCGGGCATGGACGTCGTCTGCGGCAGCGCCCTCTACCGGCACAACGCGCGCGCGAAGATCCTCGGCGACCCGGACGGCCTCGTGAAGCTCGTGTTCGAGCGCGCGACCCGCAAGCTCGTCGGCGCGCACGTGCTCGGAGACCGCGCGACCGAGCTCGTGCACATCGGGCAGGCGGTGATCGCGCTCGGCGGCACGGTCGACACCCTCATCGAGATGGTGTTCAACTACCCGACGCTCGCCGAGTGCTTCAAGTACGCCGCCTACGACGCGCTCGGACGCTTCGCGCGCTGACGCGCGCCCCGACCGCGCCCGCTACTTCCCGAAGGCGCGGATGATCTTCACGAGCCCGTCGAGCACCTCGGGCTTGGCCTCGAGATCCGGGGCCGAGGGCATCGCGGGGCTCTTCTGGACGGCGGCGCCGCCGTAGAGGATCGTCTTCTTGATCTCCTCGTCGGTGACCTTCTTCTGCCACTCGCCGTCGGAGTAGTTGCGGGGCTTCGGCGTGAGGGTGGCGGCGCCGGGGCCGTCGCCCTTGCCGCTCTCGCCGTGGCACGGGACGCAGCGGTCCTTGAAGATCTGCTTGGCCTCTGCGGTGCCGTCCTTGCCCGTGCCGGTGCCCGACGGCTTGCTGCCCGAGTCGCCGCAGGCCGTCAGGCCGAGCACGAGCGCTGCCGCCGCGAGGCCGAGTCCGGTCGTGAGAGTGCGCATGGTCGATCTCCTTTGCACGCGTTCCTAGTCGAGGATCGCGGCCGATGCACTGACGCTCGTCAGGGCGCGCGAGGTTCTCGGACCGGGGTCGGCCGGCGTCTTTCGGGCTTTCCTTCGCCGCACCGCTCTGGGAAGTTCGAGGGGTAGCGACGGGAGCTCCGGAACCATGCAGCATCGCGCGCTCGGCCTCGTCTCCTGCCTGGCTCTGCTCGGCCCCGTCGCCGCGTGCGGCGACGACACGACCGAGGCGGAGCCGACGCCGCGGGTGCCTTGCGAGCCCGGGGCGGCGACGCTCGCACCCGCGCCCGTGGCGCTTGCGCTCGCCGACTCGTGCGGCGACCGGGTCGCGCTCTGGCCGCGGGTGCGCGTGGGAGGCGTGTGGCACGGCGCGGGCGACGACGGGCCCTGCGCGCTCGCCGCGGACGCCGTGAGCTGCCCGGCGGGCTCGGTGGGGCAGGTGCGGGTGCGCCTGGAGGGCTCGATCGCCACGGTGGAGCTCGAGGCCGCGCTCGCGGCCGAGGTCGAGGCGCTCGGGCTCACCGGGGCGCTCGAGCTCGCGGGCGCGACCGGCTGGCTCTCGAACGGCTTTCAGTCGTGGTCGCAGAGCGGGGTCGTCGCGCTCGGCGAGCCCGTGAGCGACGCCGAGGTCGCGCAGGCGCTCGCGGCGCGCGGCGACGACGAGGTGCTGCGCGAGGGCCACGAGCTGTCGTGGCAGTACACCTTCGTCGGCGGTGCGCTCCCGGACGGCGCGCCCGGCGCGACCTTCTTCGCCGGCGCGACGTCGGCGGCCCGGTGGAAGCCGTGGGCGCGCGCCTACCGCGGGGCAGGCCTCGTGGTCGAGCTCACGAGCGGGGGCGCGGGCGAGCGCGTGCCCGTCGCCGCGGGGCAGAGCCTGGCGGGCGAGCCCTTCCTGCTCGCGCTCGGCGACGGTCTCGAGACGGTGCTCGCCGGCTGGGCGGACGCGCTCGCGACGCGGCGCGCGACGAGCGCTCCGCCGGCGGAGGCCGGCTGGAACTCCTGGTACGAGCTCTGGGACGGCGTCGACGAGACCGGCGTGCGCGCGAACGCGGCGCTCGCGCGCGCGCTGCTCGAGCCGCGCTTGCCGCCGGGCACGCCGCTCCGCATCGTGGTCGACGACGGCTGGGAGGCGGCGTGGGGCGACTGGACGCCCAATGCGAAGTTCCCGTCCGGGCTCGACGGGCTCGCGGCCGATCTCGCGGCGGACGGCTTCGAGCTCGGCGTGTGGCTCGCGCCCCTGCTCGCGGGGGCGCAGAGCGAGGTGTACGCGGCGCACCCGGACTGGTTCCTCCCCGACGCGACGTACAAGCACCCGAAGCACGGCACGATGTACGTGCTCGACGTCACGAACGTCGCCGCGGCGGCGCACCTGTCGAGCGTCATCGGCACGCTCGTCGGCTGGGGCTACGGCCTGCTCAAGATCGACTTTCTGTTCGCGGGTGCCTTCGAGGGCACGCGGGCCGAGCCCGTGACGGGCATGCAGGCGTACGCGCGCGCGCTCGAGCTCGTCCGCGCGGCGGCCGGCGAGAGCACCCTCCTGCTCGCGGTCGGGGCGCCCGGCGTCGCGAGCTTCCCGCACGTCGACGCGTGGCGCGTGGGGGCGGACATCGCCTTCGAGAACACGGGGGCCGCGTGGCCGTTCCTGCCGAACCAGGCGCGCAGCATCGCGGCCCACTCTGCGCTCTGCCGCGCGACGCTGTGCGACGCCGACCCCGTGCTCCTGCGGACCTTGCCGCGCGAGGAGGTCGAGACGGGCGGCCACATCGTGGCGCTCGGCGGCGGGGCCCTGTTCCTGTCGGACGATCTGCGCGTCCTGCCCGCCGAGCGCACGACGTGGGGGCTCGACGACGAGCGCATCGGGCGCGCCCTCGGCGGCGAGCCGTCCACGCCCCTCGATCCGTTCCCGGCCGTGCCGCCCCCGACCCTGACCAACGTGGTCGTCGACATCGTCACGCAGAAGACGACCCAGCTCGTGCCCACGCGCTGGCGCAGCCCGTCGGGCGCCCTGTTCGCGCTCAACGTGAGCGACGCGTCCATCGTGGTCGCCGGCGTCGACGTGCCCGCCCACGCCGTGCGGCCGCTGCCCTAGAAGGACGCGCGCGCCTCAGCGCCGGGCGCGCGGCTTGTCGGGCGGCGGCGGTGCGGGCTCCTTCGGGCGGCGGCGGCGCGCGGAGCGCCGCGCCTCGATGCGCGCCTCGATCTCGAGGTTCGCTTCGAGGTCGGCCACGAGCTCGTCGACGGCGTCGCGGGCGAGCGCGTCGATGCGCTCGCCGAGCCGCTCGCGCAGCCGGGTGCGGAGCGCGTCGCGCAGGAGGTCCTCGAAGGCCGGACGTACGAGCGCCGCGGCGCGCGACGCGAGCACCTGCGAGATCTCGAGGTCGAGAAAGGCCGTCCCCTCGGGGCCGCCACCGCCGTGCCCACCGTGCCCGTGCCCGCCCTCGGGGTGGCCGTCGTGCCGACCGCAGCATCCCGGTCCACCGCCCGGGCCGTGTCCGTGCCCGCAGCCGTGCCCGTGCCCGTGACCCTGGCAGTGACCGTGGCAGTGGCAGTGTCCGTCGCGCCCGTCGAACTCGCCCATGTCGCTCGCCTCCGGGCCGAGCGTACCAAAGGCCGCTCTCGGGGCGAAGGGCGCAGCCGCTACTGCGAGGCGGGTACGGCCACGGGGACGAGGTCGCGCAGCATGGCGCGCGCCGTCTGGGCCTCGCGCCAGCTGCGCAGGCGCGCGCGGAACGGGTCCTCGTCGCGGTCGGCGAGCGCGCGCTCGAGCACGCGTGCCGCCTCTTCCCGCTCGCCCGCGCGCCTGAGCGCCTGCGCGAGCCCGAGCGCGTGCCCGAGCCGCGGCGCCTGGCGGTACAAGTCGCGCATCACCTCGACCCCGAGCTCCGCCTCGCCCGCGCCGAAGTGCGCCTCGGCGAGCGCGGGGTAGGCGGCGTAGTCGCGGTACATCGAGCGGGCCTCGACGAGGCGGCCGAGCGCCTCGATGGCGCCGCGGTCGTCGTGGAGCTCGAGCCGGCACAGGCCGAGGCCGTAGCGCGCCGAGACGTCGTCGGGCCGCGCCGCGAGCACCTCCGTGAACAGGGTGTGCGCCTCCTCGTAGGCCGCCTCGTCGTAGAGCCCCTGCGCGAGCGCTATTTGGTTCGCGACGCACGGCGTGCGCTCGAGCCGGCGCCGCAGCTCGGTGACCCCGACGCGAGGAGCCAGCCGCGCGCGCAGGCGGTTCACGATCTGCCGGCCCGCCGGATCGCGGAGCTTCACCGCGAAGAAGTACACCCACTCGCCGAAGGGCAGCACCGTGATGACCCACATCCAGCGCCCTTGCGCGTCGCGCCGCACCGCGTCGACGAGCATCCAGAGCTTGAAGACGAGGCTGACGCCGCCGATCACTCGCCACATGGCTGCTCCTCTGCGCTCGACCGTGCGCGGGGGGCTGCCCCGCGCGTGCCACCGATTCTACGTCTACGTCGACCCGGCCCGCTCCGAGTTGCGCACTTTCTTCGTCCGGGCCGCGCGGGCTCGCGGCCACCCGCTCGCCGGGGCGCCGCGGCGTGCTACGAAGCCGTGCCGTGCGGAAGATCGCCATCGACATCGTCTCGGACGTCGTCTGCCCCTGGTGCTTCATCGGCCTCCGCCGCCTCGAGCTCGCGCTCGCGGATCTACCGGAGGTCGAGGCCACCGTGACCTTCCGCCCCTTCGAGCTCGATCCGTCGACGCCGCGCGAGGGGGTCGATCTCCGCGAGCGGCTGCGCAAGAAGTACGGCGGCGACCCCGAGGCGATGTTCGCACGCGTCGAGGCCGCCGCGGCCGAGAGCGGCCTCGCGCTCGACTTCGGCAAGGTGCGCCGCTCGGTCAACACCCTCGCCGCCCACACGCTGCTGCGCAGTGCCATCGGCAAGGGCACCCAGCGCGCCCTGGCTCGCGCCCTTTTCGACGCCTACTTCGTCGCGGGGCGCGACGTCGGCGACCCCGAGGTCCTGGCGGAGCTCGCGGCCGACCACGGGTTCTCGCGCGACGAGGCGCTCGCGCTCGTGGCAGACGAGCGCGAGCGCGCCCGGACCCGCGCCGAGTGCGTCGAGGCGCAACAGAGCGGCGTGCGGGGCGTGCCCTTCTTCGTCTTCGCAGAGCGCCTGGCGGTGTCGGGCGCGCAGAGCCCCGAGGTGCTGCGCGCCGCGATCGAGCGCGCGCTCTCGGGGGTCGACTTCCCCGACGGCTGACGGCGGCCGAGGGGGCGTTCGGCGCGCCTCCCGCCTGGGTGCGGGTGTATAGGGCGGGCATGAGCGCCACCCGCAAGCCCGAGGGCTACATCGGCGACAAGCCGCTCCGCCCCGAGAGCCTGATGTCGAGCTACGGCTACAAGCCGGCGCTCTCCGAGGGCGCGTTGAAGTGCCCCATCTTCCAGACCTCGACCTTCGTGTTCAAGAGCGCCGAGGAGGGCAAGGCCTTCTTCGAGCTCGCCTACGGGCTGCGCGCGCCGCGCGAGGCCGAGAACATCGGGCTCATCTACTCGCGCCTCAACAACCCCGACCTCGAGATCCTCGAGGATCGGCTGAGCCTGTGGGACGAGGCCGAGGCGTGCGCCGTCTTCGAATCGGGCATGGCCGCCATCGCGACCACGCTCTTCGCGCTGCTCGCGCCGGGCGACGTCGTCCTCTTCTCGGAGCCCCTGTACGGCGGCACCGACTACTTCTTCAAGCACGTGCTCGAGCGCTGGGGCGTGCGCACGGTCGGCTTCCCGGCGGGGGCCTCGCCGGCCGAGATCGACGCCCTGGTCGCGGCGCGCGGCCTGGCCGAGCGGCTGCGGCTCGTGTTCATCGAGACGCCCGCCAACCCGACGAACACCTTGGTCGACATCGCCGCGTGTGCGGCGCTCGCGCGGCGCCTGTCGACCTCGGAGCGGCGCGTGGTCGTCGCGGTCGACAACACCTTCCTCGGCCCGCTGTGGCAGCACCCGTTGAAGCACGGCGCGGACCTCGTGCTCTACTCGGCGACGAAGTACATCGGCGGCCACTCGGACGTCATCGCCGGCGTCTGCCTCGGCAGCCGCGAGCTCCTGGCCGAGGTGCGCGCCATGCGCACCTTCCACGGCACGATGTGCGGCCCGTGGACCGGCTGGCTCCTCATGCGCAGCCTCGAGACGCTGAAGCTGCGCATGACCTGTCAGATGAAGAACGCGCGCTACGTGGCCGACTTTCTCGCCGACCACCCGAAGGTCGAGAAGGTGCTCTACCTCGGGCACCTCGCCGAGACGGATCCGCAGCACGCCGTCTACCGGCGGCAGTGCCTCGCGCCGGGCGGCATGGTGAGCTTCCGGCTGATCGGCGGCGAGGCGGAGGCCTTCGCCTTCCTCAACGCCCTCAAGCTCTTCAAGCTCGCCGTGAGCCTCGGTGGCACCGAGAGCCTCGCCGAGCACCCCGCGAGCATGACCCACTCCGACGTGCCGCCCGCCGAGCGCGCGCGGCTCGGCATCTCCGAGAACCTGGTGCGCCTGTCCATCGGGGTCGAGCACCCCGAGGACCTCAACGCCGATCTCGCCCAGGCGCTCGCGGCCGTCTGAGGGGCACGTGGGCGAGCACCATCACGAGGCCCACGTTCACGGGCACTCGCACGACCGTGGGTGGTCCGGCGTCGTGCGCTACCTGAGCCTGCTGCCGTACATGTGGACGTCCGAGGTCAGCACGGCGGTGGTCGGCCTCGCGGCCCCGCGTGCCGGGGAGCGCGTCGTCGACCTCGGCTCCGGCATGGGGCCTGCGACGGTCGTGGCGGCCGAGACCGGCGCGTCCGTCGTGGCCGTCGACCCGACGCCGTTCCTGCGCCGCATCCTCGGCGCGCGCCGCCTTGCCCAGCGCGCACGACGACGCATCTCCGTGGTGGAGGGCGCTGCCGAGGCGATTCCGGTCGCCGACGCCAGCGTCGACGCGCTGTGGTCGGTCAACACGATGCACCACTGGACGGAGCTCGACCGCGCGCTCCGCGAAATCCACCGGGTTCTGCGTCGCGGCGGGCGGCTCGTGCTGGTCGACGAGGACATGGACGATCCCGCTCATCCTTTTCACGAGCGATTCGCACGACGCCGCGCTGGTCGCGCCCGGCACTTCGAGGTCATCGACCCCGTCGACGTGGCCGCGCGCCTGCGGCGCCTCGGCTTCGCCTCGGCCGACGGTTCGCTCGCGCCAGTTGCGGGCCGACCGGCCAGGCTCGTGCGAGGCGTCAAGGGCTGACCGAGGGGCAGCCCTTAGCTGGAGCCGAGCTTCCATCTAGAGCAGCTCCACGCCCACCACGTAGCCGAGGCCGAGGTCCTGCGTCGTGCCGCCGCGCTGGCTCGTGGCGAGGGTCGGCACGTAGCTGATGTCCGACAGCCGCTTGCCGCTGGCGCTTCGATACGAGACGAGCACGGGCCCGGCGTAGAGCGCGATGCCCTCGGTGACGCGGTAGCCGCCGACCACGCGCAGCTGACCGAGCACGCTCTCTCGGTCGAACTCCGAGCCTTCGTTCGTCGCGCTCGCCAGGAGCTCGATGTTCACGAAGCCGTCCTCGAGGATGGGGATCGACCCGCCGAGCCCCGCGGTGGGCATCCAGTAGCTCCGTCCCTCGACGAGCTGCAGGCCCATGCCGAGGACCGAGTAGACGTAGCGCGTGCCGAGCTTCGCCCCGAAGGACAACGCCGCCGTGCCGCTCGTCGCCACATCGAAGCCGTGCCGCCCGTTCTTGAGCACCACGTTGACGAGCCCGACCGTCGCACCGTCCACCTCTTCGGCCACGTTCACGATGCCGATCTGGGCCCCGCGGACGTGCCCGCCGACGTTCACGATGCCGATCTGCGCGCCCGCGAGGTCGCCGGCGACGTTCACCGCGCCCGCGACCTGGACGCCCGCGCCGCCGTCGGGAGCCACGTTCACGACCCCGCCGATCTGCGCGCCGGTGAACGCGCCCGCGACGTTCGCGACGCCCGCCACCTGGATGCCGGTCGCCGTGCCGCCGACGATGCCGACCACGCTGCCGATCTGCGCGCCCACGAGGTCGCCACCGGCGTAGGAGCTCACGCCCCCGATCTGCAGGCCCCGCGCGTCGCCCCACGCGAGCCCGGCGAGCCCCGCGATGCCGAGACCCTCGAGGCCGAAGGTCGACCCGACGAGGACATCCAGCGTCATGTGGTTCTCGGGCATGGCGAAGTGCGAGTTGACGTCCACATAGGGCACGAAGCCGATGTTGACGGGCACGGAAGAGGTCTCCACGCCTTCGGTCTCGCGTGGCTGGGCGTGCGCGAGGCTCGGCGCCCACGACGCGGCGGTGAAGAGGATGGCGAACGAGACGTTGGTGCGAGCGTGCATGGCTACCTCCTGAGTGAATTCACGAACGATCCCTGCGGCGCAGCGCCTCGACGGCGCGCCCGAGCTCCTCGGGGGTGAAGGGCTTGCGCAGGAGCGGGATCCCCTGGGCGCGGAGCGCGATCACCTCCGGCGCGAGGACGAGGCCCGCGACCAGGAGCACGGAGAGCTCCGGTCGCAGGGCCCGCGCGCGCGCGACGAGGCCGACGCCGACGGCGCCCGACGCCGTCACGTCGACCAGCATCACGTCGATGCGCAGAGCCTCGGGACTGCCGAGCACGGCGAGTGCCTGGGCGACGGAGCGCGCGGGCCGGCACGGCAGCCCGAGGTACGACAAGCCGCGACAGAGCGTCTCGAGCTGGTCGACCTCGGCCGCGAAGAGCAGCACCGACTTTGCCTCGTCCATCACGAGAGCGGCTACCGCAACGACCGTGCCCACCGCGGCACGTGCACGAATCCCCGTGATTGCGCGGGGTTGCGCGCGAGGCGCGCCGCCGGCGAGGGCCGCGACATCGTGCCGAGATGGTACGAGCGGCGACCTAGCGGCGCGCGATCACTCGGCAATTCGCGGGACTATCCCAAGATGAGATACCCCGAGACGAGGCGACGACGCCGCTGGGTCAGCCGGCCGGTGCCACGGGCAGGCGCACGGTGAAGCGGCTGCCCTGGCCGAGCTCGCTCGCGACCTCGATGTGGCCGCCGTGCTCCTCGACGATCTGCTGCGAAATCGAGAGCCCGAGGCCCGTCCCGGTCTCGCGCCCCTTGCTCGTGTAGAACGGCTCGAAGATCTGCTCGAGACTGTCGGCCGGGATCCCCGCACCGTTGTCCGCGACGCGGATCTCGACGGCGTCGCCCGAGTCGGTCGCGCGCGCCGTGAGCTCGACCCACGAGGCCTCCTTGTCGGCCGCCTGGGCGGCGTTGATGAGCAGGTTGATGAGCACTTGCTCGATCTTGCCCGCGTTCATCCGCACCTGGGGCAGCGGCTCGTCGACCGTGACGGTGAAGCGCGCCACCATCTTCTGCACCTGCTTGCCGACGAGCGTCATGACCTGCTCGACGACCTTGGCGACCGACCCCGCCGTCATCTCGAGCTCCTCGCCACCGCGCACGTAGTTCTTCAGGTCCGAGACGATCGCGCTGATGCGCGTCGAGCCGTGCTCCATGTTCTCGATGAGCTTCACGAGATCGGCGATGAACGCGTCGTAGCGCATGTGGAGTAGCTCGAGGTCGGGGTCGCGCTCGAGCTCGCGCTCGAGCAGCGGCTGCATCGCCTCGATGTAGCGGCGCAGGATCGGCAGGTTGAAGTGGATGAAGTTGTTGGGGTTGTTGATCTCGTGTGCGACGCCCGCGATGATCTGCCCGAGGGCGGCCATCTTGTCGGCGCGGACCATCTGCCGCTGGGCGCGCTTCAGGTCGGTCAGATCGAGGAACGAGCCGACCCGCTCCTTCGAGCCGGGCACCATGGCGATGGTCACCACCCCGTCGTGGATCCGGCCGCGGCGATCGCGGAGCTCCGCCTCGTAGGTGCGCGGCGCGGAGCTCGGATCGCGGCTCCGTAGCTCGGGGTAGGCGCGCATCCTCTCGAGCGACGCGTCGCTGAAGAACGCCATCCACGTCATGCGCCCCTCGATCTCGGGCCGCTCGTAGCCGGTGAGCTTGACCCACTCGTCGTTGGCGAGGGTGATGACGGCGTCGTCGGCGAACATGATCGTCCCGGTGCCCGTCGTCTGGAAGACCGTCCGATAGCGCTCCATGGCGTGGCTCTGGCGCGCCGACAGCTCCCCGATCTCGGTCAGCTGGCGCGCGAGGTCGGCGCGGTCGCGGGCGATGTCGCGCGCGAGGTACACGGACATCGAGCCGAGCAGCGCGAAGAAGCCGAGCTGGTAGGCGTGACCGAGCGGCGGCACGACGCGGAGATCGCCGAGCATCTGGGCCGTCGCGCCTAGCAGCCAGGTGACACCGCCGGCGCCGACGATCCAGGCCCCGTTCACCTTCCTCTTCATCGCGCCGATGAGCACGCGGAACTGCCCGAGCGCCACGAGCCCGGCGAAGCCGTAGGCGAGCGCGCGCGGCGCCGCGAAGGAGCCGAGCGCGACCGCCAGGCCGAGCGCCAGGAGCAGCCAGTAGCTCCGCGGCAGCCGCGGGGAGAACACCGCGTGGTAGAAGCGCAGCAGCAGCAGGGCAGAAAGCGCGACCGCGGCGCCGAGCCCGCCGAACGCGAGCAGCGCTCCCTGCGCGGTCGTGACCGAGCGCAGCGCTCCGTCCAGGACCGCGATCGCCGCGACACCGAGCGCCGCCGCGGAGTAGTGCAGGTTCTCGCGCCGGTCGCGGTGGAAGAGGAAGAGCAAGAGGTGCAGGAGCGCGAGCGCCACCGTGGCCCCGGTGAAGGCCGCGTCGAGCGCCCGGTCCGTCGGTCGCGCGGCGGCGGCGAGCGGCCTGGCGAGCAGCTCGAAGCCGGCCGGAAAGCCGACGCGATGCAGCGCGCCGACGTCGCGCGACGCGAAGCGCACCGCGATGAGCTGGCGCCCCGGCCGAGGGAACGTGACCCAGCGCGGCGTCTGGGTGTCGAAGTCGATGGGGGTCGGGCCCCCCGCCACGACCGCGTCGGGATCGCCCGCGGCGAGCTGCCGTCGTCCGTCGACGAACAGCTCCGCGGCCCCGACGAAGCGGCCGTAGATCGGTGAGGACCGCCCCGCGGCGTCCTCTGGTACGTCGATCCAGCCGCGGAACCAGCCGATGCCGGCCCAGCCGGGAATGCTCGTCCCGGGCCTCAGTGCCGAGTCGACCTCGGCCCAGTCACCGTCGTCGAGATCGGCATCGGACCACGCCGGGTCGTCGCCGGCGTGCGCCTTGAAGGCTGCGTCGAGCCAGCCTCGCGCCGGCCCGCTCGGCTCCACCCGCGTGCCGCCGCACGCCGCGGCGCTCGCCACGACGAGCGCGAGCACGGCGAGAGAGAGGGCGAGGCGCGGACGCGTCCACCGTCCGCGCCTAGCGGACATCGTAGGCCTGGAGCTTGCGGTGCAGCGTCTGCAGTCCGATCTCGAGCACGCGCGCGGCCTGGCTCTTGTTCCGCCCGACGGCGTCGTAGACGGCCAGGATGTGTCGCCGCTCGATCGCGGCGAGGGGCTCGAGCTGCCCGACCTCGACCCGCACGCCGCGCGCTTCGACGGCGGGCGCCGCGCCGCCGCGCAGGCGCAGGTGCTCGGGCTCGATCACGCCGCCCTCGGCGAGGTTCGCGGCCGCCTCGAGCACCCCCTTCAGCTCGCGCACGTTGCCGGGCCAGGCGTGCCCGAGCAACGCGAGCTCGGCCCGCTCCGAGAGCGCGGCCTCGGCGTGACCGGCCGCGGCGAGCATTCGCGCGGCGAGCAGCGGGATGTCCTCGCGGCGGCGCCGCAGCGGCGGCAGCTCGAGGTGGGCGAACTGCAGGCGGTAGAGCAGGTCCTTGCGGAATTTACGCGTCGCGACGAGCTTCGGCAGATCCTGGTTGGTCGCCGCCACGATGCGCACCTCGGCGCGCTCGGCGCGGGTCTTGCCGACGGGCAGGTACTCGCCCTCCTGCAGGATGCGCAGGAGCTTGCCCTGGCTGTCGAGCGACAGATCGCCGATCTCGTCGAGGAAGAGCGTGCCGCTCTTGGCCCGGGCGAGGTAGCCGGGCCGATCGCGGTCCGCCCCCGTGAAGGCCCCTTTGGCGTGACCGAAGAACTCGGCCTCGAAGAGCGTGGGCGCCACGGCGAGCATGTTGATCGGCAAGAAGGGCCCCGCCGCGCAGCGGCTCGCCCGGTGGATCGCCCGGGCCAGCACCTCCTTGCCCACGCCCGTCTCGCCGGTGATCAGGATCGGGATGCGCGAGCCGGCGTGGAGCTCGGCCTCGCGCAGCACGCGCAGGGTGTGCGGATCCGCGGTGACGAACTCCGCGAACGCCTCGGGGTCGGCGAGCGCCGCAGCGTGCTCCGCAGCGCCGCGCAGCTGCAGGGCCTCGAAGAGCCGGCGGCGCTCGAGCGCGCGCTCGAGCGTCTGGCACAGCTCTTCCGGCGTCGTCGGCTTGAGCAGGTAGTCGTAGGCGCCGAGGCGGAGCGCGCGGACCACGACGGGGATGCTCTGCTGCGCGGTGACCATGATGCACTCGGTCTCGGGGCTTCGCTCCTTGATGAGCTTGAGGAGCGCGAGGCCGTCGAGCTCCGGCATCGTGATGTCGAGCAGCGCGCAGTCGAAGCGCTTGGCGTCGAGCAGGGCCGGCACCGCGCTCGAGCGGGTCACGGCCGTGACGTCCGAGTAGCCCTCGAGCCGCAGCCCCCGCGACACGCTGTCGACGAAGTCCTGCTCGTCGTCCACCACGAGAATCGCGATCGCCATGGTCCTCGGCCGCGCACCGTCCCACCGGCGCGGGGTGCCAGTCTACCCGGATGCCCCGAGCGGCACCAAGCGCGCCCCCGCGCCGCGCGCTTCACCGACATCACGTCAGGCTGTGGAGCCGGCGCGGCGGCCGCGCACGACCACGCTCATGCCGACCGCGAACAGCACGAGCCCGAGCAGAGCCATGCCCGCGCTGACCGCGATTCCGGTCCAGGACGCGGCGCTCTCTCGAACGCCCTTGAGCTTGCCCTTGTCCGCCTCGAGCTGCTCTCGGTATCGCTCGGCGGGTGGGCAGAACCACAGCTCCCCCTTCTGCTCGAAGCGCTTGAGCTCCCGTTGCCACTTCCCGTCGCTCGGCTTGGAGGCGAAGACGCGGCAGCCATGGCACAGGGTCTCGCGGGCCCAATCTTCGGAAGAAAAAGTTGGATGAAGCAGCTCCCGACGATCCTTGAGGTTCTTGTCGGGGCAATCCTTGGGCGGGGGCTCGCCTGCCTTCGACCACGCGGCGTCTTGCTCGTCCAGCTCGACGAGGCTCTCGAGAGCACCCACCCGTCCTGCGGCATGCGAGCGCACGCCCGCAGCGCTGAGGCCAGCGGCCGCGCCGCCCAAGAGGAGCAGCACGCCGGCGCCAAACAGCACGAGCACACCGACGAAACCTCCCCAAGAGCGCGCTCCGAGCTTGGCATGGAGGCGCGCGGCGCTCTCCTGCTGCTGCTGGACAGCCATGGCGTGTCGTTGATTCCCCGAAGCCGCCTGGGCCATGGCAGCCTGCTGATGCTGCTGAACCGTCGCCTGTCGCGCCGGGCTGAGCGGGAATGCGCCTGCGGTGACCTGTTGTGCCAACCACGGCAAGAACCGCTGGTGGAGCTGCGGGTGGCTGGGAAGCCCCTCGAACGCGTTGACCGTGTAGTACTCGCGCACCTGGCCATCGCCGAGGCCCAGGGATGGATGTCGCGCCGTCAGGCGAATACACGTGAGGGTGTGGAGCTGCGCGGAGTCCATCTGGACCGACGCGAGGTCCTGGTACCACCACTCCAGCACCCGCGCTGGCGGGTAATGGCGCGGCCGCGCATCGCCAAAGAGGGGCGCTGCCCCCGCCGTCCGACCGTAGTCAGCGCTCTTCCCCTCGAGGAGCAGGAGGCGGAGGTTCGTCGCCACCACCAGGAAGACCTCGTAGTCCCGGAAGTCGCTGTGGTGGGCCTTGTTCCTCTGTCGCACCGATCCCAGCGCCAGGATCTGCTCACCGTGAAGGAGGCGAGGCGTGGCTTCGGCCACCATCAGCTGCTCGACGTGGGACTGTGGGGACATGGCTACCTTCGGCTCTCGGTGACGCGACGATGACGGGCCGCGCTGCAACGCTCCGAGCTGGACGGAGCGCGACGGCGTGGGGACGTCGCGCCACGGCGACCGCCCTTCACTGCAAGACGCTCGGCAGCGGAGGCTAGGCGATCCAAGCCCGCTCGCGCCAGCGGCTTGCGTTGCCCCACGTGCCTTCCAGGTCCGGGCGTGCTCGGGCAGGACCTTGGACCTTCGACTACTCGAGGCACGCCATGCCGCTGCAGCGGGCGTCCTCGTCGGGGCGGTCGCCCTCGAAGTAGGCGAGACCGAAGGTGAGCCCGAAGCGCGGTGCGTCGCCGACGATGGTGCCCATGGCCGCCAGATCCGCGTGCAGATCGCGCTCGAGCTCGAAGAGGATGCCGACGCGCGGCCCGAAGCCCGCGGCGAAGGCGAGGTAGCTCGCGCTGCCGAGCGCGCCGAAGGTGTCGTGCTCGAGCGCCACGTCGAGGGCGACGATCTGGCCCCCGAGCCAGACCTCGCCGTAGGGGTGCACGGGCGCGTAGTCGGCCTCGGCTCCGAAGAAGGCCATCAGGTTCATGCCGGTCAGGTGGCGCGGGGTCGCGTGGAAGCCCGGCGTCAGCGCCTCGTGGCGCAGCTCCGGGCCCGTGAAGCCGAACACGTCGAAGTCGATGCCGCCGCGCAGGTGGTCGCCCTCGGCCGTGATGCGCATGCCGCCGCCGAAGTAGCGGCCGTCGCCGTCGACGCGCAGCGCCCGGTCGACGAGCACGTCGGGCTCGGTCTCGCCGGGCGCCAGGTAGAGCTTCAGATCGCGCAGCGCGAGGTAGCCGCCCGCGCCGTAGAGCTGGAAGCTGCCGCCGTCGCTCGGGCGGCAGTCGTAGCCGCAGCCCACGGGCTCGTCCGGGCTCGGGGTCTCGTGCTCGACGAGGACGGCCGCGCTCGGCTCGGCGTCCGGATCGATCGCGATCTTGGCGCCGGCCGCGCCGGCTTCTGTCGCGGCGTCGGCGCTCTCGCCCGCCGGCTCGTCGGTGCCGGCGTCGGTCGCAACGCTGCACTCGAGGCCGTCGCCGTCGCAGGACTCGTCCTGTCCCGCGCCGTCCGTCGCTTCTTCTGCTGCGGCCGGCGCCTCGGTCGCTTCGGGGGGGTCGTCGGCCCGCGCCGCTCCGCCCGCGAGGACCGCTGCCGTCGCGACCACCACGCCGAGGGGCCTCGCCGAGAGCTTCACGCCCCAAGCATAGTCCCGGAGCGCGAGCTGGCCAGGGCCGCGGCGTGGCGCGCCCCGCGGGTGCTCGCGGCCCTGGCACGGAGTGGGCTATAAGCGCGCGCATGCGCACCGAAGCGATGGTGATGGAGCGGCACGGTGGTCCGGAGGTGCTCGAGCGGCGCGAGATCGACGTCGGGGAGCTCGGGCCGCGCGACGTGCTCGTGCGCGTGCGGGCGGTCGCCCTCAACCACCTCGATCTCTGGGTGCGCCGGGGCGGACCCGCCTTCAAGCTCGCCTTTCCGCACCGGCTCGGCTCGGACGTGGCCGGCGAGATCGAGGCCGTCGGTGCCGACGTGCGGCACGTGGCCGTCGGTGCGCGCGTCATGCTGCAGCCGGGGCGCTCGTGCGGCTGCTGCGCCGCGTGCCTCGGCGGGCGCGACAACCTGTGCCGGAGCTACAAGATCCTCGGCGAGAACGCGCCGGGGGGCTCGGCGCGCCACCTCGTCGTGCCCGAGACCGAGGTCGTGCCCTTCGGCGCGGGGCTCGGCTTCGTCGAGGCCGCCGCGCTGCCGCTCTGCACGCTCACGGCCTGGCAGATGGCCTACCGCAAGGCCGCCGTGCGCCCCGGGGCGCGCGTGCTCGTGAACGCCGCGGGCAGCGGCGTCTCGTCGCTGCTCATCCAGCTCTGCAAGATCGCGGGCGCCGAGGTCATCGCCTCGACGAGCGACCCCGACAAGGCGGAGCGGGCCCGGGCGCTCGGCGCCGACCACGTGGTGGTGACGCGCGACGTCGACCTCGCCACCGAGGTCAAGCGCCTCACCGGCAAGGTCGGCGTCGACGTGGCCTTCGATCACGTCGGCGGCACCCTGTTCGAGAAGACGCTCGCGGCCGTGCGCTGGGGCGGCAAGCTCGTCACCTGCGGCGCCACGGCGGGCTTCGAGCCGCGCATCGATCTGCGCTCGATCTTCTTCCGCCAGGTCGAGATCAAGGGCTCCACGATGGGCCAGAAGAGCGACCTCTGGGAGGCCCTGCCGCTCGTCCTTGCGGGTCGCCTGCGGCCGGTCGTCGACCGCGTGCTGCCGCTCTGGGAGACGCGCGCGGCCCACGAAGCGCTCGAGGGGCGCAAGGTGTTTGGCAAGATCGTCCTCACGGTCGACTGACGCGGCGCCGCGCAACGTGGACGACGAGTGGGTCGGGCCGTCGGCGGTGTTCCGAAACGGCAGGTTTGGGAGCGCCGGCGAAGCGCCCCGGCGGGCTCGGTGCCGCGCGCGTCGTGTATGATGGGCCTCGAGGTGGCCGCGACCCGGCGCGGCAGAGGAGGTTCCCGTGTCGGCGTCGCGAGCTCGATACACCCTGCGTTTCGCGGCGTGCCTCGCCGTCCTCGGCGTCGGTGTCGTCGCGGCGTGCACCTCGCCCGAGCGAGCCTTCGGGACCGGACCCGGCGGCACCGGCGGGACCGGCGGCTGCGGCGTGGCGGCGGACTGCGACGACCAGAACGCGTGCACCGCCGACGCGTGCGATGGCGGGGTCTGCGCCCACGTCCCCGCCGTCGACGGGCCCGCGCCCGAGCAGGTGGTGGGCGACTGCCAGACCGCCGTGTGCACCAACGGTCACGTCTGGAGCCTGGAGAACAACTCCGACCTACCGGACGACGGCAACGACTGCACCACCGACGCGTGCGTGGTCGGCGTGCCCGCGTACACGGCCGTCGCGGCGGGCACGGGGTGCGCGACCAATGGCGGCACGATGTGCAACGGCGAGCCGGTCACTCCGGCCTGCGTCGAGTGCCTGCTCGCCGACGACTGCACGGCGCTGCCTCCGACCGACGAGTGCCAGGTGCGGATCTGCACCGCCGGCGTGTGCGGGCAGACCTTCACCGCGAGCGAGACACCGCTGTCGACCCAGCCGGCGGGCGACTGCAACGTCGCGGTGTGCGACGGCGCGGGCGGCATCAAGCAGAACATCGACGACGCCGACCTGCCCGTCGACGGCAACGCCTGCACGAGCGACGTCTGCACGAACGGCGTGCCGAGCAATCCCAACATGCCGCTCGACTCGCCCTGCGGCAACCCGCCGGTGCTCTACTGCGACGGCCAGGGCAGCTGTGCGGGCTGCACCAACGCCGGTCAGTGCGGTGCGCCGCTGGCGTGCCAGGATCGCACCTGCGTCGGCGGCCAGTGCGGCGTCGCCAACAAGGCGAACGGCACGGGCTGCGACGACGGCAGCTACTGCAACGGCGCGGACTCGTGCGTCGCCGGGGCGTGCAACGGGCACGCCGGGGATCCGTGCGCGCCGAACCTGGGCGACGCCGACGCCGACTGCTCCGAGTCGTGCGACGAGGGGGCCGACGTCTGCACGGCGAACGACACGGCCGGTACGGCCTGCTCGAACGGGCCGGGCGGGCCCTGCAAGGTCCAGGACAGCTGCAACGGCGGCGGGACCTGCGTCACCGTCTGGCAGCCGTCCTCCATGGTGTGCAGCCCCGCCTCGGGCAGCGGCTGCACGGCCGCCGCGTACTGCACGGGGAGCTCGGCGAGCTGCCCGCCGAACACGCTCGCGCCCGTCAACACCTATTGCGGCACGACCTACGACTGCCCCGACTCCAACTGCTACACGAACGACTGGGGCTGCGACGCGAGCGGCGGCTGCACCGTGCTGCTCTCGAGCGTCCTGTCGTGCCCGATCCTCTACAGCTGGGACGGGCAGGGCTTCGCGTTCGAGTCCGACATGTACACCTCGGGCACGCTCGGGCTTTGGCTCGGCACGCGGTACCGCAAGCCCGATCCCAACGACGCCTACGTGCTGCGCCAGCCGCTCACCGAGCGCGACGGCCTGCTCGAGCTGCGCCTCGTCGAGGAGCTCGAGGAGATCGACTACCTCGACCAGGTGCGCCTCTTCGCGGTCGACGTCCCGGCCGACCGGCAGGTGGTCGCGTGGGCGAACAACGTGCCGGGCTCCGCGGTCGTCCTCGCCGAGCGGCTCGTGACGATCGGACAGACGCGCCTGCCGCTCCTGTCGGCCGTGCACCTCGAGAGCGGGCAGAACGTGACCGGCAAGCTCGCCCTGAGCGACGGGGACACGGTCGTGCTGTCCGAGGACCTGAACCTCCCCGAGTGGAACACGCTCGAGGTCGATCTCGGCGAGGTCGAGGGGGCGCCCGTCCTCAAGATGATCGTCGACGGGCGGTCTCGCTACCCGACCACGCAGGCCGGCATGGACCACCGGGCGCAGCAGGATCCAGGGGGCCTGCAGACCCAGCTCGAGGTCGCCGACGGCGTCGGCGGCTGGGTCGCCGTGCCGCGCAGCGTCGTGACGCTCGTCCGGCCGAAGGAGTTCCCGCGCCCGATGGCCATCGACATCACGAGCGTGTTCCCCTCGGGGGACCGCCGGATGCGCCTGCGCTGGGTGAACAAGACGGTGCTCGACGCCATCTGGATCGACACGACGCCGAACGCGCCGTTGACGATCACCGAGGCGCCGGTCGTCACGGCGAGCCTCGGCCACCATGGCTTCTCGTTCCTGATGGGCGGCGATCTGCCAGTGTACTCCTACGCCGAGCCCGGGCAGCTCTCCTGGCCGCTCGCACCGGGCAACTACACGCGCTACGGCGACGTGCGCCCGCTGCTCGGCGCGGTCGACGACTTGTTCGCGATCTTCGGCCCGGGCGACGAGGTCGCGATGCAGTTCCAGCCGCCGCCGGCGCCCCCCGCCGACCAGAAGCGCTTCTACGCCTTCGCGAGCGTCGGCTACTACAAGCAGTCGAACCTCGTGAACGGCGGGCTCGTGCCCTTCACGGTCGCGCCGCTGCCCTTCGGCGCGATGTCGAACTTCCCCTACAGCGAGCCCGAGGCGTACCCGAGCGATGCGACCCACCAGGACTACCTCACCACCTGGAACACGCGTGCGGCCCCGTAGGAGCCGCGACCGGCGGCCCGGACCGTGAGGCCGCCGAGCCCCGGCGACCCGGCGAACCTCGAGCTCACCGCGTCCGAGATGCGCGGGCTCGCAGACGAGGTCGTCGCGCGCGTCGTCGCGCACGTGGCGACGCTCGCGACCCAGCCCGCCTGTGGCGACGTGCGCGCCGAGGCGCTGTGCCGCAGCCTGCGCGAGGCGACGCCGGAGGAGCCGGCCGCCGCGGCGCCCTTGCTCGACGCGCTCTTCCACGAGTGGATTCCGCGCTCCTTCACGGCGCCTCACCCGGGCTACCTCGCGTACATCCCGGGCGGCGGGCTCTTCCCGGCCGCGCTCGCCGACTTCATCTCCGCCGCGACCAACCGCTTCACCGGCGTGTGGCAGGCGGCGCCGGTGCTGCTGCAGCTCGAGGCGAACGCGCTCGCGTGGCTGCGGGACTGGATGCAGTTCCCGGCGACCACGAGCGGGCTCTTCACGACCGGCGGCTCGATGGCCACCTTCAACGCGATCCTGTGCGCGCGCGAGCGACACCTCGGGCGCGAGCTGCGGCCGGGCGTCTTGTACGCGTCGACGCAGGCGCACCTCTCGGTCGCGAAATCGGGCAAGCTCGCCGGCATCTTCGACGACCGCGTGCGGAGCATCGCGGTGGACGCAGCGTTCCGGATGCGGCCGGACGCGCTCGCCGCCGCCGTGCGTGCGGATCGCGCGCGCGGGCTCCAGCCGTTCCTGGTGGTGTCGTCGGCCGGCACGACCAACACGGGCGCGGTCGACCCGCTCGACGCGATCGCGGACCTGTGCGCGGCCGAGGGGCTGTGGCACCACGTGGACGGCGCGTACGGCGCGTTCTTCCACGCCGTCCCCGCCCTGCGGCCGCTGCTCGCGGGGCTGTCGCGGGCGGACTCGCTCACGCTCGATCCCCACAAGGGGCTGTTCCTGCCCTACGGGACGGGGGCGCTGCTCGTGCGCGACGGCGCCGCGCTGCGCGCCGCCCACGACGTCCCGCAGGCGGGCTACCTGCCGGCGCGACCCGACAGCGACGACTTCTACGATCCGAGCGTGCACGGCCCCGATCTGTCGCGGGGCTTCCCGGGGCTGCGGGTGTGGCTGTCGGTGAAGCTCTTCGGCGCGGCGCGCCTCCGGGCTGCCATCGCCGAGAAGCGCGAGCTCGCGCTCGAGGCCGCCGAGCGCATCGCGCGCATTCCGGGCGTCGTCCTCGACGCGGCCCCGCAGCTGTCGCTCTTCGCCTTCCACCTCTCGTGGCGCGGCGCGACCGTCGCCGACGAGAACGCGGCGACGCGCGCGCTGCTCGAGCGCGTGACCGCACGGGGCCGGGTGATGCTGACCGGCTGCGCCGTGGACGGGCGCTTCCTCGGGCGGGTCTGCGTGCTGTCGTTCCGGACGCGTCGGGCCCAGATCGACGCGTGCGTCGAGGACCTGGCGACCGAGGCCGCGGGCCTCGTGCCGCGCGCGCTCGCCCCGCGCTGACTACTCCCGCCCCGCCGCGACTCTGCTAGCGTCCGCCCATGCATCGACCGCGTTCGTCACAGGGTTTGCGCCGCGCACCGGGCGCTCTCGTCGTCGCCTCGCTCGCCGCGGCCTGCGGTGGACCACCCACGCCGGTGAGCCCGCCTCCGACCGCCGCCCCGTCGGCCGTCGAGAGCTCGAAGCCGGTCGCGAGCGCCGCGCCGGTCGAGCCGGCTCCCCCTGCCAAGCCCGCGCTCCCCGCCGAGCTCGCCTCCGCGGAAAAGGCCTGCGAGGGCGGCGACGCCGGAAGCTGCTCGGAGCTCGCGATTGCGTACTACAAGGGCACCGAGGTCCCCGCGGACGGCTCCAAGGCCGCGGAGCTCTTCCGCAAGGCCTGCGGCCTCGGCCACGCGCAGGGCTGCTACAACGTCGGCGCGATGCTGTTCAAGGGCGAGCTGGGTCAGGCCGTCGATCAGCCGGGCTCGGTCCCGTTCTTCGACAAGGCCTGCAGCGCCGACTACGAGGGCGGGTGCTTCAACCTCGGAGTCATGTACCTGAAGGCCGAGGGCGTCGCGAAGGACGAGGCCAAGGGTAAGCGCTACATGGTCTCGGCGTGCCGGCTCGGCCGCGAGCAGGCGTGCGAGATCGTCAAGGAGCTCGAGGCCGGAGCGGCGGCGCAGGCCGGTCCGAGCGAGCCGGGCGTGCCCGGCGCCACCATCACCATGGGGTCGCTCAGCGCCGACGGCCTCGAGGCGCGCAACATCAGCTGCCGGCTCGACGGCGGCGGCGGGCTGCTCGGAGCGCTGGTCGGCCCGAGCGTCATCATCGGCTCGCTCGCGAAGAAGAAGGCGGCGCTCGACCAGTGCGCCCCCGCGGGAGCCCAGCCGCGCGTGACCTGGTCCTTCGCGGGTGGCCGCACGACCAAGGCGACCGCCAGCGGCGTGCCCGCGAACGTCGGGAGCTGCGTCGAGCGTGTGATCAAGGGCGTCGCGTCGACCGGCGACGGCGAGTGCGCGGCGACGCTGCTCATCGGCAAGAAGAAGTAGCCCGGCCGAGCGCGCCCCTCGGGAGCCTGGTGGAGGCGATGCCGGTCGAGCCCGAGCGCGCCGCTGACGGCATCTTCGCGCCGGGGCGCCGCCGCCTGACGGCCGGGATCCTGCTGGCCATCGGCGTGTTCGCCGTCGAGGGCATGGGGGTCGTGCCCGCGCTGCCGCTCGCGATGCGCGAGCTCGGCGCGCTCGGGGCGTTCGCCTGGTCGTTCAGCGCCTTCATGCTGGCCTGGCTCGTGGGGACCGTGGCGGCGGGCCTGCTCGCGGACGCGCGCGGGCCGCGCCTGCCGATGGCGACGGGCCTGGTGATGTTCGGCGCGGGCCTGCTCGCGGCGAGCGCCGCGCCTCACGTCGCGCCCTTCCTCGCCGGGCGCGCGCTGCAGGGCGCCGGGGGCGGCGGCATGATGGCGGCGGCCTACGTCGCCGTCGCGCGTGGCTACCCGGACGCCCTGCGCGCGCGCATGATGGCCGTGACGGCGAGCGTGTGGATCCTGCCGGCGGCGGTGGGGCCGGTGCTCTCCGGCGCCGTCGCCGAGTGGGTGGGCTGGCGCTTCGTGTTCCTCGGCGTCGTGCCGCTCGTCGCGCTCGCCGCGCTCGTGGTGCTGGCGCCGCTCGCCGCGCTCGACACCCGCAGGCAGAACGACGGCGGCGCGCGCCTGATCTCGGCCCTGCGCGTCGCGCTCGGCGCCGCGACGATCCTCGGCGCGGCGGGCCTCTTCGAGACGCACCTCGCCCTCGGGCTCGCCGTGCTCGCGCCCGGGCTCTGGCTCTTCGTGCCGGCGCTCGGCACGCTGCTCCCGCGCGGCACCTTCCTCGCGCGCCGCGGGCTCCCGGCCGGCATGGCTGCGCGCGCCCTCCTGTCGTTCAGCTTCTTCGGCACCGAGGCGCTCGTCCCGCTCGTCACGATGGAGCTGCGTGGGGCGACGGCCACGCGCGCCGGACTCGCGCTCACCGCGGGCGCCGCGGGCTGGATCTCGGCGTCCTGGGCGCTCGACCGGCTCGAGGCTCGCGTCGGCGCCGCGCGCCGCGTGCGCGCCGTGGGCGGCGGCTTCGCGCTCGTCGCGGCCGGAACGGCGCTCGTGGCGGGCGTGCTCCTGTCCTCCTTGCCGCTGTGGCTGCTGCTCGTCGGCTGGTCGGTCGCCGGCGCCGGGATCGGCCTCGCCTACAGCGCGGGCACGCTGCTCTGCTTCGCGGCCGCTCCGCCCGGCCGCGAAGGCGAGGTGAGCGGACAGCTGCAGGTGGCCGAGGCGCTCAGCAACGCGGCCGGTACGGGGCTCGGTGGTGCGCTGGCGACCGGGCTCCTGTCGGTGGGCGCGAGCGCGGAGCAGGCCTACGGCGCCGTCTTCGCGCTCACGGTCAGCGCGGGCGCCGCGGGCGTCGCGCTCGCGCCCAGGCTCGGGGTGACCGCGGCCCGCCCCGACGGGTAGCCTCGAGGGGCGCGCCTCGTGACGGCGCGGCACGGCCCCGGCGCCGACTCAATCGCGCAGCTTGTACTTCTTGATCTTGTCGTGCAGCGTGACCCGATCCACCTCGAGCGCGCGCGCGGCCCGCGCGAGGTCCCAGTCGTGGCGCTCGAGGATGCGCGCGATGTGGAGCTTCTCGGCGTCGGCCAGCGTCACGGGCTCGTCCGTCGCCGCCGCGACGGGTGAGTCGTGAAGGGCCACGAGGTCCTTCACGTCCACGCTGGGGGGCTCGGCGAGCACCGCGGCGCGCTCGATGGTGTGCAGGAGCTCGCGCACGTTGCCGGGCCATGGGTAGCGCTCCAAGAGCGCGATGGCCTCGGGGGTGATGTCGACGAGGTCCTTGTCGAGCTTCGCGGCGAAGCGCCGGACGAAGTGGCGCGCCAGGAGCGGAACGTCGCCGGTGCGCTCGCGCAGGGGGGGCAGATCGATGCGGAAGCCCTGGATGCGGAAGTAGAGATCCTCGCGCAGCTCCTGCTTGGCCACGAGGGCCTCGAGGTCCTGGCTCGTGGCGCACAGCAGCCGGAAGTCGACCGCCACCGGGCGCGCGCCGCCGGTGCGCGTGAGCTCCTTCTGCTCGAGCACCTGCAACAGCTCCGCCTGCGCCTGCGCGCCGATGCGGCCGACGTCGTCCAGGAACAGGGTGCCCCCGTCGGCCTGCTCGAGCTTGCCGCGGCGCCGGTGTTGCGCGCGCGTGGCGGCTCCCGGCTCGATGCCGAACAGCTCGCTGTAGAGCAGGGCTTCCGGCAGGGCTCCGCAATGGACCGGCACCAGCGGGAAGTGGCGTCGCGCGCTCTTGCCGTGAAGGGCGCGCGCCACGAGCTCCTTGCCCGTGCCGCTCTCGCCGTGGATGAGGACGGTCATGTCGCTTGCGGCCAGGGCATCGACCGACTCGCTCACGCGGCGCATCGCCGGGCTCTGGCCCACGATCTCGTCCCACTCGGCGAGCGACGCGATCTTGGAGCGCAGCCGGGTGTTCTCGTCGGTCAGGCGCCGGTGCGCGAGCGCCTTCTGCACCACGCGACCGAGATCGTCCGGGTCGACCGGCTTGGTCAGGTAGTCGAACGCGCCCGCCTTGAGGGCCTCGATCGCGGTCTCGATGCTGCCGTAGGCGGTGATCATGATCACGACCGCATCGGGCGCGACCTGTCGCAGGCGCCGCTGCAGCTCGAGCCCGTCCATGCCTGGCATCTTGATGTCCAAGAGGACCAGGTCCCAGGGCTCCTCCTGGAACTTCTGCAGGGCCGCGGCGGCGCTCTCGGCCTGCGCGACGCGGAAGCCGTCCTTCTTGAACCAGTGAAAGAGCGAGTCCCTGATCGAGAGCTCGTCGTCGACGACCAGGATGCCGTAGCCTTCACTCACCACCGTTCACCACCTTCGCTTGCGTGGCCGTCGTGCGACTCGCGGGGCGAGGTCGCCGGCGCACGGGGGAAGACCATCCGGAACGTGGTCCCGGCGCCCGGCCTGGACTCCACGTCGATGCGACCGTCGTGGCGGCGGACGATACCGTACACCACCGCCAAGCCTAGCCCGACCCCCTTGTCGCCCTTGGTCGACACGAACGGCTCGAAGATCTCCGGCAACACCTCCGGGGGGATGCCGACCCCGGTGTCGCTGATGGTCACGGCGATGGAGCTCTCGCCGGCCTCGGTCCCTATGCGCAGCTCGCCGCCGTCCGGCATCGCCTCGACCGCGTTCACGAGGAGCGCGACCAGCGCCTGCTGGAGCTGGGCCGCATCGCAGAAGAGGCGGTCGTCCCCCTCGGCCGGCGTGACCACGTGCTCCACGTTGTTCGTCTTGAGCAGGTGCTGCACCGTCATCAGGCTCTTGTCGACGATGGCGTTGACGCCGTGCTCCGCCATCACGTCCTTCGACACGCGGGCGAAGGACAAGAGGTTCTTCACGATCTCGCCGCAGCGCGAGGACTCCGAGCGCACCATCTCCACGTAGCCTTGCAGCTCTTGTCGTTCCTCTTCGGTCAGGGTCGGCTGGGCGAGATCGCGCTGGATCAGCTTGGCGTACACCAGGATGCCGCCGAGCGGGTTGTTCAGCTCGTGGGCGACGGTGGCGGCGAGCTTGCCGAGCGAGGCCATCTTCTCCATGTGCGTGATGTGCCGCTGGGCCACGGCGAGCTCGTGGGTCTTCTTGTCGACCGCCTGCGCCAGCTCTTCCTCCCACTTTTCGCTGCGCTCGCGCGCGATCGCCAGCTCACGGCCCATCTGGTTGAAGGCCTCGGCGAGCTCGACCAGCTCCTTGCCGCGAGTCACCTTCACGCGCGCGCTGAGATCGCCCGCTGCCACGCGACGCGTGCCCTCCACGAGAGAGAGCACCGGCCGGCGGACGAAACGCCAGATGAAGAGCGCGGTCGCGACCCCGCCCACCACGGCCATGAGGACGGCGGTCCAGAGCGTGGCGCGCTCGGCGCTGACCCGGCCCTCTTCGGCCGGCTCCATCGACATCTGGAAGTCCATCAGGCCGAGGTACTCCTGGCTGGCAGTGGAGACGTGGCACCTGCCGCCCGCGCACTGCTCGGAGTTCCGGATCATGCGGGACTGGGCCATCACCGGCATCCCGCTCGCGTCTCGGAAGGTGCGCGTCGAGCTCGTCGCCTCGGCCACGCCGAAGGGCGTGCCGTGGCAGGTCACGCAGACCTCGGCGCTCCTCGTGATCTTGGTGCGCAGGTCCTGCGGCACGGTCGAGAAGTGGATCTCGCCCTGCTTGTCGTAGATGCGGATGCTGCGGATCCCCGGGGCGTCGGCCAGGTCCGCGAGCGCGGCGTGCACGGCCTCCTTGTTCTTGAGCAGCATCCCCTGCCGCAGCACCCGCTCGATGATGGCGGTGGTCTGACCCGCGTGCTGCTCGAAGGACTTCTCCCAGGTGTCCGTCGTCCGCCGCGCGTTGAAGTAGGAGAACGACAGGAACACGATCACCACGGAACCGAAGATCCCGAGGAACAGGTTCACGCCGATCGAGCTCTTCAATCGCGACATGTCGGGGCCTGCGATGGCCGAGCCGGTGCGGCCAGTCTAGGTCATGCTGCGCCGTTGCGCTGGCACAACGCGTCATCGGCAGGCGCGAGCAGCTCGCTCGCCACCCGCGTTCCACCGTGGCTGGAATCTGGGGCCAAGCCGATCTCGCCTCCCGATCGTGCCCGGGCGGGCACGCAACCGGCAGCCGGCGTGCGAAGATGTTCACGGACTCGCCCGTGCCGTGCCCGCTGGGCAGGTCCCGCCGAGCCCGGCCGCTGGAGACCCGCGTGAGTAGCGAACGGACCCGCATGCTGATCGTGGACGACGAGCTGTCCATCCGCGAGTCGCTCCGCCACTGGTTCCGCAAGGACGGCTACGACGTCGCCGCCGCCGAGAGCGGCACGGCGGCGCTGCACCACATGGAGGGGGAGCCCTTCGACGTGGTGCTGCTCGACGTCAAGATGCCGGGGATGGACGGCATGGAGGTGCTGCGCCGCGTCCGCGAGCTGTCGCCCGACTCGGTCGTGATCATGCTCACGGCCCACGGCACGATCGAGACCGCGGTGGAGGCGCTCAAGATCGGCGCGTACGACTACCGCACCAAGCCGATCGATCCCGACGAGCTCGGGCGGCTCATCACGCGGTCGCTCGAGGAGCGCGCGACCCTGCGGCAGCGCGGCAAGGCGCCCGGGCCGGCCCCCGGGGTCAAGGCGCCGGCCGAGGAGATCGTGGCCGAGAGCCCGCAGATGAAGGAGGTGGCGCGGATGATCGAGTCGCTCGCCGAGAGCGACGTCACCGTCCTCATCCGCGGCGACAGCGGCACGGGCAAGGAGCTCGTGGCGCGCGCGATCCACGAGCGCAGCGCTCGCCACGTCTTCCCGCTGGTGGCGTTCAACTGCGGCGCGATCCCGGAGAGCCTCCTCGAGAGCGAGCTGTTCGGCCACGAGCGCGGCGCGTTCACCGGCGCGCAGAGCCGGCGGCGCGGCAAGCTGGAGCAGGCCGACCACGGCACGCTGTTCCTCGACGAGATCGGCACCATCAGCCTGCGCACGCAGGTCGAGCTGTTGCGCGTGCTCGAGACCAAGGAGTTCACGCGCATCGGCGGGCAGACCTCCGTGCACAGCGACTTCCGGGTCATCTGCGCGACCAACCAGGACCTCGAGGAGCTCGTCGCCAAGAAGGAGATGCGGGAAGATCTCTACTTTCGCATCAACGTGTTCCGCATCGACGTGCCGCCGCTGCGCGAGCGCGCCGGCGACGTGACGCTGCTCGCGCGCCACTTCCTCAAGGTGTTCGCCGAGAAGACCGAGCGCGCGCTCACCGACCTCGCCCCCGACGCGCTCGCGGCGCTCAACCGCTACCCGTGGCCGGGCAACGTGCGCGAGCTGCGCAACGTGATGGAACGCGCCGTCCTTCTGGCCACGCCGCCGCTCGTGCAGGTCAAGGACCTCGTCGGTCTCGGCGCCACGCTCCCCACGTCGGCGCGCGCGGACGCGCCGCTCGCCGGCTCGCTCGCCGAGTCCGAGCGGGCGCACATCCTGAGGGTGCTCTGCCAGTGCGAGTGGAACATCTCCCAGGCCGCGCGCGTGCTCGAGATCGATCGGGTGACGCTCTACAACAAGATCAAGAAGTACGGCCTGCGGAGCGAGTAGCCGCTCGCCATGACCGACCTCTGGCTGCTTCCGCTCTCGCTCCGCGAGCCCCCCGAGCTGCTGCGCTGGCTCGGCCACGCGCTCGCGCCCGTGTTCCACGCCAAGGTGGGGCTGCTCCAGCGCGAGCTCGCGCTCGACGGCGGGCGACACCCGATGCGACGCCAGGTCGACGCCGGCTGGATCCTGTCCCAGCTCCTCGGCCTGCCCGACCCCGGCCTCGTGCTGGCGGTGACCAGCGAGGACCTGTACCTGCCGGTCTTCACCTACGTGATCGGCGAGGCCTGCCTGGGCGGCCGCGCGGCGGTCGTGTCGACGCATCGCCTGCACGAGGAGCGCTACGGGATGGCGCCGAACGTGGAGCGGCTGCGCGCGCGTGTGGTGAAGGAGGCGATCCACGAGATCGGGCACTGCCACGGGCTCGTCCACTGTCCGAGCGGCGCGTGCGTGATGCACTCGTCGTCGTCGGTGGAGGACGTGGACAACAAGGGGCATGAGCTGTGTCCCGAGTGCGCGCGCGCGGTCACGCGGCGGCGGGGGTGAGCGGGTCAGCAGAACAGCTCGTCGCGCACGGCGTCCCACGTCGCGTCGTCGAGGTCGGAGAGATCGCCGACGAGCTCGCCGCCGTCCGCCATCGCGACCCCGAGCGCGTGCGGTGACGCGGCCGCCACCAGCCGATCGATCTCCCGGCCCAACCATGCGCGGGCCTGCTCGCCGCGCATGAGGTCCTCGAGCGCCGCCCCTGGCGCCGGCGCGCTCGGGGTGAGCTCGACGAGCCAGCCCTGTCGGTAGGGCGCGCGGTTGATCATCCCCGGATCGCGGGCGAGCTGGCGGTTCGCGCGCGCGACCGTCCCCGCCACCGGGGCCCGCGCCGCGATCGACCGCCCGCCGTGTCGCAGCACGGCGATCACCTCGCCCACCTCGACGCGGTCCCCGACCTTCGCGATCTGCACCGCGTCGACCGTTCCGAGCGTGAGCTGCGTGAGGTCGTCGACGCCCGTGCGCACGCGCCCGGCCGGGGTGCGGCGTGCCCACGTGTGCCTGGGCCCGATCCGGAGCCGGAGCGGGAGCTGTACCCCCTTCACCTGCGCGAGCGAGAGCTCGAAGCGCTGCGCGAGTGCCTGCGCGCCGGTGAACACGCCGGCGAGCACGACGAGCGCGGGCATGAAGACGGCGAGCCCGGCGCGCGGCCCGACACCGGCGACCGCCAGGAGCAGCAGCAGCGCGACGAGCCCGAGCGGGATCGCGAGCCGTGCGTCGAGGACGGACCCTGAATTGCGCTTGTTCATGGCTCACCTTGTGAAAAGGGGCGCGGGCGCCGCCGTGACGCACCACGGCGTCACGCAGACACCGAGTCCCGTAGCAGCGTGTGGGCTCGCCGAGCCGTGCGGTTGGCCTCGGTCTCAGCGGAAGAGGTGACAGGCGTAGCAGCGCGGGCCCTCCGCCTCGTGGTCGCGGCGGTCGACATGGCAGTTGGACGTGCACGTCTGGCGCTGGGGCAGGGACCCGTGGGCCGAGTGGCAGTTGGCGCAGGTCGCGTGCTCGGCGATGCCGTGCAGCTTTGCCTGCGGTGTCGTGTGGCAGCTCTTGCAGCCAGGCGTCGCGTCCGCGCCCACCGAGTGCGCCTTGTGACAGGTCGCGCAGCCACCCGCGCGCTGTGCGTGCGTCGTCTGCGCCTGGCCGATGTGACAGCTCGCGCAGTTGTCCTTCGAGCGCACCGCCCCGGAGTGCGGCTCGTGGCACTTCGAGCACTCGGCGTGGCCGGCCGGCGCGCTCGCCTGCTCCGCGGCGTGGCAGCTCGCGCACTTCGGCGGTGTCGTCGGCGCGTGCACGTCGGCGTGGCAGCTCGCGCAGTTCGCGTGTCCGCTCTGGGTCGAGGCGAGCTTCACCTCGCTCGTGTGACAGCGGGCGCAGAGCGCGGTGGCGGTCGCCGGCGCCGCGACCTGGTGCGGCGCGTGGCAGCTCGTGCACGACAGCGTCGCCGCGTGCGCGCCGCCGGTCGTCGCGTGGCACGACGTGCACGCCGCGGCCTTCTGCTCCGGCGCGTGCGCGTCGTGGCAGGCGGTGCAAGAGCGCGGCGCGTCGGAGCCGCCGCTCGCGCCGTGCGACGCGCCGGTACGGCCCGCGTGCTCCACGCGCACCGTCGTGTGACAGCGCGCGCAGGAGGCGTCGCCGGTCTCGGTCGGCGCTTGCGCCGAGTGACAGCTCGTGCAGGCCGCATGCTCGGCGACCCGGTTGGCGCGCTGCACGACCTTCTGGCCGTGGCAGGTGGCGCAGCTGCCCGCCGCCCGCGGGGTGTCGGCGTGCGGCTGGTGGCAGCTGACGCACTCGCCCCGCTGCGCGGCGGCAGCGTGGCCGTGGGCCCGGACCTGCTCATGACAGCCCTGGCACGACTCGCGCGCCGCGGACGCGGGGGCGTGGTCGGCGTGGCAGTCCGAGCAACCCTGGCTGCCCGCGTGCGCCGCGTGCGCCTTGGCGTTGTCCGTGTGGCACGAGATGCAGGCCGGGGCCTGGGTGTCGCCGTGGGCGCTGTGGCAGCTGGCGCAGTCGACCTTGGCGTGGCCGTCCTCGATGGGCGCGAGCATCGGCGCGAGCTCGGCGACGACGACGGCGCGGGGCTGCGGGTCCTGGTGACAGTCGAGGCACTCGGGCGTGGTGCTCTCCGGCCGGAAGCCGTGGCAGGTGACGCAGCCGGTGCCGTCGGTGGCACCGTGCCCGCGGTCGGACTTGTCGGCGTGACAGTCGGCGCTCGCGCAGGCGCGCTCGCCGGCCTCCTCGAAGCCGCCGGCCGCGTGGCACTCCTTGCAGACCACGCGACCGAGGTGCGCCTCGTGCCCGGGGCTCGCACGGAAGGCGGCCCACGTCTCGCCGTCGTGGTCGCGCGGCGGCTGCGGGGGCTCGTCGCCGATCAGGAACCAGGCGACGGCGTCCGGCGGCGACCAGACGCCTTCACGGGAGACCTGGGCCGGGGCGCGCGTCTCCGAGCCGCACGCCGAGACGAGGGGCGCGAAGGCGGCGAAGGCGAGGACCAGGAAGAGTGTCGCGTGTTGGGCTCGGGGGGACCACATCGGGATTCTCACCTTCTGCTCAGCAAGAAGCCTGCCGCGGTGACGGCGCCTAGGCGCGCTCGGCGCGCGCGGCCTTGGGGGTCGTGGCCGGCGGCGGTGGCGGCGGGACGCGATCTCCGAGCAGCATCGACGCGACGCCCGTGTGAGGCTCGCCGACCGTGAGGGCGAGGTACAGGTGGACGAACAGGAACGCGCAGGACGCGTAGGCGACGATGGAGTGGCCGAGGGCCATCGGCCAGACGCCGCCGAGGCCGAGCACCTGCTCGGGCGCGAGGTCCGGGAAGAGCAACAGGAGCCCGGTCACGATCTGCGCCGGAATGAGGACGAACACGGCGAAGACGTACGCGAGCTGCTGGACGGGGTTGAAGCGCCGCTCCGGGACGGCCACGAAGGGGTGGTGCTCGCCGCGCAGGATGCCGAACACGTAGAAGCGCACCTGCTTGACCGAGTCGCCGAGGATCGTCCGCCTCGGGAGGTACTGGCGCCAGTGTCCCGTGATGACCATGGCGACGAGGTAGCCCACGAACGCCACCACGAGCCCGACCCCGAGGACGTTGTGGACGAGGACGGAGATGCGGAAGCCCACGCCGACGGAGCCGGACCCGGCGAAGTGCAGGCTGAAGCCGGTCACGATCAGCACGGCGAACAGCACGGCGTTGAGCCAGTGCCAGAGCCGCAACCAGCGGGGGAACATGGTGCGCTTCTTCATGACGGGTGTCCTCCTGCGTGCACGACGCGCCGGCGAAACGCCTTGTGGAACAGGAACCGGAGCAGGCCGTGTCCCGCGATCCCGCCCCCCGCGCCACCGATGACGATGATCATGAGGGCGTCGAGCAGCCCGTTGCGCGTGGCGCCGATCACGTACGCGTCGTCGATGAGCCTGGCGTTGAGGAAGCCGAGCTTGTCGACGTCGCCGTCGCCGCGGTCGCGGTACCGACGGAGCAGCTGCGTGGGGGTCTCGGCGTGACAGGCCTCGCAGTTCTTGACGGCCTCTTCCTTGGGCAAGATGAGGTGGGAGGCGAGCGGCGCGTCGTACCCCGTGTGACAGTCGAGGCAGCGGACCGTCTGCCAGTGGAGATCCCGGTTGGGGAGCCAGGCGTGCGCCTCGTCCAGATCGGGCGGCGCCTTGTCGACGAGCTTCTGGAACCGCGCCTCGTCGGCGTGGCAATGGAGGCAGACCTTGTTGTGCTCGAAGAGGCGGGCGCGCGTCGTGGGGAGCTGCAGCGTGTGCGCGTCGTGGCAGTGGACGCAGCGGAACTCGGCGCTCTTCTGGGCGTGCACGCTCTGCTCGAAGTCCTCGGCGATGTCCTTGAACGCGACGCCGCCCTCTCGGGTCTCGTTCACCACGTGGCAATCGCGGCAGTCGGCGCGGCGCGCGGGCGGGTGGGGATCGACGGCGAACGAGCGGGCGTGGCAGTCGCCGCACACCATCTCGCGGTGCTCGCTCTCGGCGAGGCCCTGCTGGTCGACGTAGACGCTGGCCTTGCGTTCGCCGGGATCCTCGCGAACGGCGTCCTGCTCGCCGTGACAGCTCAGGCACGCGCTCGCGTCCGGCTGGGCTGCCGCCCGCCCCGCAGAGAGCGCGAGGGCGGCGCCGAGGAGGGCCGCGGGGAGCGCCGCGGCACGGCGCCGCGACGCCCGCGACGCCCGCGACCTGGAGGAGCTCGTAGTGGAGGGGTGATTGCGCTCGGTGCCCATGGGACCCATTGCCTCTCGCGCTGCGTTGCCTGACGCTCGAACGACCTTCCGCTCAGGAGAAGAACTCGCTCTGCACCCTGTCCCACGTCGCATCGTCGAGCGTGGACAGGTCGAGCGACACCTCGCCGCCGTCCGCCATCGCGGCTCCGACCGCGCTCGGCGTGGTCACGGCGACCAGGCGACTCACCTCGCGCTCCATCCACGCCTTGACCGGCTCGCCGCGCATGAGCGACGCGAGGACCGAGTCGCGGGAGGCGCGCGGCATGAGCTCCACCAGCCACCCGCGGCCGTACGGCGCGCGGCTCACGCGGCCGGCGTCGCGCGCGAGCGCCTCGTTCACCCGGGCGATCGTCCCGGCGACCGGGGCGCGCGCGGCGATCGACCGGCTACCCCGCCGGAGGATCGCGACCACGTCACCCGCCTCGACGCGCTCGCCGACGAGCCTGGTCTCGACCGCATCGACCTCGCCGATCACGCGCTGTGCGAAGGCGTCGATCCCCGCGCGCACGCGACCGCCACCGGCGTGAGTCGCCCACACGTGGCGCGCGTGCATCCAGAGGCGCTTGGGAATGTCGATCCCCATCACCCGGACGAAGCGCGCCGTGACCACGTAGGCGGCCACCTGGAGCGCCGTGAGGCCCACCACGGTCGCCATGAACATCACGAAGGCCGCTTTCAGCGCGAGGCCGACGAAGGCGAGCGACGGGATCATGACTGCGAAGGCGATGGGGATCGGCAGGAACCAAGCCCACTGCCAGCTCGTTCGGTCGTTTTCGATGTGGTCTTGCATGGCACCCATCGCTCCGTCTGGGGTCGCTGCGACGTGGCTTCACACCCGGGCGGCGCGCCGCGTTCTACGCCGCGCGCACGCTACGCCCCGGCCCCCCCGGCCCCCCGGCCCCCCGGCCCGAGCTCGAGCGCTTCAGCTTCAGGGGAACAGCTCGGTGGTCAGGCGCTTCCAGGTGACGGCGTCGAGGTGCGAGCCCACATCGCCGACGACCTCACCGCCGTCCGCCAGCCTCACCGCGTCGGGGGACGGCGCCATCAGCGCCACCAGGCGATCGATCTCGCTCCGCATCCAGCGGGCGGCGCGGCCGCCACCGACGAGCTCCTTCATGTAGCTGGCGACGTTGGGCGTATCGGGCGTCATCTCCACGAGCCAGC
>JADLAB010000459.1 GCA_020848455.1 Polyangiaceae bacterium
CGCGACGCCCGAGCACTACGGCAGCATTCATGCGGCGCGGATTTTCGACCGAGGAGCCTGCTCGCTCGAGCAGCCGCTCGCTACGCTCCAGTCCCGCGTCGAAGACAGCTTCTGGTCCGGGTTCCGTGACAAGTTCGTAGCCGAACCGTTCTGCCCGGACCGCGTGGCCGCGCGGTACTGGTCGCGGACGGTGAGCTACCTCGATCACGTCCCGCAACAGGTCCACGATCTCCGCGGTGGGTTCTTCTTCGCATTGCACTACTTCGTCAACGTGAATCAGGTGTTCTGGCCGGACCTGCATATCGTGGCGAACGCCAACTACCGGTTCTTCCTCACCACTCCAGGCACGACGCTCGACAACGGTCCAGATCTGCCACCGACGCAGGTCGGCCCAGGAGTCCTGGCGGTCAAGCCAGGCCTCAACTTCCTACAGGTGACCGGACCGGCGCCCGTGGTCGACGACGTCGCGCAGTCGTTTTCCGACGGCCTCACCGCAACCGTGCCGAAGACGCTGCTGCGGACGGCGCTCGACGAGCAGACGCGCGATGTCCTGGGAGCGGCGAACCTCACGGCGTGCACCCCCGGGGCGGGTTTCGCGTGCGGATCCGCTGCTACCAAACTCGCCACGGCGGTCTCCGATGGCGGAACTGCGCTGGGGCTCACCGGCAACGAGGTGACCCAGCTGATCGCTGCGGAAGCGAAGAACGCCGGCAACGACAACTGGCGCTGCGTACCGTACGACGGAGGAGCCACGGCGGAGGCTCACCGCTGCGAGTACGTCGTTCGCGCCAAGCGGGTGAACGTGTACCCCGACGCCGTGGAGCTCGTATGGTTCGACGGCAAGGAGCTGGACAATCCGACCTACGCCCTCTGGGTAGCGGCGCACGCACCTGGACAGCCGCCCTCGGCGCTCAGCGAGCTTTGCGCGTGGCAACCCGTGCCGGTGCACTACCCGCGCGTGTTCGCCAAGAGTGGGAAGGGTTATCGGAATGCCGGAGAGGATGGCCCATGCTTCGAGCCGACAGGCGGAGGCGGGTGCTCCCTGGTCGCCACCTCGACCGGGACCAACGCCGCAGGTGCTGCACTCGTGCTCGGCGGCGCCTTGCTGCTCCTGCTTCGCGCGCGCTCGGACCGTAGGTACCGGTCGGTCACCTGCCCTGTCACGAGGAGCACGCGCCTGGGGCGTGCCGTCGCCTGCACTGCGTTCCTTTCGGGTTGCGGCAGCGCGGTGAGTGGGGGTCCGGGCGGGGCGGGGGGAAGTGGGGGCGGCGATGCGCCCGGCGGTTGGGGCGGCGCCGCTGGCGGGGGCGCCGGCGGGGGCGTGTGGACCGATTGTTCCTCGCCGTCCGGCTTCGCCATCTGTGGCGGAGCGCCGCAGTGCTCCTGTGGTGCGGACTGCCTGTCGCCCGATCAGCCGATCAGCGTCTGCTACAATGATGCCTTGGCGAATATGGGCATCTCGCTCTGGCAATGCAAGGACGGAGAGATCCGCGTGGACGTGTCGGGCGGTGGCGGCCTCGATTGGTGCGCTGCGTTCGAGCTCGGCGTCCTCTACAGCAACGCTGGCTTTCCCGAGCGCGCGCGGTACTCTGACCATGGCCTATGGACCGGCGATCCCCTGCCACTCCCCGACAGTTGCCCCGCGGTCCCGGGCATCACACTCTGCGGGGGCCACTGTGGCGGGTGCCCCGTCGGCTACGCGTGCACCGGTCGGTCTCGCCTGCATCCGTACAGCGCGTGCTTCTCGACCGGTCCGGGGGCAGCTTGCGCCCTGCCGGATCATCCCTGCGCCGGGGGTCAAGGTTGCTTCATCTACCTCGTCGAGCCCGAGGCCCAGGCGGATGCGGATCGGGACGGGTACTGCCTCGATGCCGCGACGTGCGAGACCCTGGCAGCGAGCTTTCCGGGTGGGGGCAAGTGCGTGTTGCCGTGAGTCGCCCCCCGCGAGCGCGGCCGCCGGCGCGTCGAGCGTGGGCATTGCGTGCCCGAGTCGGCGCCCCGGGATGGACGACGCTCTTGTGCGCTGCATTCGGCGTGGTCGCATGCGGCGGTCGCGCGGTCATCGATCCACCGTTTGGTGCGGGTGGCGCTTCGGCGGACGGCGGAGCCAGTGGCTCCGCGCCGCATTCCCCCTGCGCCGCGGCCGACGGCGTGCGCTTGTGCGGCGGGGCCTTCGAGTGCCCTTGGCTCACGCCTCCGGAGTGCCCGGGCCTCGGTTGCACGCCAGCCATCGATCGCGCTACCGGGGAGCCGGCCGCAGCCGGGGTGTGTTGGGCGGACCTTGACGAGGCCGGGGCCGAACAGTGCACGTCGTGCCGAGATGGCGACGTGTGCGTCCAGAAGGCGACCGAGCAGCTCGTGTGCGCGGGGAGCGCCGTGTGCAGAGCGCTCTGGGACCTCGGCGCGAAGAGCGTCTGCCGCTACGCCGACAAGTCCGCCTACGACAACCAGGCGCTGCCGGTCCCGACCGGCCCGTGCCCCGGAGGCACGATTTTCCAGCGCCTCTGCGGCGGCGCGTGCGGAGCTTGCGATCCGGTCTACGAGGTGTGCACCGGCCGGAGCCCGCTCCATCCGTTTGGGTTTTGCGCGCCTGCCGGGCTCAGCGGCGCTGCTGCCCCGTGCGCGCTCGCTCCGGGTGGCGGGATGGCCTTGCCGTGCGCTTTCCCTGACGACTACTGTGGCATCTTCGAGGTACCGGTTGCCGACGCACCTGCCGCGGCAGCGTACGGCATCTGTCTCTCACAACCGGGATGCACGCACCTCGCGGCCGTACTTCCGGGCGGCATTCGCTGCTTCGACCAGGCGGGGCACGAAGTCGGGCCATGATGCCGTCGCCCTTCGGCGCTGACCTGCGGCTCAGCGCGCGCACTCGACCGCGCGCCACTCGGAGTGGTCGTCGGCGCGGCGCCGGAACACCCAGCCGCGGGTGCGGTCGCCGGTGAGCACGATCTCGTTGTAGCCCGTCTGCGTGCCGGTCCAGGCCGCCGCGCACGTCCCGCACACGATGGCGGTGTC
>JADLAB010000460.1 GCA_020848455.1 Polyangiaceae bacterium
ACGCGGTGGCGCCCCGGCTCCGCGTCGACGAGCTTCGGTAGCGGCGCCACACCGACGAAGACGCCGTCCACGCGGATCTCCGCGCCGCGCGGTGCCTCGACCTCGAGCCGAGCGGGCTCCGGCCCGGCGCCGGGCGTCTCCGGCGGCCGGGTGGGCTCGCAGGCGGCGCCGAGCCCGCCGAGCACGACGGCGCACGACGGCGCCGCGAGGAGCGAGCGGCGGAGGCAGCTCGGGCGCATGGGCGGAAGAATGCCCCACGCGCCGGCCGGGCGCGAGGCGGATCGAGAGTCAGTGCAGGATCGGGTCGCCGGCCGGGGGGGCGGTCTCGTGCGCTCGATCGTTCGGCTCGAGTGCCTGGCCGTGGCTCACGCCCGTGCCGACGAGCGCGACGCGCTCCTCGACCACCCGGATCGCGGCCGGGCCCTCGCACACGTAGAGCAGCACGGTCCGGCACAGGGCCTCGAGGGCGGCCACCTCCGAGACCGGCAGCGCGTCGAGATCGACCGGCGCGTCGCCGCGGAGCACGGTGAGCCAGTCCCCGAGCACGGCGAGCCGAGCCGGGATCTCGCGCTGACTTCCGAGGTCCCGCAGGCGCTCCGCGAGGGTCGCGCCGCTCGCGCCCCGGTCGGCGCACACGCGCTCGAGCGTCCCGAGGATGCGCGCGACGTGCCCCGGTCCCCGCCCCACTGCCGCGATGGAGTGCCCGGTGCGCAGCTCCCCGGCGAGCCACTCGCGTGCCGGCGGGTAGACGATGGTCCACACGAGATCCTGCTCGGCCATGGCGGCGTGCCACGCCGCGCGGCGCAGGGTCACCTCGCCGCACCCGGTGCACAGCAGCGTCTGGTACGAGGTGATGCACGGCTCGGCGTCGAGCCAGTCATCGGCGCGCTCGGCGGGGCCTGCACCGGGGGTCGCCGCCGAGACGATGCGCATCGGCCCGACCCGGCAGCAGTGCCGGCAGCAGAGAAGCCCCGTGGTGCGCTCGTCGTTCGACATCGATGATCTTCCTCGCCTCCGAGTCCGCGCTGGTGCCGCCTCAGGGCGTGGCGAACAGCGCCTCGCCTCCGTCCTGCAGCGCGGTCTCGTAGTCGCGCCAGGACATGCAGAAGTAGCCGTGCGCGCCCCAGGCGCGCCCGAAGGAGTTCGCGAGCCACACGAGCTCGCGCTCGGCGTCGAGGCCGACGACGACGACCTGGTGACCGCCCGAGGCCGCGCCCGTGTAGCGCACGCGCCCGCTCGCGTCGGGGGCGTCGCAGCCGGCACGCCAGGCGAAGCCCGTGACGCCGGGGGCGAGCACGAGCGCGCGGAGGGCGCGCTCGAGCGTCCGGGTGCGCGCGTAGCCCGAGATCCACCCGCGGCGCCGCAGCACCTCCATCACCGCGACGCCGCGCGTGCCGGTGTCGTCGGGCGGGTAGGCGCCCTCGATGTCGTCGAGCGCCGTGGCGGCGCCGTAGACCGCGACGGCGTCCTCGGCGCCGAGCTCGCGCCCCGGCACGTGGAAGGGGTCGGTGCCGAGCATCCCGACCGCGGCGTGACCGGCGCAGCTCCCGAGCGCGCCCTGCACGAAGATCGGCACCCGGCGCTGGTGGCGCACCGACACGATCCGCGCCGCCATGCGGAGCCGCCGCCGCTCGGCCGGCATGCGCACGCGCGCCGCCTCCCCGCTGCCCTGCACCATGCCCACCGCCCCATGGGACCCTGCCGCCGGCCGGAAGGCCATTACAGGGCATTACAGCGGCCGCTCGAGGGTCAGGCGGTGCGCACGACCACGCGGTCCGTGCCGAGGCGGAGCTGGCGCGTGGAGGGCCGCCGCTCGATGAGCGCGCCCGCGTTCCCGACGCCGCTCGTGGCGAGCTGCTCGCGCGCACGGAAGATGAGCACGGACAGGTGCTGCGGATCGAGGCGGAGCATGTCGCCGAGCTCCTCGACGTGGAGCCAGCCGTGCTCGGCAGCCGGCAGGTCCGAGCTCGCGGCCGCGGTCTGCCGCGCGCGCGCCAGGGTGAGCAGGAGGTAGTGGTGGGCGCGCGCCGGGAGCGGCGTCACGCCGCTCGCGTGCACCACCGACAGCTCCACGTGCTCCTCGTCGCGGCTGACGGCGAAGTCGAGGGTCACGTTCGACAGCACCGGCGCCGCCCTCGAGACCCGGCGCGTCGTGTCGACCGCGCCCGCGGGCAGGGGCGGCGGCACGCTGAGGACCCACGCCCCGTCCGCCTCGAGCAGCTCCTGATCGACGGCCGGCCGCGAAGCGCCGTGGTCCTCGACCAGCCAGTGACCGGGGTCGATCTCGATGACCGAGACGCGCGGGTTCTTCTCGCTCGGCAGCACCAGGAGGCCGTGCTCGGCGACACGCACGGCCTTGCCGCGGGCGCGGCGGGCGCTCGCCACGGGCGGCAGCTCGTCCGCGAGGGTCCAGGTCTCGGCGGCGCTGCCGAACGCGATCTCGACCCCGTTGCGGAGCGGCACGCGCTTGCCGGCCCCGACCTTCACGGCGTCGACGAAGGTCCCGTTGCGGCTGGCGAGATCGCGCAGCTCCCAGCGCGCGCCGGTCCAGAAGATCGAGGCGTGCTCGGCCGACACGCTGGGATCCTCGAGCCGGACGGCGCAGCCTGGCGCACGGCCCACGAGCGAGCGGGCGGCGAGGGACTGCGGCGGCCGGGCCGGATCATGGGACTTCAGCACCGCCACGTTCCGAGGCTAATATCGCGGACGGTGCGCCGGCAATGCCGGGCGCGCGACGACCCCCGATGACAGCGCCCCCCGACTCGAGCGCGCCCGCCGGCGAGCGGGCGATCCCGCCGACGCTCGAGGTGCCGGGCGCCGCCCGCCCCGCGCAGGTCCCCGCGCCGCCCGAGCGCCCGCTTGCGCCCACCCTCACCGTGCCGGGCGCTTGCGAGCCCGTGCCGAGCACGCCTCCCGAGCAGAGCGGGCCCGTCGTGGCGAGCGGCCCGATCCACGCGGAGCGCTACGAGGACCTCGGGCGCATCGCACGCGGCGGCATGGGCGACGTGCGCCGCGTCTGGGACCACGCCCTCGGGCGCGGGCTCGCGATGAAGGTCCTGCCGTGGGACCACGTGGACTCCGACCCCGGCCGCGCGCGCTTTCTCGCCGAGGTGCGCATCACGGCGTCGCTCCAGCACCCCGGCATCGTGCCGATCCACGAGGGCGGCGAGCTGCCCGACGGCCGGCTCTGGTTCACGATGAAGGAGGTGCGCGGCCGCACGCTCCGCGCGGTCATCGCGGAGCTCCACCGGCAGGGCCCCGGCGGCGGCGAGACGCCCTCGCTGCGGCGCGTGCTCGAGATGTTCCTGCGCGTCTGCGAGACCGTGGCGTACGCCCACAGCCGCGGCGTCGTGCACTGCGACCTCAAGCCCGACAACGTCATGATCGGCGAGTTCGGCGAGGTGCTCGTGCTCGACTGGGGCGTCGCCAAGATCGTCGGCGTGCCGAAGAGCGCCCGGGGTCCGGGCCTCGATGCAGCCCTCGGGACCGGGCCCGAGCGGGAGCTCGCGCCGCTCCTCACCGAGCGCGACGAGGTGCTCGGCACGCCCGGTTACATGTCCCCCGAGCAGGTCGGCGGCGACCCGGCGTCCATCGGCCCGGCGACCGACGTGTACGCGCTCGGGGCGGTGCTGCACGAGATCTTGAGCGGCAAGCGCCCGGGCGCGCTCACGGCGGCCCCGGGCGAGGGCCCCGCCTGGTCCCGGATCCTGCGGGGCGTGTCGCTGCCGCCGCCGCCGCCCGGCGTGCCGGACGAGCTCGTGGCGCTCACGGCGCGCGCGACGGCGCGCGATCCGGCCGAGCGCTTCGCCGACGCGCGTAGGCTCGCCGAGGGCGTGCGGAGCTGGCTCGACGGCGCGGCGCGCCGCGAGCGGGCGCTCGCGTTGGTCGCAGAGGCCGAGGCTATCCGGCCCCGGATCGTCGAGCTCCAGGCGCGCGCGCGCGCCCTCGGCGAAAAGGCGCGCGACGTGCTCGCGGCGCTCCGCCCCTACGCACCCGTGAGCGACAAGGCGCCCGGCTGGCGCCTGCTCGAGGAGCAGGCGGAGCTCGAGCGGCAGGCCTCGCTCGAGGAGGTAGCGTGGATGCAGGCCCTGCGCGCGGCCCTGTCCGAGGTGCCGGAGCTCCCCGAGGCGCACGACGCCCTCGCGAGCCACTACAAGGAGCGCCTGCTCGCGGCCGAGGCCCGGCGCGACGCGCGCGCGGCCGCGCGCCACGAGGCGCTCCTGCGCGCGCACGACCGCGGGCAGCACGCGGCCTTCCTGCAGGGCGACGGCCGTTTGAGCGTCGTGACCGAGCCCGCGGGCGCCGAGGTGACGCTCCACCGCTACCGCGAGCGCGACCGCAGGCTCGTCGCCGAGCGCGTGGCCGAGCTCGGACCGACGCCGCTCCGCGACGTCCCGCTGCCGCGTGGGAGCTACCTCCTCACCGTCCGCGCGCCCGGGTGCGAGCCCGTCGCGTACCCGGTCGCCCTCGGCCGCTCCGAGCACTGGGACGGCGTGCGGCCCGGCGACGCCGAGCCGACCCCGCTCCGCCTCCCCCGCGCGGGTGAGCTCGGCCCCGGTGAGGTGCTCGTCCCGGCCGGGTACTTCGTCGCCGGGGGCGATCCCGACGCCCCGGAGAGCCTGCCCCGCCGGCGCCTGTGGGCCGACGCCTTCGTCGTGCAGCGCGACCCGGTCACCGTGGCCGAGTACCTGGCGTTCCTGAACGCGCTCGTGGCTGCCGGGCGAGGCGACGAGGCCCTCGAGGCCTGCCCGCGGGTGTCGCTCGCGCGCGGGGCGCGCGGCGCGGACGCCCTCGCCTACGCGCGCGACGCCGCCGGGCGCTTCGTCCCCCGTCCCGACGCGGAGGCCGAGGATCCGGCGTGCCCGGTCGTGTTCGTCGACTGTCGCAGTGCCGAGCGCTACGCCGGCTGGCTCGCGGCCGAGAGCGGCAAGGCCTGGCGCCTCTTGAACGAGCTCGAGTGGGAGAAGGCGGCGCGCGGCGTCGACGGTCGCTTCATGCCCTGGGGCGACTTCGTCGAGCCGACCTGGGCCTGCGTCATCGGCACCGGCGCCGACGTGCCGCGTCGCACCCGCATCGATGCCTACCCGACCGACGTCAGCCCCTACGGCGTGCGCGGGATGGCCGGCAACGTGCACGACTGGTGCAGCGACGAGTGGCGCGAGGACGGGCCCGACACGCCCGGCGGCATCGTGCGCGTCGAGGCGGCGACGCGCGGCGATGCGGATCTGCGCGTCGCGCGCGGTGGCTCCTCCGTCACCGCCGCGTTCCGGCTGGCCGTGCGGTTCGCCAGCCGGCCCACCGATCGCTTTACCTCCCTCGGTTTCCGGCTGGCGCGCTCGGTGCGCTGACGGCGGCGCCCCGTCAGGGGCTCACGGCGTAGTACCAGGTCGTCGCCTGGATGTCGTTCGGGTCGGTGCTCGGAGCGCCGGCCTGGTCCAGCACCTGCGTGAAGGTGAGCGAGGCCGGGTTCGTCGCCCAGATCGTCCCCGTGTTCGAGGTCTTGTACCAGACGGTGCGCAGGAGCTTGTTCGTGCTCGTCTCCTGCTCGGTCAGCATGCCGATGTAGACGCCGCTCTGATCCGGATCCGGGGCCTTGTAGAGCTTGTTCGTGCGGCCGGTGGTCGGCGTGTACGTGCCCTGCGTCCAGCCGCCCGTGCCGATGTTCTGGGTCCACGTGAAGGCGGCCGGGAGCCGGCCGCGAAAGGTGTCGAGCTGGGCCTCGGTGTAGGTGCTCGTCGAGGTCGTCAGGGCGACCGAGCTCCCCGAGGTGTTCCCGGCCGTGTACCAGTACTCCTTGTTCGACGCGTAGGCCCCGACGGTCGTGACGTTCGTCGCGATGACCTTGGCGTTCACGTTCGTGCCCGTCATGAACGTGAGCTCGGTGATGTAGCCGGCCCGAAAGTCGATCGGGAACTGCTTCATCACCAGGCCGCGCGCGCGCGGCTTCGAGATGGACCTCTTCGGACTCGCCATCGCTTCCTCCTTCAGTCGTTCGTCGCTGCGCCGCACGCGGTCCCAGGCTGCCCCTTCTAGCGGCGCCGCGGGGCCCGGTGAAGCGCCGGGCGTCGCTCAGCCGAAACGGTCGTCGGCCTCGAGCGGATCCACCATCGTGTCGCGGAGGTCGTCGGCGGGCGCCGCGGGGGCCGAGGGGCGCTGCTCGAGCGTACGCCCGAGGGCGAGCAGCTGGCGCATCAGCGTGGCCGCCCGGCCGGCTGCCCCCTTGATCTCGGTGAGGTCGCTCCGCGCCGGATCGCCCGCCGGCAGCCCGTCGAGCGCGAGATCGGCGCACGCGAGGATGACCCCGAGCAGGTTGTTGCACTCGTGGGCGATGCTGCCCGCCAGGTTGCCGGACGGGGCTGGGGCCGACCGACCCCCGAGCTCGGCGCGCTCGCGGGCGGCCGAGCGGCCGTCGTCGACGGCGAGCCGCACGCCCGACGTCGTGCGCGTGCGCCCGGCGGCCCCGCTCGTGCGCAGGGCCGCCCGGAAGCGCGCCTCGGTCGCCTCGAGCACGGCGAGCCGCCGCTGGAAGTCCTCTTCTTCGTCCACCGCCGCGGTCATGTCTCGTTCCTTGTCGCCGTCGCCCATGGGCCCCGCCTCCGCAGCTCGCATTCTGCGACCGCCGCGACGGCCTTGACCATTACAGGGCATTACACGGGCCGACCGGCCGGCCCGCCGCGGCTGAGACGGGCGCGGCGGCCGTGCGCGACAGAGGCGCAGCCTCGGGCGCCAAGCGGTGCTAGGAGGCGACGGAGCCCATGCGCATCTCGTCCTTCGAAGGCCTCCTCGAGGCCGCCCGCAACCAGCCCGAGCGACAGCGCCTGCTGCTCGTCTTCACCAAGGCCGAGCTCCCCGAGGGCGCGAGCCCCGAGGAGGTCGAGCGCTTCGAGCGCGGCCTTGGCGGCGCGCTCACGCCCGTGATGTTCGTCGACAAGGCGGCCGAGGAGCTCGAGAGCTTCGCCGAGCTCGTCGCCGAGTCCGTCGAGACCGGCCGGAGCTGGGAGGTCGTGTTCGTCGGCTGCCTCGGCGGCCCGGGCCCGCGCGGCCCGAGCGAAGAGGAGACGGAGCGCACGCTCGAGGCGATGGTGGAGTCGATCCAGCGGGGCGCGGTCACGCGCTTCATCGCGTTCCGGCGCGACGGCGAGCCGCTGCAGCTCTCCTAGCGCCCCATCGAGCGATCAGGGCCTGGCGACCAGCTAGTCCTTGCAGAGCTCGGCGACGTCCTTCTCGAAGGGCGCGAACGCTGCCGCGGGCACGCCGTCGGCGACCGCCGCGCGCGCCTTGCCGCACGTCACCTTGCAGTCGGGGGTCTTCGGCTTCTTGCGGCAGCCGTCGAGCTCCATGCGCAGGCCGTCGGCCGCCTGGATCTTGTTGCACTGCGCCTCGATCGACATCTTGTGCATCGCGCCCGTGATCCGGATCGGATCCTCGGCCTTCTCGTAGCGCGCTGCGATCTCGGCGACCTCGCCGCTCGCGGCCTGGCAGGCGTTGAAGACGTCGCTCACCGACGCGGCCGGATCGCTGCGCTTGGCGAAGAAAGCCTGCTCGGCCGTCCCGGGTCCCTTCGCGATGCCGAGCGGCGCCACGACCTTCTTCGCCTCCTCGGTGATCGACTCGGGCGCGATGTGGGGCAGCTTCGTCGCGCCGCCGACCGCGGCGTGCTTGACGAGCGCCGCGTCGAGCGCGTCCACGGCCGCGACGCACTTGTCGATGGCGGGGTCCTCGAGCGCGTCGGCGCACGCGCCGGACACGGCCTGGAAGGCCGCGACGAGCTCCTTGGCCACCGGGCTGAGGTTGGGGTCGAGCTTCTGGCCGACCATGTTGGCGGCGTGGCGGATGCCGTTCGCGGCGGCCGCGCCCGCGCGCTCGAGCTCGCCGCGCCGCTTCGGGTAGAACTTGTCCGGGGGCGGGGGCGCCTTCAGGTGGGGCCGGTACGCCGAGATGAGCGCCACGGCGGGCGCGAGCTGCTCGGCCTGCACCTCCTGCGGCTTGCCGGCGTCGGGCGTGCCGGCGGCGCCGCCGCCGCAGGCGCTCGCGACGAGGACGAGGCCGACGAGCGAGAGGGAGCGCGCCCTGCCCGGGAGCGCGCGGTGGGTGCGGAGGGTCGAGGTGTCCGACATGCGCCCGGTAGATCACAATCCGGCGGCTACGACAAGGGGGTCGCGCACGGGGGACGAGGCTCGCCCGGACCGCCCGGAGCGAGATTCCAGCTTGTGCCTGTCCGCGCCTCTGCCGACAATGGCGCGCCGGGGCGCTCGGCGGACGAGCGGCGCCGGTGCGGGGACGAGGGGACGACGACGTGGACGTAGAGCGACCGGGCGACGAGCCGCTGCGAACGGACGAGACGGGTCTGCCCGAGGTCGCCCCCGAGGGCGCGCCCGCAGGCCCGGTCGAGGTCGCGCCCGTGGCGCGCTCGCACGCGATCGTGGTCGAGGCCGAGGCGTCGACGGCGGCGTGGACGCGGATCTTCGGGCTC
>JADLAB010000461.1 GCA_020848455.1 Polyangiaceae bacterium
CGCACGGCTCGCTCGGGGCGGTGGCTCGGCTGGTGCTCGGCGCTCGGATCACGTGCCCTCCACGGCAGAGGCGCAACATAGCAGCGCGCGCGGGCCGCCCGCACCCCGCGTGCCGGCCGCTTCGTTGCCCTTCTGCCCGACCCGTGCGATAGGTCGGCCCGTTGCGCGGCGGCACGCCCGTCGCATGGAGGAGCACGTGAAAGAGCGACTGGCTTGGATCGTCGTGGGGATTTCGGTCGTGGTGCTGGCGCCGGCGGCCTGCAAGAAGGACAGCGACACCACCAACCCGACGACCACGACGACCACGACGACCTCGTCGACCGGTCAGGGCGGCGGCGGCGGCAGCGAGCCCGACTGCAAGCTCTGCCTGCAGACCTCCGCGACGACCGGCGCCTGCACGGCGGAGCTCACGGCGTGTCTCGGCGACAGCGGCAACGGGGGCGGGGGCGGGGGCGCGCCCGGGTGCCTGTCTTGCAGCGAGTGGGCCATGGGCTGCCAGAACATCTCGACGCTCGAGTGCAACGACACGATGGTGGATCTGTGCGACACGGCGCTCGCCCTGCCGTTCATCACGTGCACCTGCGGCGAGTGCGCCGCCGAGTGCCCGGTCTCCTGCGCGCCGTTCTGACCGGCACGGCGCGCGCGCGTCACCAGCGCGCGAAGTGCTGTTCGGTCACGCCGTAGACGTCGCCGACCGCGAAGCGCTCGCCCTCGGGCGAGCGCACGCTGCCCGCGAAGCTCCCGTAGGGCTGGTGGAAGCGGCTCACCACCACGCCGAAGTTCGTGTCGTCGCTGCGCTCGCCGCGCGGCGTGAACACGAGATCGACCAGGCCGCGGTCGTCCCGGATGCGCCACGGCGCCAGGCGCTCGCGCGGGTCGTAGTCGAACGCGACGCGCCGGATCTTCACGAGCCGCCCGCCGAGCCACAGCGCGCAGTCTGCGGCGTCCGCGTCACCGTGGGCCGCCTCGGGCGCCGACGCCCCCGAGCCGGGCCACGGCCGGTGGGCGGTGAGGTTCCAGGCGATCACCTTGCCGCAGTCCGACCGACCGGCGGCGGCGGCCCAGTTCCAGTGCGTCTCGCGGGCGCGGTAGCCGCGGTTCCAGTCGAGGCCGCCGAGCGCCTCGCCCATGAGCACCGTGTCGGCGAGCGTCCCGCAGCGCAGATCGCCGGCCGCGGGCAGGCCGTAGCACTTGTGGGTGTAGAGCCAGCGCTCGGGTGCGACGCGCTCCACGACCACGACCGGATCGGGGCTCGTACCGAGGTCTTGCAGCTCGTAGCAGGCGCTGAGCGCCGGGCTGCGGCGCGTCTCGTGGAGCGAGACGTCGATGCGCCGCAGACCGTTGACGGCGTCGTTGTCGAGCATCACGCGCCCGAAGCCCGGCGCCTCGAAGCTCGTCAGGCCGTCGATGGAGTTCGGCGCGATGCGCACGGCGCGCCCGAGCGGCGAGAGCGCGTTCCACTCGAGCTTCCGACCCGAGTCGCGCTCGACCACGTAGGCGAAGGCGTTGCCCACGTAGCCGAGATCCACGACGGCGCACGCGAACAGCACCCGTGGCGTCACGATGCTCGTGTAGTGCCATTGCTTCAGGCGCAGGCCGCGCAGGCGGCGCTCGAGCCCGCCGAGTGGCGTGCCGCGCAGGCGGGCGAGCGGGTACGCGATGGGCGCGTCGCCGAGGTTCGCGTCGACGAAGGGGTGGCGGAACCAGCCCTCGTGCACCGTGCCGTCGGCCTCGACGATGCGGGGCGGCGTCTCGGCGGGTGCCTCCTCGGCGTACGGTCGGGCCGCCGCCTGTCTCTCCGTGTCGGACATGGCAGGCCGATAGCAGGGAATCGCGGGCGCCGCGATCAACCCCCCGCGCAGTAGCGATTGATGGTCTCGACGAGCTCGTCCTCGCGCTCGCCGACCTGGCGCTCGAGCGTCCGCGCGGCGTCGAGCTTCTTGCCGTCCCGGTCGCGCAGGGCCTGGGCGGCGCCCCGCATGACCTCCGCGATGTCGTTCACGAGCGCCTGGTAGGCGTCGCGGTGCTCCCGGAGCGCCTCGACCGTGAGCGACACGTCGGCCACGCGCCGGGCCGTCTCGGCGAGCCGCTCGGCCACCCGCTCGAAGTCCGCCGGCTCCTGGCTCTGCGCCGGCTTGACCTGCTGCTGCTCGTCGTTGATGACGCCGATGAGCGCGTTGCACTCCTCGATGCGCTTTCCCTGGCAGGCCGCGAGCGTGGTCCCGGCGAGCGCGGCGACGGTGAAGAGGATCGTGGGTCGAGGCATGGCGCGCGTCCGGAGCGCGGGTCGCGGAAGGGGCCCGCGCCGGAGCGCACATCGTACGCACATCCCGTCCGAGCGCCAACCCGGTGCCGCGTCGCGCCCTCCCACGGCGCGGCGCCGACATGTTAGAAAAGGGCATGGCACGCAGCGGCAATCTCGTGTGGGTGGACCTCGAGATGACCGGGCTCGACCCCGACCGCTGCGTCATCGTCGAGATCGCCACGCTCGTCACGACGGGCGAGCTCGAGCTCGTGGCCGAGGGGCCGAACCTCGTCGTCCACCAGCCGGCCGAGGTGCTCGCCCGCATGGAGCCCGAGGTGCGGCGCATGCACGACAAGAACGGGCTCACGGCCGCGAGCGCGGCCTCCACCGTGTCGCTCGCCGAGGCGGAGGCGGCCTCGCTCGCCTTCGTCGCCGCCCACTGCGAGCCGCGCACGGCGCCGCTCTGCGGCAACTCGGTGTGGAAGGACAAGCAGTTCCTCGAGCGCTACATGCCGGCCTTCGTGCGCCACCTGCACTACCGGGTCGTCGACGTGTCGACCATCAAGGAGCTCGTGCGCCGCTGGTACCCGAACGGCGCCGGTGCCGTGCCGAAGAAGCGCGAGGCGCACCGCGCGCTCGACGACATCCAGGAGTCGATCGCCGAGCTGCGGTACTACCGCAGCCGCGTGTTCCGAAGCGAGCTCGCCGCGGCGCCGACCCTCGAGCGCTGAGCGGCGCGTCGGCGGGGCGCTCCCCACCTCGGCAGCTCGCCTCGACGTCCCCGGAAGGAGACAGCGGAGACCACCACGGAGACGCGGAGACACGGAGGGCTGCACGGAGCCGGCACGGTTCGGAGACTCCCGCGTGTCACGCTCCGTGCCTCGGTGCCTCCAGTGGTTCTGCCCGTTCCGCCATCGGGCGGACCGGGATGCTTTCCTGGCAAGCCGGGCGGCTCGGCGCCCGCGCGCTCGGCTCAGTGGTTACAGGGATCGATGGTCGCGCACGGGGTCGCGCAGCTCGCGCACATGCACGCGTAGATCGGGTCGTAGCCCGAGGCGGCGTTCGGGTACTGCTGGTCGCAGGCCGTGAAGCATGCGGAGGTGAAGTCGCTCTGCAGGCAGTCGGTGATGCAGCCGAACCAGGTCGGGTCGTTCGGGTTGAAGCTACCGCAGCCCGAGATGCCGAGACAGGCCTGGATCTCCGTGCCGCAGCTGCCCTGTCCGCACTGGCCGCACGACTGCGGGCTGGCGCCGCCGGCGCCGCCGGCGCCGTTGCCGCCCGCGCCCTGACACCCCTGCTGGCAGGCCTGCAGGGTCCCGAACCCCATGTCGGCGCATGCCGTCTCGTTCACGCAGTCGGCGAGGCACTGGTTCTGCAGGGTCGAGCAGTCGATGCCGCCAATCTGTGCGCACACGTCGAAGCCCATGCAGTCCACGATGTGCTGGCACGCCTGCTGGCAGACGTCGCCGGTCGTCGTGGTCGTCGTCGTCGTGGTCGTCGTCGTGGTGGTCGTGGTGGTCGTGGTGGTCGTGCCCGACGTGGTGGTCGTGGTGGTGGTCGTATTGCCCGAGCCACCCGTGCCCGAGGTCGAGCTCACCTCGTTCGAGCAAGCTGCCGCGACGAGCGTCGCCGTGCCGAGCCCAAGGAACCAAGCGAAAGTCGTGATGCGCATGCGTCCGTCTCCTCAGCCGCGCCGTCCCGGCGCGACGTCCCCCTCATGGTGCGGAGGCGCGGCCGTCCAAGCAAGTGGTTTCTCGGGGTTTACGTGCGCACCCGCCGCGGCCGCGCGCAATTGCAGCCGGAAGCGAGTTTTCCATCCGACGCGCTCGTCGCGCCGCGTGGGCGGCCACGCACACCGGACTTCCGATCGTCGCGTGACGCGCGTCATCGGCCGGCGCCGGTGATGGAGCTACCTTGCCTCCGATGCACCGACCCCGTCGTCCGTCGCTCCTCTCGTGGCCGCGTCCGCCGCGGCGCGCGGGCGTGGGGTGCGCGGGCGCTCTCGCGCTCGCGGGGCTGCTCGGCGCCTGCTCCGCCCCGGAGTCCGAGGCGGGTGGGTTTCCGGCCGAGCCCTACGCGATCCTGCCGAGTGCCGCCTCCGAGCTCGTGCTCGAGCTCCGTACCGCTCCCGACCAGCCGCCGACGGTGGGCGTGAGCTCGGTCGAGCTCCGCGTCGAGCGCGCCTCGAGCCACGAGCCGGTGACGGGTCTCGCGATCGACGCGCTGCCGTGGATGCCGGCGCACGACCATGGGGCGTCGGTCGCCCCGACCGTCGCGGAGAGCGGTGGCGGGACCTACGTCGTCGCGAACGTCAGCTTCTACATGCCCGGCACCTGGGAGCTGCGGCTCACCTTCTCGGGCCCGGTGACCGACAGTGCCGTTGCGACCTTCGACGTGCGCTGACCTCCTCGCCGTCGCGCTGGCGGGCGCCGCGCTGGCCGTGCCCGCGCGGGCGGACGCGCAGGTGTGTTGTGCGGGCGGCAGCGCCGTGACGCCGGCGCGCCTGTCGTACGGCGACGACGCGCTCGTCGGGCTCGAGCTGCGCGCCGCGGACGTGTTCGGTGCCTTCGACGCCGACGCGCGCTTCACGGCGCGCGGGGCGGGCGCGCTCGAGCTCGACTTTTCCGAGCAGCTGTTCGCCACGGCGCGCGTCCTCGAGCACGGGGAGGTCGGCCTGCGGGTGCCGCTCGTCGAGACCTGGCGCCGCGCTCACGGCGCGAGCGAGGCCGGCGGCGGGCTCGGCGATCTCGGGCTCCACGCGCGCTACGAGATCTACCAGGCGGGCCGTTCCGACTGGCCCGGCGTGTCGGCGCAGATCGCGGTGACGCTTCCGACCGGGACGCCGCCCGAGGCGACGACGACGCCGCTCGCCACCGGCACGACCGGCACCGGCAGCTTCGCGGCGAGCCTCGGGGTCGCGCTCGAGCAGGTGTACGGCCCGCTGTTCCTCGGCCTCGGCGGCGTCGTCGCGCGCCGCGCGGGTCGCACGGTGCACGGCATCGACGCGACGCTCGCCACGCAGTGGTCGGCGTCGCTCGCCGCGGTCTACGGCTTTGCCGCGGGGCCGGCGCTCGGCCTCGTGCTCGGCTACCAGGCCGAGGGCGAGGCGGTCATCGACGGCGCGGAGGCTGCGGGCACGGGGCGCCGCATCGGTCGACTCGCCTTGACGAGCCACTTCCCCCTCACCGACGCCTGGCGGCTGCAGAGCGCCTTCGCGCTGACCCCGCCACTCCGCGGGCTCGGTCGCAACCTGCCCGTCGAGCAGAGCCTCGCCGTCACGGTCGTGTGGGCGCAGTGACGCCGCCCCGGCGCAGGGCGCGCCGCAACCAACCCGACCCCTCCGGTGCGCCGTGATACGCTGGTCGGAGCGACGTGGTGATGGTGGATCGAGCGACGGCGGTGGGCGGCGGGCGCGCGCCGGTCCGGGCGGGGACCGCGTGAGTCGGTGGCTCGTCGCCGGCGTCGCGGGCGCGGTCGTCGCCCTCGCGCTGCCGGCGCTCGCGCGCGCGGACGGCGAAGACGTCGGGCTTGCGTGGGGCGATTGCGTGGTCGCGCCCGCGCTCGACGCCGATCGCGACGGCGTCGACGACGGCTGCGAGCTGGCCGTCGCGGCGCGCTTCCAGCCCGAGCTCGTGTTCGGGCTCGAGGAGACGGCGCCCGCCCGCAACCCCTTCTGGGCGAGCCGCCCCGACGGCTACCACACGCTGCGCATCTTCTACGCGCTCTCGTACTACCGCGACGCCGGCGACCCGACGCTCGGCGGGCTGCTCAGCCACGACGGGGACAGCGAGTTCATCGTGCTGCGCGTGCGCAACACCTCGGGCCACGTGTGGCAGCTCGACGAGGCCTACTTCTCGGCGCACTACGACACCGGGTGCGACGCGGGTGGGTGGTTTGCCTTTCACGAGCTCGAGTACGTCGCGTCGTATCGCGGCCAGCCCGTCGTCTACGCGGCGGAGGGCAAGCACGCGAACTACCGCAACCTCGCCGACTGCGACGCCGGGGGCTGCTACCAGGACCACTGCAGCGACTCCTTCCGCGAGGACGTGGGCATCGGCCCGGCGCGCGACCTCGGGCTACGCGGTCCGACCCAGGAGCTCGTCGACGAGGTCGTCGAGCTCGGGCACAGCGAGTGGTACTGGACCGACGTCGTGTTCTGCGGCTGGACGCGCCCGCCCGGTGACGCGCGCGAGGGCTGCGTGCCGGTTGCGAACAGCTACGCCCGGCAGCTCGACACCTTCGAGATGGCGTACGGGCCCGTGGGCTCGACCGGCGTCTGCGGCAGCTGCTTCGACGCGCTCGACTGCGCCGACGGCGGAGCGTGCATCCCGGTCGACGGGCCATCGGTGTGCGCGCGCGACTGCAGCGCCACGCCGTGCCCGACCGGCACCTCGTGCGTGCACCTCGGCAACGGCGACCTGCAGTGCGTGCCGGACGTGGGCTGCGCGTGCGTGCTCGCGTGCGCCGGCAAGGCGTGCGGCGACGACACCTGCGGCGGCAGCTGTGGCCACTGCCCCGCGGGCGAGGCGTGTACGCCTGCCGGCGAGTGCGCGCCCGCCGGTGCGGTCTGCACCGCGTGCCCGCTCGGTGACGAGTGCGCGCCCGGCCTCGCGTGCGGCGCCTCGGTCGCCGGGGTCGAGCGCTACTGCCTCGAGCCCTGCATGGCGGGCGCGTGCGCGGCGGGCTTCGAGTGTCGCACGGCGCCCGAGGGCGCTTTCTGCGCGCCCGCCCAGGTGAGCGCTTGTCAGGGCGGCGACGTGTGGTCCTTCGACGGCTGCGGCACAGCGCTCGCCCTCGTGACCGCCTGCGTCGCCGGCTCCTGCCAGAGCGGCGCCTGCGCCTGCAGCTGCGACGGCAAGGGCTGCGGCGCGGACGACGGCTGCGGGGCGCCCTGCGGCGGCGCGTGCGCCGACGTCGCCGCGGACGGCGGCTGCGCCTGCCGCGTGCTCGTCGGGCCGGCGCGGGGCACGCCCTGGCTGCTCGGGGTGGTCGCGGGCGCCCTGTGGGCATGGCGGCGGCCTCGTCGCGCCGCGCGCGCGCCCCGGGGGTCGAGCGACGTCGAGCGAGAGAGGCCGCCGGCGGCGAGCGCGGGGCGCCTCGGGGATGGCTGCGCGGGCGCTCACTCCGCGCCAGCGGCGGCCGGGGCGTCGCCCGGCGCGGCGACGCCGAGCTCGGCGCGCGAGCGCACCGCCCAGGGACGCCACTGATCGCGCTCGAGGCGCGCCCAGAAGATCACCGCCCCGACCACGATCTCGACCAGCAGGCCGAGCCAGCCGCCGAGCGCGCCGAGGCCGAAGTGCTCGCCGAGCAACCAGGTGAGCGGCGGCAGGCACAGCCACGACGTCGCCACGCCGATGATCGCCGGGAAGCGCACGTCGCCCGTGCCCCGCAGCGCGGAGCGCGCGACGACGTTCGCGCCGTCGAAGATCTGGAACGCCGCCGCGACCCACAGGAGGTGCACGGCCGTCGCCCGCACCGCCGCGTCGCGGGTGAACGCCGAGGCGATGGGCCCGGCGAAGACGACCAGCACGAGCGAGCAGAAGCCGGTGTAGGCCGCGCCGATCGCGCCGGCCTTGCGGGCGAGCGGACGCACGAGCGCGTCCTCGCCGGCGCCCACCGCCTGACCGATGAGCACCGAGGCCGCCTCGCCGACGGCGAAGGCCGGCAGGAACGACAGGTGCGTCACCTGGAGCGCGATCTGGTGCGCCGCGACCTCGATCTCGCCGCAGCGCGCGAGCAGCACGACGAGCACCGTGAACGAGCCCACCTCGAGCAGGAACTGCAGGCCGAGGGGCACGCCGAGGCGCAGGGCGGCCGTCACGTGACGCAAGCGCGCCTTGCGCCAGGCGATGCCGGGGTCGCGCGAGGCGGCGAAGAGCATCCCCATCTCGACGAGGTGCCCGAGCGCCGTCGCCATGCCGGCGCCTCGCACCCCGAGCCCGAGCCCGAGGATGAAGAGCGCGTCGAGCGCGATGTTCGCGAGGTTGGCCGCGAGCGCCGACACGAGCGGCGCGCGCGAGTCGCCGAGGCCGTAGCGCGCCTCGCGCAGCGCGACCGCGACGAGCGCGAAGGGCGCGCCGAGATTGCGCATTTTGACGTACTCGGCCGCCGCCGCGCCCGCCTCGGGGTCGCGGAGGCCGCGGGCAAGATCTCGACGACCAGGCGGCCGAGCGCGAGGGACAAGAGGCCGAGCGCGAGCGCGAACCCGACGCTCGCCGCCACGTGCGCCGGCACGTCGGTCGCCCGCCCGGCGCCGGTCGCCTGGCTCACGAGCACCTTGACCGAGCGCAGCGCGCCGAAGCCGAACGCGATGAGCGCGAAGGACGCGACGCCCCCGAGTCCCACGCCGGCGAGCGCCGAGGGACCGAGCCGCCCGACGAACAGCGTGCTCACCAGGGTCATGACGCTGTAGGACAGCATCGAGACCGCGATGGGCCACGCCAGCCGCAGGAGCTCGGGGACGGGTCGGTGTTTCCACGCGAGGGCGTGGCGCTCGGATCGGGGTCTCATGACGGCGCTCGTGGAAGAAATGGAAAAGCGACAAAAAAAAACCGCGGGGACGACTAGGCGTGCCCGCGGCGGCGAGGAGGGCGAGGGAGGTGCGCTCAGCGCATGCTGCGTGCCTCGTGCCGCGCGCGGGTGATGCTCATGCCGACGCCGACGAACGGCGCCTGACAGAGCTCGGTGTTGCGCGGGGGCCTCATGCCGTGTTCCTCGAGAAGCTTAGAGGGTTTCCCACGCCGTAGCGGGGTCGTCAAGGCGACGAGCGCGCACGCGCGCGGGGAACCGAGCTTGAGACGCGCGACCTTCGCCGGACGGCTCACGTGTGCGGCTCGGTTTTGGGTGCGAGCGGACGAGCGTAGCTGTACTACCATGTGTGCGCGTGCGCCCCGGTGCGGCGCGCGCTTCCCGAACGATGCGCGATCCCCTCGGCCTCTGCGGCGTCGTGCTCGAAGGCCGCTATCGCGTCGACGAGGTCGTCGGCGAGGGAGGCTTCGGGGTCGTGTACCGCGGCGTGCACCTCGGGCTCGGCGGCACGGTCGCCATCAAGGCCCTGAAGCTCGATCCCCTGGCGCCCGCCGCGGAGCGCGAGCGCGTGCTCGAGGCCTTCGACGCCGAGGGCAAGCTCCTGTTCTCGCTCGCGCAGCGCCACCCGGCCTTCGCGCGCGTGCTCGACCGCGGGCTCGTCACGCGCCGCGCCGCGGCCGCCGGGACGCTGCCGACCGGCGACTACATGGAGACGCTGTCGAGCGGCCGCGAGGATCCGCTCTTCCCCTACCTCGTGCTCGAGTGGCTCGAGGGCCAGACGCTCGCCGAGGAGCAGACGCACCGGCGCGAGGCTGGTGCCCCCGCTCGCTCGCTCGCCGAGGTCGTCGAGCTGCTCGCACCCATCGCCGAGGCGCTGGGCGTCGGGCATGCGGAGCGCATCGCCCACCGCGACGTCAAGCCGAGCAACATCTTCCTCCTCGCCGCCTCGGCGGGCGTGCGGGTGAAGCTGCTCGACTTCGGGGTCGCGAAGCTCATGACGACGAGCTCGACCGACCCGCAGGACGAGAAGACGGGCGCGCGCCGCGCCGCGTTCACCCCGAACTACGCGGCGCCCGAGCAGTGGCTGAAGAGCTACGGCGCCACCGGGCCGTGGACCGACGTGTACGCGCTCGCGCTCGTGTGCGTGGAGCTGCTCGGCACCCGTCCGGCGCTCGAGGGCGACGATGCGGGACAGCTCATGGGGGCGACGTTCGCGCCCGAGCGCCCCACGCCACGCGCGCGGGGCATCGCCGTGAGCGACGCGGTCGACGAGGTGTTCGCGCGCGCCCTGGCGCTCATGCCCGAGGAACGCTACCGGAGCGCGAGCGAGTTCTGGAGCGCGCTCGTCGGCGCGGCCCGGACGAGCCGCGCGGGCGACGGCGACGGCGCCCCGGCCTCGGAGGCGGCGCCCGAGAGCACGTCCGACGCGGCGAGCCCGCGCGCGGCGACCCCGGCGGCCGCGCGCGCGGCGAGCTCCAGCTCGGGCAAGCGCCGCACGACCCGGAGCGCGCACCTCGACGAGCCGCGCACACGCCCGAGCGCTCGCGACGAGGTGGCTCCGGGCGCGAGTGGCCCGGACAGCGGCGAGCCCACAGCCGGCAGCAGGCTGCTGCCCATCGCCGGCTGGACCGTGCTCGTCGGCGGGCTCGCGGCGGGTGGCGTCCTGCTCGCGCGCAACGTGGGTGGCGAGCGCGAGGCGCCGTCGACCGCGAGCGCGAGCACCACGCCCGCGGGGGCCGCGAGCGCGAGCGCCCCGTCCGCCGCGACCGCGAGCGCGAGCGCGGCCCCGAGCTCCGACGCGTCCGGCCCGGGGGTGGGCCCGGTCACGAGCGGCTCCGCGCCGAGCGCCGCGTCCTCCTCGGCCCCGAGCGTCGCGCCGCCGACGAGCGCCGCCGCCGCGCCGGGCGGCTGCCCGGAGGCGATGGTGCCGTTCGCGGGCGGCAGCCTGCTCGGCACACCCGTCGCACCCTTTTGCCTCGATGAGACCGAGGTCACCGTCGCCGCCTACGAGCAGTGCGTGGTCACGGGTCGCTGCCCCGAGGCCGGCGGCACGCTCGCCATCGTCGATCACGCCGCGCTCAAGTTCCCGACCGACGAGCGCGCGCTCGCGATGTGGCGCAAGGCCTGCAACCGGGGCAAGGACCGCTACCCGGTCAACTGCGTGACCTGGAGCGAGGCGCGCACCTACTGCGAGGCCGTGGGCAAGCGCCTGCCCGCTTACAGCGAGTGGAAGCTCGCCGAGTGCCCGAGCCCGACCGACGTGTACCCGTGGGGACGCGATCTGCCCGCGCCCTTCTACGCCAACCTCTGCGGCACCGAGTGCTCGGGCGCCGTCAAGCCGGACCAGATCGCGCACGCGGACAGCTGGATCCACTCCGCGGTGGTCGGCGCCACGCGCAAGCTGCCGCAGGGGGTGTACGACCTCGCGGGCAACGTCGCCGAGTGGGTCGAAGGCGCGGGCGAGAAGAAGTACGCGCTCGGCTCGCACTTCCTCGACGGCCGCCGCGACGCGCTCGGCTGCGGCGCGCAGCGCCTCGTGTCCGGCGACAACCGCGCCCCGAACGTGGGCTTTCGCTGCGCGGCCGATCCGCGCAAACCCTGAGCGCCCTGGCGAGCCGGGCGGCTCGGCGCCCGCGCCGCGCTCGGTGCTCGCGCGCGCCGCTTCCGCGCGCCCCGGCTTGACGCTGCTCGCCCCGGAACTATACGCTTTGCGAATCTGGCCTGGCGCACCCACACTGTAGGCGGATTTGCCGCAGGTGGGGGCGCAGCTTTCGAGCGCGTGTCCAATTTCGACGAGAAGACCCGCGTCACCCAGATCGTGCGGCCGGGCGCCGAGGGGGTGGACGAAGAGGAGGGCAATCGCACCGATTGCCTGGTCGTGATCTACACGAAGGAGCCGACCCTGCTCGGCAAGCGCTTCGTGCTCGAGAAGAGCCCGACGCGCGTGGGTCGCGGCAGCGACAACGACATCGTGCTCGACGGCGACTCGGTGTCGCGGCGTCACGCCCACATCGAGAAGCGCGCCAAGCAGTGGCTCGTGCTCGACGACGGCAGCACCAACGGCACCTACTGCAACGACGAGCACGTGCAGCGCGAGCTCGTGCTGCGCAACGGCGACCGCGTGAAGATCGGCGCGACCATCTTCAAGTACCTGTCGGGCGCCGACGTCGAGGCCCAGTACCACGAGGAGATCTACCGGCTCACGATCGTGGACGGCCTGACGCAGTGTTACAACAAGCGCTACCTGCTCGAGGCGCTCGAGCGCGAGCTCATCCGCGGTCGTCGCCACGGCCGGGACCTCGCCGTCCTGATGTTCGACATCGACTTCTTCAAGCGCATCAACGACATGCACGGCCACCTGGCCGGCGACTTCGTGCTGAAGGAGATCGCGCGCCTCGTGCACGCGCGCATCCGCCGCGACGAGGTGTTCGCGCGCTACGGCGGCGAGGAGTTCGCCATCGTGCTGCCCGAGACCCCGCTCGTCGGTGCGCTCGAGCTCGGCGAGCGGCTGCGCGCGCAGATCGAGGAGTTCGTCTTCGTCTTCCAGCAGGAGCGCATCCGCGTGACGATCAGCGTCGGCGCGGCCCTGCTCACCGAGGAGGACCGCGCGGCGAACGACCTCATCAAGCGCGCCGACGAGAAGCTCTACGAGGCGAAGAACTCGGGGCGGAACAAGGTCTGCGCCTAGGCGCCTGGCGCGGAGCGCACCGCCGATCGTGTCGCAAGATCCGCCGCTGCTCCTCGTGCCGCCACCCGGCCCGCGCTCACGCGCGCAGGCGGCGCGGCTGCAGCGCGTCGAGTGTCCGGGCTTCGGGCACCGGCGCAAGCTCCGCGCCGAGGCGGCGGGCACGCCCGCGGGCGAGTCCGAGGCGGACGGCCCGATCGTGCTCGCGCGCGGCGCCGGCGCGAACCTCTGGGACGTCGACGACAACCGCTACGTCGATCTCGTGGCGGGCTTCGGCGCCGTCGCGCTCGGGCACGGCGCGCTCGACGCCGTGCTCGCGCGCCAGGGCGCGCGCCTCGTGCAGGGTCTCGGCGACGTGTACGCGACCGACGTGAAGCTCGAGCTGCTCGAGCGGCTCGCGCGCCTGCACCCCTCGGGCGCGGGCCAGGTGCTGCTCGGACAGTCGGGCGCGGACGCGGTCACGGCCGCGCTGAAGACGGCGCTGCTCGCGACCGGCCGGCCCGGCGTGCTCGCCTTCGACGGCGCCTACCACGGCCTGTCGTACGCACCGCTCGCGGCCTGCGGCTTTCGCGCGAGCTTCCGCGAGCCCTTCCAGGCGCAGCTCTCGCCGCACGTGCGCTTCGCCCCGTACCCGGGCCTGCGCGGCGCGAGCGTCGCGGCGGCGCTCGCGCTCGTCGAGCAGGCCCTGCGCGCGGGCGACATCGGCGCCGTCCTGTGCGAGCCCGTGCTCGGCCGGGGCGGCTGCGTGGTGCCTCCGGGCCACTTTCTCGGCGAGCTCTGCCGCCTCGCCCACGCGCACGGCGCGCTCGTCGTCGCCGACGAGATCTGGACCGGCATGGGTCGGGCCGGCGCCGTGTCGCTCGCGCTGACGCAGCAGGCGCCCGTCGACATCCTGTGCTTCGGCAAGGCGCTCGGCGCGGGCCTGCCCATCTCGGCGTGCGTCGCGAGCGAGGCCGTCATGGAGGCCTGGACGCGCCACGGCGAGGTCGTGCACACCTCGACCCACGTGGGCGCGCCGCTGGCGTGCGCCGCCGCGCTCGCGCTGCTCGACTGGCTCGACGGGCCGGGCCGGCTCGAGGACCTGCGCGCGCGCGGCGCCGAGGCGCGGGCACGCCTGCGCCAGCTGCTCGCCGGGGCGCCCGGCTTCGTCGAGGTGCGCGGCTCGGGGCTCATGCTCGGCGTCGAGCTCGACGGGGCCGGGAGCGCCGTGCGCGCGGCGCGCGCGCTCGTCGGGCGCGGCTACCTCGCGCTCGCGGGCGGGCTCGCGGGCGAGGTGCTCACCCTGACGCCGCCCTTCGACCTGTCGCCCGTCCTGTTCGAGGGCTTCGGCGTCGCCCTCGGCGCGAGCCTCGAGGCGGCGGCCGCCCGCGGCGCGCGATGAGCCCGGACGAAGAGCGCCGCGCGCGCCGTCGCGTGCTCCACGCGCGGGTGCAGGCGTTCATCGCCGCTGCGGCGCGCGGGGACGCGGGGCCGGGCTCGGGCGCCGACGGCTTCGACGCGCTCGCGTGCGACCTCGCGCGCTACCAGGCCGAGCACGTGGCGCCCTTCGGCCGGCTGTGCCGGGCGCGCGGCGTCGAGCCCGCTCGGCTCCGCGCCGCGGCCGACATCCCGGCCCTGCCGACCGACGCCTGGAAGCTCCGGCGCATCGCGGCGCACCCGCCCGACGAGGACGAGCGCGTGTTCCGCACGAGCGGCACGACGCAGGCGGCGCGCGGCGCGCACGCCTTCGCCTCGACCGCGACCTACGTGGCCGGCGCGCTCGCCTGGGCGCGCCGCCTGCTCTGGCCCGACGGGGCGTCGCTCCGCGTCCTGTCGCTCGTCGCACCCGAGGCCCTCGCGCCCGACTCGTCGCTAGGGTTCATGATCGCGCGCTTCGCCGAGGCGCTCGGAGGGCGGGCGAGCTTCCACTGGGACGGGCACGCGCTCGACGTCGCGGGCGTCGTCCGGGCGTGCGCCGCGGCGCGGAGCGCGGGCGAGCGCGCGCTCGTCGCCGGCACCGCGTTCGCGTTCGTGGCGCTCGCCGACGCCGTCGCCGAGGGCGCGTGCGCCCTGCCCGCCGGCAGCCGCGTGATGCAGACCGGCGGCGTGAAGGGACGCACGCGCGAGGTCGAGCCGCGCGCGCTCTACGCGACCCTCGCCGCGCGCTTCGCCGTGCCGCCGAGCCACGTCGTTGGCGAGTACGGCATGACCGAGCTCTCGAGCCAGCTCTACGAGGGCTCGCTCGCCGCCGCGCTCGGGCACCCGCTCGGCGCCGTCGGCTACGTGCCGCCGCCGTGGCTCCGCGTGACGGCGGTCGATCCCGTGTCGCTCGCGCCGCTCCCGCCCGGTGCGCGGGGGCTCGCGCGCTTCGTCGATCTCGCCAACGTCGACTCGGCGGTGGCCGTCCAGACGGCCGACCTCGTCGCCGTGGGTACGGACGGCGCCGTCGAGCTCTTCGGCCGCGCGCCGGGCGCCGAGCCGCGCGGCTGCTCGCTGGCCGTCGAGGCCGCCCTCGGCGAGCCGGACACGCGCGCCTGAGCGGGCGCGCCTGCTATGCTGGCGGGCGGTGTTCACGGCCACGGCCCGCTACTACGACGCGCTCTACGCCGAGCGGGACTTCGAGGGCGAGGCGAACGCCGTGCTCGAGCTCGCCGGGCGCCACGTGCACGAGCCGCGGAGCCTGCTCGACGCGGCGTGCGCGACGGGCGAGCACCTCGGGCACTTCGCGCGGCGGCTCGGCGCGGCCGAGGTCGCCGGCTTCGACCTCGACCCGGTGCTCGTCGAGCTCGCGCGCGCCAAGCTCCCCGACGTCCGCGTCGAGTGCGCGGACCTCGGGGCCTTCGAGCTCGGGCGACGCTTCGACGTCGTCGCCTGCCTCTACGGCTCCATCGCGTACACGACGACCCGCGAGCGGCTCTTCGCGGCCGTCGGCTGCCTCGCGCGGCACCTGGCGCCGGGCGGCGTGCTCGCGCTCGATCCGTTCTGGATGCGCGCCGAGGACGTCGCGCCGCTCAACGTGCGCCACGTCGTCCGCGGGCGCCTGCAGATCGCGCGGCTCGGGCGCGCCGTGGTGAAGGACGGCGTGGCGGAGCTCGAGATCCACTACCTCGTGGGCGAGGAGGCGCCGGAGCCGGGGGCGCCGCCGCGCATCCAGCACCTGACCGAGCTCCACCGCTGCGGCGTGTTCTCGCGCGCCGACCACGAGGACGCGCTCCGTGCGGCCGGGCTCGAGGTGCACCACGAGCCGCGCGGCCCGGTCGGGCGCGGGCTCTTCCTCGGAGTCGCCCGGCGATGAGCGCCCACCGCATCCGCAAGGCCTTCGTGACGGGCGCGACCGGCTTTCTCGGCTACGAGATCGCGCGCCAGCTCGCCGCGGCCGGGGTCGAGGTCCGCGCGGCGACCCGCGGTGGCGCGCTGCCGGGTGAGCTCGGAGCGCTCGGCGTCCGGACGGTGCGGGCCTCGCTCGACGATCCGGCGGCGCTCGCCGAGGCCATGCGCGGCGTCGACACCGTGCTCCACGTCGCGGCCGACGTCGGCATGTGGCGGCGGCGCCGGGCCGAGAGCGTGCGGGTCAACGTGGACGGCACGCGTCACGTCGCCGAGGCCGCGCTCGCGGCGGGCGTCGAGCGCGCCGTGTTCACCTCGTCGGGCAGCACCATCGGAAAGCCGCTCGACCTGCCGCGGCGGGGCGACGTGCCGACCGTCGACGAGTCGAGCGCCTACAACCTCGCGGCGCTCGACATGGTCTACCCGCACACGAAGTGGCTCGGCGAAGAGGAGGTCTGGAAGGCCGTCCGTGCCGGCCTGGGCGCCGTCGTGACGCACCCGTGCGCGATCTTCGGGCCCTCGGACTGGAAGCACAACCTCCTGCCCCTGTTCCGGGCGCCGCGCACGCTCCTCGGCCTCGCCGTCCCCGAGGGGTACCGCACGACCTGCGACGTGCGCGACGTCGCCGCGGCGCACCTCCGCGCGGCCGAGCGCGGGAGGCCGGGCGAGCGCTACATCCTCGGCGGCGAGTGCGTGAGCGTGCGCGAGCTCTTCGGGCGCATCGCCGCCGCGACGGGTGGCCGGGCGCCGCGCTTCACGCTGCCGGCGGGCCTCGTCGTCGCGCTCGGTACGGCGCTCGAGCGCCTCGCGGACGCGACCGGCAAGCCGCCGCTGCTCAGCCGCGAGATGGCCATCCAGAGCACGCTCCGCGTGCGGCTCTCGAGCGCCAAGGCCGAGCGCGAGCTCGGCTACCACTCGCGCCCGCTCGAGGCGTCGCTGCGCGACGCGGTCGCGTGGTACCGGGCGCAGGGCCTGCTCTAGAAGGGTGCCGGCTCGGTCGTCGCGACGGGCGCCCGCAGCCAGCCGACCGGTCGGGTGCCCTTCGTGCCGAGCGGACCGGCGAGGCGCCGACCGTCCGCGGCGAACACGACGATGCCGTCGGGCGTGGCGACCGCCATGCTGCGCCCGTCGGGGCTCCACTGCGGCACGCGCGGCTCGGCCGGGCCCACCTCGACGGCCCCGCCCACGAGCGGCCGCACGAAGAGATTCGACTCGCGCCAGGCGCGCTGGCCGTTCGCCTGCGCTGGTCCCGGGCGCACGAAGGCGAGCGTGCCGTCCGGGGCGAGGCGGCCGAGGATCGCGTCGTCGGCGACGAGCACCGAGGCGCCGCCCGCGAAGGGCGCCCGGCGGAGCGCGTACCGGCAGGCCATCACGTGTGCGCGGCAAGCCTCGCGCGTGTCGTCGGCGCTCGTCATGAAGAGCACCGTGTCGCCGCGCGGGGCGGCGAGCTGCGGGTCGTAGGCCACCGCGTCGGCGGGCGCGGCGATGGCGTGGGGCGGCTCCGGCTTGCCCTCGCCGAGCTCGAGGCCCCAGAGGGTGATCGGGCAGCGCGCCAGCCCCTCGCCCCGGGCGCAGTCCGCGCGCGCCGTCGAGAAGGCGAGCCGCCGCCCGTCGCCGGAGAGCGCGACCCCGTAGAGCCGCTCGCCGAGCGCACGCGTGTCGACCGTGCGCCGCTCCACCGCGTCGCCGCGCAGGCCGAGCACGACGAGCTCCCCGCCGGTGTCGAAGACGACCGTGGTGCCGTCGTCGCTCAGCGCGACGGGGTGGCTCGCGTCCACGCGGGCCGCCTCGGGCGCCGCCGAGAGCCGGTCGGCGGGGAGCACGAGCCGCTGGAGCGCCGGGCCGCCCGACTCCCCGGTCACGAGCATCGCGAGGGCCGTGGCGCCGCTCGACACCACGGCGGCGCGGACCTCGGCCCCCTGCGTCCCCGCGAGCGGCCGGAGCGCGGCGCCCCGCTCGGGCACGACGCCATGGATGCGCCAGGTGCCGCCCGGCCCGGGCACCTGGACGATCAGCATCGGCGCCGCCGCCTCCGGCGCGGACGGCCGGGGCCCGCCCGGCGCGACCTCGGCCGAGCCCGTCGCCTCACCGCCGCCGGTCCGCCGCGACGGCCCGCACGACAGCACGCCGAGGAGCCCGGCGAGCGCCAGCAGGCCGGTGGCAGGGCGCGTCCGCGACTTCACGGCGGGACGCTAGCACCTTGTCAGACAGATTGTTGGGCCAGAGCGCGGGCGCAGCGGGCGGATCTGTCATGGCACCGTCATTTCGTGAATTTGGATCTAGACATGTGCGCACTTCTGTCTACCTTGACCGTGAAATGGTTTTCGCACTCGAGCCCCGGACCTTCCGCAGCCACGACGGCACCCGCCTGCGCTACTACGTCGATCTCGAGCCCGCCGACCCGGCGCGGCCGACCTTGGTCATCGCGGCGGGCCTCGGCGGCGGCATCGACGCCTGGGAGCGCGTGCTCGAGCTGCTGGCGCCCCGGGTCCGCGTCGTGGCGCTCGACTACCGCGGCCTGTACGGGTCCGAGCCGGCCCCGAGCCGCGCCGCGTACTCGATCCCGCACCACGCCGCCGACGTGCGCGCGCTCGTCGATCACGAGGGCATCGCGCGGCCGATCCTCGTCGGCTGGAGCATGGGCGTGCAGGTCAACCTCGAGGTCTGCCGGCTCGCGCCCTCGCGCCCGGCCGCGATGATCGCCATCCACGGCACCTTCGGCCGTCCGCTCGACACGGCGTTCGGCTCCGACGCCGCGCTCCGGGCCGCGCCGCACGTCTTCGAGCTCATGCGCCGCCATGGGTCGTGGCTGCGCGAGGCCTTGGCCCGCATCATCGCGTCCCCGGGTGCGCGCGGCACCTTCATCGGGCTCTGCCAGCGCCTCGGGATCATGGACGAGGCGCTCGATCCGGGCGCGTTCGCCCGCATGGCCGAGGGCTTCGCCTCGCTCGATCTCGCGACCTACGCCGACATCTTCGCGGCGCTCGGCGCGCACGACGCGTCCGACCTCTTGCCGAGCGTGCGCGTGCCGACGCTCGTCATCGGCGGGGGCAAGGACCGCATGTCGCCCGCGTACCTGTCCGAGCGCATGGCGCGCGAGATCCCGGGCGCCGAGCTCTGCCTCGTCGAGCGGGCGACGCACTTCGGATTGCTCGAGCATCCCGAGCCGATCGCGGCGCGCATCCACCGCTTCCTCGACGAGCGGCTGCCCCTCGGCGTGCGCTCGACCTTCGGCGAGCGTGCCGGCGTGCGCCCGCTGCCCGCGGTGAGCGTCCTTTCGACCTGACGGCGGGTCGGCCCCCGGCCTGGAATACGACCGCGCCCGCGGGCGTATCGGCGGGACGGGGTGTCCGCATGGCCTTGCTAGAGTACCGGGCGCGCCGCGCGCGCGCGACCTTCGCCTGGCTCGCCTTCGTGCCGCTCGTCGCCGGCTGCGGCTCGGGCAACCTGGCGTCGCTCCTCACCGAGGCGCCGAGCTTCGAGCCGAGCGGCCAGACGAAGTGCCAGGTCCAGAAGAGCCACGACCGGCCGCTCATCGTCGAGTGGCCCGCGTCCGAGCGCGCCGACCTCGAGACGCTCGCGCGCCGGGGGCTCATCGCCGTCCGTTACCCGGGCTGCGACATGCGCGTCCTGCGCCAGTGCCGCGTGTCGGGCCACTACGCTTATGCCGGCATCACGCGCAAGGAGGAGCGCGTCGCCATCCGCACGGCCGACGAGCTCTACGCGGCGATGCCGCTCTCGGCGCTGCGGCTCGAGAGCAAGCTCGCCAAGAACGGCGAGCTCGACGTGGCGATGACCATCGTCGGCAAGCTCGAGGCGCCGGCGAGCGGCGCGGCGCCGGTGCTCTCGGGCGACTGTGCCGGGGTCACGCACCTCGTGACGGCCATCACCGTCGGCGCCTTCGAGTTCTCGTCGGGCGCCGGGGCGGACGTCGGCGCCGAGGCGAGCTTCCTCGCGGCGGGCGCGGGGGCCAAGAGCAGCGCGCGGCGCGAGCTGCTCAACCGCGACGGCGACGCGGCCGCCTGCGCGCGCTCGGGTGCGCGCGACGCCGCGCCCCCGGACGGTTGCGGGGCCTTCCTGCGCCTCGAGGTCGAGCCCGTGACCTCGCGCGGAGCGGCCGACGCGAGCGCCCCGCGGTCCGCGAGCTCGCTCGAGCCATCGCTGCAGGTCGAGCCGGGTCCGAGCCCGCAGGCGACTCCGATCGCCGCGACGGCTGCGAGCGCCGGGCGGCCCTTCGCCCCGGGACCGAGCGCCGGCGTCGGCGGTGTGCTCGGTCCCTTCGTCGTGGCGCGCGACGGCGAGGGCAACCTGTGGCTCCACGACGAGCGACCGGACGCGGACGGCGCCCGCGCCTGGCGCTCGCTCGGCCGCACGGCCACGAGCGCGACCCTGGTCGGCGGCGCGCGGCCGCTCGTCGTGGCGCGCGGAGCCGACGGCACGCTCGCCGCCCGATCGCTGACGGCGGCCCCGACCGGAGGCGCGGACGACTGGCACCTGCTCGGCCCACTCGGGACCGACGCCGAGCTCGCGATCGCGCTCGGGCCGGGGGGAGCCGCGAGCGCGCTCGGACGCGCACTCGACGGCTCGCTCTTCGAGCTCGGGCTCGGGGCCGACGCCGGGGCGAGCTCGATCCCGGGCGGTCCGACGCCCCTCGGCGAGCCCGCCGCCGCGTACGAGGCAGACGGCGCGCTCGAGCTCTTCGCGATCGCCGGGACGGGCGAGGGCTGGCACCTGCGGCGCACCGCGCGCGGCCGCTGGCAGCGCTGGCAGAACCTCGGCGGTGGCGGGCTCGTCGGGCGCATGGCCGTCGTGCGCAGCGACCGCGATCTGCTCGCGCTCTTCGCGCGCGGCCGCGACGGCGCGCTCGCGCACGCCTGGCAGCTCCAGCCGGGTGGCGCGTTCAGCCCGTGGCTCTCGCTCGGCGGCGCGCTCGCCGGCGAGCCCGTGGCGTTCAAGAACGCCGACGGCAGGCTCGCGCTCGTCGCGCGCGGTGCGGACGGCGCCCTGTGGCACCTCGGGCAGGCGCAGGCCCACGGCACCTGGGGTGTGTGGGAGCGGCTCGGCGCGCGCGTCGCGGGCGACCCGGCCGTGTACGTCGACGCGAGCGGGCGGGCGACGGTGCTCGCGGTGAGCCCGGACGGGGAGCTGCTGCGCCTGCGCCAGGGCACCCCGGGCGCGGCCTTCGGCGCGGCGGAGCCCGTGCCGCGACCCGCACCCTGACGGGCGGCGCCCGTCCCGCGGTCCGGGCGGCGCCTGGCCGGCCCGCGCCCGGCTTCAAGGCGCGTCGCGATCGATGCGGAACGGAGCCACGGCCTTGTAGTGCACGGGCCGCGGGCGGCGCAGCAGCTCCGCGCCGTCGCCGCGCAGGGCCGGCAGCGCGAGCGGCACCCCGAAGCGCTCGGCGGCGAGCTCGACGAGCGGCGAGGCCCGGTGGCCACCGAGACCCGCGGCGAGCTCGGCGCTGTCCCAGAGGCCGAGGAACTGCGAGCCGGCGATGTCGACCGCGACGGCGTTCGTCCCGCCGATGGCCACCTGCTCCGCGCTCGGCACCAGCAGATCGAAGCCGTCGCCGTTCATCGCCGGCGCGCCCTCGACGAGCACGGCGTCCGGCACCATGACCTCGAAGGCGTCGATCTCGCGCGCCGCGAAGACCTCGAGCGAGCGTACGTACGCCGCCCGGTCGTCGTCGCCCGCCTGGAGCTTCTTCACGTAGTCGAGCAGCTCGCGGTGCATGCGCCACTTCTGCATGTGCGCGGGCGCGCGGTCGCTCAGCATGAGCAGGCCCTGCGTCGCCTTGACCGCGAGCGACACGACGCTGAAGCGGTGCGCCTTCAGCTTGGGCAGCGACAGGAAGAGGCCGTGATCGAGGTGCTCGGCGAGGAGCTTCGGCACGAGCAGGGTCGGCACGGTGGTTCCTTCCATGCCGGTCACGCGCAGCGGCTTGCCGGGCGTGCCGGGCGCCGTGTCGAAGTAGCCGTCGTCGACCATGTCGACGAGCGGCACCTGCTCCGAGGCCGCCATGGCGCGGTACCCGGTGAGCGCAATGACCTCTTGCCAGTCGGTGTGCGGCACCGAGCAGCCGTCGGCGACCGTGATCGCCGTGAAGCCACGCGCCCGCAGGCAGCGCACGACGCCGCGCACGAACTCGGGGTCGGTCGTGCGGCCCGTGATGCCGTTGTCGCCGCCGGCCTTGTGCAGGGCGTTGTAGCCGCAGATGTTGGGCTTCAGGAGCACGGGCGTCGTCGGGGGGCGCCACGGCACGACGGCCTCGCAGATGCGCTCGCCGAGCTCGACCGCGCTCCCGCCCGCGAGCACCGTCACGGCCGAGCGATCCTGGCCGAGGCGCGCGCGGGCCCGGGCGCGCCGGGCGGCGCCGTCGACCGAGCCGGCGGCGAGCACGCTCGGCCCGGGCTCGGCCTGGGTCGAGGCGTGCGACACGACGTCGGCCGACGCGGCCGCTACGGCGCTCGCGCTCGGCGCGGTCGCGGGCGCGGCCACCTGGCCGGAGGGCGCCACGGCGGCGGCGCCGGTCCCGAGCGCGCTCGCGGGGGCGAGCCCCGCCCGCGGCGCCTCGGGCTGGGGCTGGCAGGCGACGATGCCGACGGCGACCGCGAGCACGGCGCGCGCCGCCGGCGCGCGCCGCCGCGGGTCAGGGGTGGAGGTCGGGTCGCGCACGGGCCGTCATCGTACAACGCCCGGGCCGCCTCGGAGCGTCCCCGATTGCGGCTGGCCGGCCGATGCCGCATGCTGCTGCGCCGCTCGCCCTCGGCGCCCGGCACGGCTACACGCCCGTCGGCTCAGCCGGCACCGCAAGGACTGCACGTGTCCCACGCCAACGAGATGACTGACCCGCCCACGGACGTCACCGACATCGCTCCCGCTCCGAGCTCCGAGGTGCCCCGCTCGCGCGCCGGGGCGTCGCTGCGCGCCTACCTCGAGCCGCGCCGGCAGCGGGTGGATCGCGGGCTCGCGGACTTTCTCGGCTTCGGCGGCCGCCGGCCCCTCGAGCTGCACGCCGCCATGCGCTACGCCGTCCTCGGGGACGGCAAGCGCCTCCGACCGATCCTGTGCATCGCCGGCGCCGAGATCTGCGGCGGCGGGATGGAGGACGTGCTGCCCACGGCCTGCGCGCTCGAGCTCATCCACGCCTGCAGCCTGGTGCACGACGACCTGCCCGCCCTCGACGGCGACGAGCTGCGCCGCGGCCAGCCGAGCTGCCACGCGCGCTTCGGCCCGGGCATCGCGCTGCTCGCCGGTGACGCCCTCTTCTCGCAGGCGTTCGAGCTGCTCGTCGAGCAGCGCCGCCTCTCGGGCGCGTCGCGCACGCTCGACGCACTCGCCGTCATCACGGGCGCAACCGGCACCGACGGCATGGTCGCGGGTCAGGTGGAGGACATGCTCCACGAAGGCAAGCCGGGCGACGAGGTCACCCTCGAGTTCATCCACACGCGCAAGGCCGGCGCCCTCATCCGCGCCGCGCTCGTGTGCGGCGGGCTGCTCGTCGGCGGCGACGAGACCCGCATCGCGGCGCTCGGGGCCTGCGGCGGCGCGCTCGGACACGCCTTCCAGGTCGTCGACGACATCCTCGGCGAGAGCGGTGACGCAGCCGCGCTCGGCAAGCCCGTGGGCGCCGACCGGCAGCGCGGCAAGCTCACCTACCCGGCGCTCCTCGGGCTCGAGCGCTCGTGGGTCGTGGCCGGCCGGCTCGTCGACGAGGCGCTCGAGGCGGTGGCCGGTCTCGGCCCGGCCGCCGAGCCCCTGCGGGAGCTCGCGCGCTACGTCCTCGAGCGCGCGCGCTGATGCGGCGGTGAGCCCCGACGGCTGGCCCGCCCGGGCGCGCGTCGCCGCGCTCTGCACCATCGCGCGCCGCGTCGCGGATCCGGGCGACGCGCTCGGGCGCGAGGCACGCGCCGCGCTCGCCGTCGCGACCGGGCTCTCCCGGGCCGGCATCGACCTCGCGCTCCGCTCCCACCTCGAGCACTCCCCGAGCGCGGCGGAGCTCGACGCGCTGCTCTCGGGCGCCGAGCGCGCGCCGCGCTGCTCGGTCGTGCTGGCGGCCAACGTGTGCACGGCGGCCCTCCGGGCCCTCGCCTGCGCCGTCGCGTGCGCGCCCCTCGTGTGCGTGCGCCCCTCCCGGCGCGACGGCGTCCTCGCCGGGCTGCTCGTGCGCGAGGCCCAGCACCTTGCGGCGTACGCGCCCGAGCCGGGCACCGAGCCGCCGCTCGAGCTCGTGACCGAGCTCCGCGCCGCGCCGGGCGAGCTCGTCCACGCCTACGGCAGCGACGCCACGCTCGCGCGCCTCGAGCGCGCGCTCCCGCCGGGCGTCGAGCTGCGCGCGCACGGCTCGGGCTTCGGCCTCGCGGCCGTCGGCGCCGACTCCGACCTCTCCGAGGCGGCGCGCGCGCTCGCCGCCGACGTCGTGCCCTTCGACCAGGCGGGCTGCCTGTCGCCGCGCGTGGCGCTCGTCGCGGGCGGAGCCGCCCGGGCGGAGGACTTCGCGCTCCGGCTCGACACGGCGCTCGACGCGGCGGCGCGCGTCGTGCCGCGGGGGGTGCTCGCTCCGGCGACGCAGGCGGCGCTCGCGCGCTTCGAGGCGACCTTCGCCGCCGTCGGCCTCGCGCGCGCCTCGGCGAGCCACGTGGTCGGCTTCGACCCTGCCCCCGAGGTGCTCGTGCTCCCGCCCGCGGCGCGCGCCGTCCTCGTCGTCGCCGCCGAGCCCGCGCGCGTCGCTGGGCTCGTGGGGCCGTACGCGGCCGCGCTGACGGCGCTCGGCGCGGTCGGCGACCGAAACCTCGCCGATGCCGTCGCGGCGCTCGCGCCCCACGCCCGCCGCTCCGCGCTCGGCGCGATGCAGCGGCCGCCCTTCGACGGCCCGGTCGATCTGCGGCCGCGCCGCGCGGCCCCCGCTCACACCTCGCGGATCACGTAGCCGAACGGGCCGACCAGCACGACGTAGCGACGGCCGCCGCGGCGCACGGCGTAGGCCCGCGGCGCGCCCTTTGGGCCAGGGGCCGAGCGCGGGGCCACCCAGCCGGCGTCGCCGTCGACCACGAAGGGCGTCGCGTCGACGGCCTCGAGCGGCTCGTGCCGCGCCGCCGCCTCGAACGGCACCTCTTGCTGCCAGGCGGCGCGCGCCTCGACGACGCGCTCCTCGGAGCGGCCGGCGAGCCACACGAAGCCGGCGACGAGCACGAGCGAGAAGCTCCCGAGCGCGAGGCCCGCGACGGCCATCGGCACGGCGACGATGCGCCCCACCTTGGCCGCGACGCGCGTGGCGGCGAGCAGGCCGCGGCGCTCGCGCAGGGCTCCACGCAGCACGCGCCCCCCGTCCATCGGGAAGGCCGGCAGCAGGTTGAAGAGGCCGAGCATGAGGTTGGCGCTCGCGAGCGTGGCCGCAAGGGCGTGGACGATCGGGACCCCGGCCGTGGCGAGCGCGAGAAGGCCCGCGAGCCCGGCCAGGAGCAGGCTCATCGCCGGCCCGGCGAGCGCGATCACGACCTCGTGGCGACCGCGGGCGGGCTCGCGCTCGATCTTGGCGACGCCGCCGATCGGCATGAGCAGGATCTCCGCGGTGCCGATGCCGTAGCGCCGGGCCGCGAGGGCATGCGCGAGCTCGTGCGCGACGACCGACGCGAACAGCAGCGCGATGGCGACGAGGCTGCCGACGACGCCGATGACCCCACCGCCCCAGGACAGGAAGAGGACGAGCAGCAGCATGCTCCAGTGCACGCGCACCGGGATGCCGAACAGCTTGCCGAGACGGAGGGACCAGTTCATGGGGGAAGTGCCTTTGCGTTGCGGCGCGTCGGGCGCCTCAGGGGATGGATGCGCATCGCGAAGCAGACGCGCAAGCCTTGCGCCGCGCCTCGCGCGTGGCGGGGGGGTGGCCGGCGCGCGGCGCTCATCCGCAGTTCCCGCCCCGGCCGAGCTGTGGGAAGGGTGGCGCGCCGTCCTCCACCGGGAGCGACGCGAGGAGCCACACATGCACGCGCTTGACGAGATCCAGGGCGGGATTGGGCACATGGACCAGAAGGCGCTGTTCGAGCTGCTCGGCCTCGAGCGCGACAGCCTGGGCGCCTTCGACGGCACCTGGTTCGGCTCGGGCGAGGTCGCGCCGGTGCACACGCCGATCGACGGCAGCGTCATCGGCACCGTGCGCCAGGCGACCCCCGAGGACTACGAGCGGGTCGTCGCCCGCGCGGAGGCCGCGTTCAAGGTGTGGCGCGCCGTGCCGGCCCCGCGCCGCGGTGAGGTGGTGCGCCAGATCGGCGACGAGCTGCGCAAGCTGAAGAAGCCGCTCGGCGCGCTCGTGACCCTCGAGATGGGGAAGATCCGCGCCGAGGGCGAGGGCGAGGTGCAGGAGATGATCGACATCTGCGACTTCGCGACCGGCCTGTCGCGCCAGCTCTACGGCCTCAGCATGCACTCCGAGCGCCCGAGCCACCGCATGTACGAGCAGTGGCACCCGCTCGGCGTCGTGGGCGTCATCAGCGCCTTCAACTTCCCGGTCGCGGTCTGGGCGTGGAACGCCGCCCTCGCGTGGGCGTGCGGCGACGCCGTGCTCTGGAAGCCGGCGAGCAAGACCCCGCTCACCGCCATCGCCTGCACGAAGCTCGCGGCGCGCGTGTTCGCCGCCAACGGCTTCGACCCGGCCCTGTCGGCGCTCATCGTCGGCCGCGGCTCGACGGTGGGCGACCGGATCCTCCACGACCGGCGCATCCCGCTCGTCAGTGCCACCGGCTCCTGCGCGATGGGCTACCGCGTCGGCCGCATCGTCGGCGAGCGACTCGGCCGCACCATCCTCGAGCTCGGCGGCAACAACGCCATCATCGTGTCCCAGCACGCCGACCTCGACCTGGCGATGCGGGCCATCGTGTTCGGGGCCGTCGGCACCGCCGGGCAGCGCTGCACGTCCACGCGCCGCATCATCGCGCACCGCTCGATCTACGAGAAGCTGCGCGATCGGCTCGTCGCCGCGTACGCGCAGGTGCGCATCGGCGACCCGCTCGCCGAGGGCACGCTCATGGGCCCGCTCGTCGAGCCGAGCGGCGTCGAGGAGATGATGGCCGCCGTCGAGCGGCTGAAGAAGGAGGGCGGCAAGATCGCCTACGGCGGCGAGCGCCTCTCCGGCCCCGGGTACCCGGGCAGCTGCTGGGTGAGCCCGTGCCTCGCCGAGGCGAAGAACGACTACGCGATCGTGCAGGAGGAGACCTTCGCGCCGATCCTGTACCTCATGCGCTACGACGGCATCGAGGACGCGCTCGCGCAGCACAACGGCGTGCCGCAGGGACTCTCGGGCGCCATCTTCACGACCAACCTGCTCGAGTCCGAGGCCTTCCTCGCCGCGACCGGCAGCGACTGCGGCATCGCCAACGTGAACATCGGCACGAGCGGCGCGGAGATCGGCGGCGCCTTCGGCGGCGAGAAGGAGACCGGCGGCGGCCGCGAGAGCGGCTCGGACTCGTGGAAGGCGTACATGCGCCGGCAGACCAACACCATCAACTGGAGCAAGGAGCTGCCGCTCGCGCAGGGCATCAAGTTCGGCGACTGACTCCCCGCCCCTTGCCGGTGCGCCGAAGAGCGCGCCACCGAGACACGGAGACCCCGAGAGCTGCACGGAGCCGTGAAGGGCTCGGGGGGCTCCGCCGCCCGGTGCTGGAGCTGCCTCCGTCGTTCGGCGCGCTGCGGCGCGGAATCCTGCCGGCGGCGGCCGGCGTGGTACCATGCGCCCATGGGTGGCGGACGCGCTCGAGGCAACGGACGCGGGACGACGGGGCGGCGCGCCGCGCGGCTCGCGCGCCGCAGCGGGGCCCTCGCGGCCGGCGTGGCGCTCGCGGGCTGCACCGCCGTCCTCGGCTTCGACGACCTCGTCTTCGACCTCGGCGGCACGGGCGGTGCCGGCGGCGCGGGCGGCACGACGTCGACCGGCGGCGCGGGCGGCGGGCCCGTCGGCGGCCACGGCGGCGGCGGCGCCTCGGTCGGCGGGCAGGGTGGCAGCGGCGGCTTCGGTGGGCAGGGCGGCGGCGGCGCCATCGGCGGCCAGGGTGGCACCGGAGCCGTCGGCGGCCAGGGCGGCACCGGAGCCGTCGGCGGCCAGGGCGGCACCGGAGCCGTCGGCGGCCAGGGTGGGCAGGGTGGCGGCTTGCCGCCGGCCCCACCGCTCCAGATCGACGGCTCGGTGGGCTTCGGTTTCGTGTCGGCGCACGCCGATCCGCACTTCAAGCTCGACTTCGACCTCAACGAGAACTGGCAGCTCACCGCCTGGTACGACCTCGGCTCGCAGCCCGCCGCGGATCTCGGGCCGGACCTCGCCAATCAACCGACCGCGGTCGTGTTCAACGCGGGTTACATCCAGCAGGGCGCCAACTGGCTCGACATCGAGGGGGGGACCGTGGTGAACGCCTCGCTCTACGAGCAGTGGGAGGGGCGCATGGTGCTGCACACGGTCGTGGACTACGCCCTGCCGAACCTGCGCACCACGGTCGAGTACACCGTCTACCCGACGGGCCGCGTCGCCACCTCGAGCCTGTTCGAGAACACCGGCGCGACGCCCATCGCGCTCGACGACCTCGAGCACGGCTACGTCGCGGTCAACTCGAGCCACGCGTGGACCGTCGGCACCGCGGGCGCGGGCGCAGCCGTGGTGTTCGAGCGCACGGACGCGCCGTCGACCACCCCAACCCTGCTCGCCATCACCGACCAGGCGGGCCTCGTGGGCCAGGACACGCCGTACGACCGCTACTGGGCGGACGGGCCCGTCACCATCCCGGGGGGCCAGTCGGTCGTGCGCAACGTCGAGCTCGACGTCTGGCCCTCGAGCGCCACGAGCGACGTCGCCGCGCGCGTCGCCGACGTGCGGGGACAAGCGGTCACGAACCTGAGCGGGGTGACGGACCTCGGCGTCCGCTACCATGACGGTACCTACGGCGTCGAGGTCGTCGGCAGCCCGAGCAGCGTCAGCTTCGCACCGACCAGCGCCCACCCGCGCCACTACCCGGCCTTCTACGTCGGGAACTGGCAGTCGCCGACCTGGAGCGTGTGGCTCGGCGGCGAGAAGCTCTGCTCGAGCTCCGCCTACGTCGGGGCGCGAGCCATCGCGGGCTTCCTCGGCTCGTACGCCCTCGTCATCGTGTACCTGGACGTCATCCCGCAGGCCGCGACGCTCGCCGAGCGCACCTTCACGGTACAGACCACACCCTGATCCGTCGGGGGAGCCCGGTTGCGGCCCACGCCTGCGCGCCCGCGCGGGCTCGCTCGGCTCAGAGGTAGAACGCGCCGTGCGCCTCGGGCTGGAAGACGATCTGCGCGATGCA
>JADLAB010000462.1 GCA_020848455.1 Polyangiaceae bacterium
CGGACGACTCGGTCGTCGCAGTGTCCGTGCTCGAGCCACCGCCGGACGTCGCCACCACGATGACGAGGACCACGAGCGCGAGCGCTCCCGCCCCGAGGCCGATGCGCACGTTGCGCTTGCGGCGCGCCGCGGCGACCTCGAGCTCCACGTCGTCGGCCACCGCCGCGAGGACGGTCGCGGCGGCGACGGCCGGCCGCTTCTCGTCCGCGGGTGCCGCGCTCGGTGCTGTCTCGGCCGCGGCGGGCGCGGGCTCCGCCAGAGCGGTCGCCGCGACCGTCGCGGCACCCGGTACCCTGTCGGCCTCGGCCTCGGGCGCCGCCGTCTCGTCCCTCGACGCCGCGGCCCCGTGCTCGGCCTGCGCGGTCTTGTCCTTCGGCGCGGCGGCCGCCGCGGCGAACGGATCGAGCTCCGCGCTCGGCGCCGCGTCGAAGCCCTCCGCCGCCGGCTCCGTCTCCTTGGTCGCGGTCGCAGCTGCCTTGAGCGCCTCGGAGTCCCGTGGCTCGTACGAGTCGGGGGGCTCGCTCGCGCGCGGCTGCCACTCCGTGCCCACGGAGTCGCCGCGACCGAGCGGGGCCGGCTCGGCGGAGGCCGGAAGCGCTTCGTCCCCGGGCGGCGGGGCGGCGGGCTCTTCGGCGGCCGGCTTCGGGGCTGCCGGCGCGGCGCCGCGCCCCGTCTTCGGCTTCGTGGCGACCGCCTCGTCCTCGTCCGGTCCGCCGGCGGTGACCGCGGCCCGCACGTCCGCCGCCGCGCGGTGGAGCGTGGGCTCGGTGGCGCGCTCCTCCTCCTCGGTGCTCGTGAGCTCCGCGCGCCCGGCCTCGGGTGCGCTTGGCCGCTTCACCGGGGCCTCGGCGCCGCCGACCCCTTCCGCCGCCGCGGGCGCGGGCGTAGGCGCGCGCGGCGCCGCTGCCGCCTCGTCCTCGCCCTCGTCCACGGGGATGTCGACGTCCGCGCCGGCGGGCTCCTCGGCCGGCACGCGCGGCCGCGTCGGAGCGAGGCGCGGCGGCGGCCCCGGCGGCTTCTTGCCGGGCGGCTTCGGGGCCGCGGGCGGACCGGCCTTCGGCGGCGCGGGCGTGGCAGGGCGTCCCTCGATGGGGCGCGGCGAGCGCGTCGGCAGCTTGGCGTCGGCGCCCCCGGTCGGCTTCGGCCGCACGCCCGGAGGAGGCGGCGGCGTGCGGATGCCGGCCACGTCGAGCTCCGCGTCGCCCAGCTCCTCGGTCGCCATGCGCTCGCGCGGTGCGCCGGGCGAGGCTGGCCCGGGGGCGGGCGAACGCTCGGCGGTGGTCCTCGGCGAAGGGGTCTCCTTCGGCGCGGCCGCTGCGGCCGCCTTGGGTGGCTGCGGGGTCCGGGCGCCCGTGCCGGCGCTCACCACGCCCCCGGCCTCGTCGAGCGCGGGCGGGTGGGGCGACTCGGCCGCGGCGCCCGCGGCTGCGTCACGCGGACCGCCGAGGCGCTGCACGAACTCCGCGACGTCGGCATGCGTGGCGACGCCGACCGCGCAGCCGCGCAGGGCCTCGGCGAAAGCTGCCATCGTCGCGTAGCGCTCGCCCGGATCGGTGCGCAGGGCGCGCGCGAGCACATCGGCCACGTCGCGCGGAACCTGGTCGGCGCCGACGAGGCGCACGGAGTCGGCGCGCTTGACCGGGGCGAGCACGCGCTTCTGGACCTCGACGAGGCTGGTCGTGAGGAAGAGCGCGCGATTCAGGCAGAGCTCCCACGCGATCGCGGCCAGGGAGAACACGTCGCTCGCCGGCTCGAGCTTGCGCTTCTGGAAATGCTCGGGCGCCTGGTACGCGGCGCGCCGCGGCAGGCGCGCCCAGGTGTCGGCGTTCGCGGCGGCCGCCGCGAACAGATCGAGCGCGCGCGTCACGCCGTCCCCGCCGACGAGCGCCTCGTCCGGGCTCACCCCGCCGTACGGTGCGGCGACGGGCAGCTCGCCGACCTGCTCGTGGGCGAAGCCGAAGGCCTCGGCCAGGTCGGTGACGATCCGCAGGACGACCGGCACGGGCGCTGGGCGCCGCAGCACCAGGGTCTGCTTCTGGACGCTCGCGAGCAGCTCGCCCGGCGCCTGCTCGTGGACGATGCCGTACTGCGCGACGTCGCTCAGCACCTCGACGATGCTCGCCACGCGCTCGTGCTCGAGCCCCACCGCCAGCCGTGCCGCCTCGGCGATCCGGTCGCCCTCGGCCCGCGTGGCAGGCGGCCGCACGCGCACGAGGCGGATGAGCGCCTCACCCTCGGTGGCGCGCGCGCGCCACAGGCTCCCGAGTGGGCTCGAGCCGAGCTCGTTCAGGAGCTCGTAGCGATCCATCTTCTTACCGGTCATGGCGACCCCTTCTACCCCTACTCGGGCCCGCGCGGGGAGGAACCGACGCGGGTGGGCGCGTACTCGATGGCCGGCTCATCGCGGCCTGTCTCCGCCGCCGACCAGCTCCCTGGCGCGCTCGATCCGGCCGCGCGCCTCCGTCGTCTCGCCGCGGGCGGCCAGCTCGAGCGCCTCGAGGGCGAGCTCGGTTGCTGCCGCCGCGTCGTCCAGCCGCGCGGCGGCCTTCACGGCGCCCTCGGTGGCCTTCTGGGCGCGCTCGGCGGCGTGGCGGGCCGTGAGCCCCGCCGCCTGGGCTTCCACCGCGGCTTGCCGGGCGGCGTCGGCCCGTGTGCCCGCCTCCTCCTTCAGCGCCTGGACGGCCGCGGCGAGGGCCGTGGTCTGCTCGACGAACCACCGGTCGAAGCTCGGTGCCTCGGCGCGCGGCGTCGTGACCGAGGGCGCATCCTCGATGCTCCCGGCCGGTGCCCGCATCGGCGCCACGGGGTGGGGCTGGGGTTGGGCAGCAGCGGCGCGCGGCTGAGGCACGCCCGAGCGCGGCTGGACCGCCTGCGCGTGAGCCGCCTGCGCGTGAGCGGCCGCCTGCGCGTGGGCCGCCTGCGCGTGAGCGGCCGCCTGCGCGTGGGCCGCCTGCGCGTGAGCCGCCTGCGCGTGAGCGGCGGCCTGCGCGTGAGCGGCCGCCTGCGCGTGAGCGGCCGCCTGCGCGTGAGCCGCCTGCGCGTGGAGCGCAGGCTGCAAGGTCCCAGGGGGCGCGGCCTTGGCGGGGTGCGGCAGCGCCGACAGCGGCGGGGCGGCGGGCGCCGGCGCGGCGGGCTGGAGCGGCAGCGACGGCGGCGCGACGGGGATGGGGGGCGGAGGCGGGATGAACGGTGGCGGCGGCGCCGGAGCCTGGGGCGCCATGGCTGTCGCGACCCCGTGGGCCTCGCGGCGCAGCCTCTCGGTCGCGTGCTCGCCCTCGGGCACGTCGTCCTCGGTCGTCTCGAGCGGAGGCAGCTCGCCGCTCTTGGCCAGGGTGCGGGCGGTCGGCAGCGCGCGGGTCTGCGCGAGCCGGTCGTCGTCCTCCTCGCGGCGCCGCAGCGCCGGGGTCGCGGTCTCGGCCGTGGCCGACGAGCCGGTGTCGGTGCCGTCCGCCTCGCCCTCGGCCTCCGGCGTGGGGACCTCCTTGCCGGCCTCGGCGAGGAACGGCGGATCGACCCCGTCGACGAGCTCGCCGGCCATCGCGCGCTCGAGCCAGCGCATCTGCCGCATCGCATTGCGCCGCACGAAGCGCGCGAGCGTGGCCTGGTTGTCGTGGTAGCCGTGCGCCTGCAGCCACTGCTCGAAGCGTCGCCCGAGCTCGCGCGCGCTCTGGTAGCGGGCGGCCGCGTCTTTCTCGAGGCAGCGGGCCACGACCTCGACGAGCGCGCCGTCGAGCTTGGGGCAGAGCGGGCGGAGATCGGGCGCCGGCTCGCGCAGCAGCCGCCGCATCATCTCGACCGCGGTCGAGGCGGTCCACGGCGGTCGCCCGGCGAACAGCTCGAACAGGAGCACGCCGAGCGCGAAGATGTCGGTCCGCCCGTCGAGCGGCTCGGCGCGGATCTGCTCGGGCGCCATGCAGGTCGGCTCGCCGCGCAGGATGCCCGTCACGGTCTTGGTGGTGCGCTGGTTCGCCCAGGCGAGGCCGAAGTCGGTGATCTTCACCTCCCCGTCGAAGCCGACGAGCACGTTGCCGGGCGTCAGATCGCGGTGCACCAGGTTGAGCGGCTTGCCGTCGGCCGAGCAGAGCTCGTGGGCCGCCGTCAAGGCGTCGCACAGGCACGCGCCGAGGTACACGACCAGCCGCTCGGTGAACATCTCGCCCGTGCCGAAGACCGTGCGCATGAGGCGCGCGAGCGACACGCCCTTGACGAACTCGAAGGCGAGGTAGGGGCCGGACTTGTCGCGGCCCCAGCTCCGGACCTCGGCGACGTTCTTGTGGTGCAGGGCAGAGGCCATCCAGGCCTCGTCGCGGAACAGATCGAGCAGCTCGGGGTCGTCGGCGAAGTCGTGGTGCAGGCGCTTGACGGCGACGAGCTCCCCGGCGCGCGGCCCGCGCAGCACGCGGCACAGCTCGACGCGGGCGGTCGTGCCCACGGACACGTCGGCGAGCCGCTCGAAGGCGAGCTCCTTGGGAGCGCCCGGGGACGGAGACATGCCCCGCAAGATAGGAGCCCCGCGCGCCGGTGCCAACCGAAGCCTGCAGCGCGCCACGCGGGTAGAAGACGAACCGCGAGGCGCCGAGGTCGCCGAGGTGAGAGAAACGGAGGCAACCGGGCGTCCTTGGCCTTTGGCGACCCATCTCCGCCGCCGCAGCGCCACGAGCTTGCCGCCGGAAAGGGGCCGCTCCTGCCGAGCTCACAGCTCCTTGCGGAAGTGATACTCCACCGACGCGGAGAGGTCGTGGAGCTCGCGCGTCCGTAGGCCGCGCCGGTAGCCGCGCCGCTCGTAGAGCCGGTGCGCGTCGAGGAAGCGCGTGTCGCTCCAGAGCTCGACGAAGCGTGCGCCCGCGGCCCGCCCGATCGACTCGACGAGCTCGCAGAGCCCACCCCCGAGGCCGCCGCGGCGGGCACTGCGCGCGACGTAGAGCTTGCGGAGCTCGAGGCCGTCGGGCCCGCTCGGCGTGTGGCCGACGCACGCGACGATCGGCGCCCGGCCGTCGCCGCCCGCGCGCTCGACCACGTAGAAGCGGCCGCCCGCCCGAGCGAACCAGGTGGCGATGGCCCTGAGCTCGGGCATCTCGCCGTCCACGTCGAGCACGCAGCCGGGGTACTCGGCGAAGACGGCGCCGAGCAGGGCGATGACGCCGGCGCCGTCCGCGTCGCGCGCGGGCCGCAGGCCGGCGATGGCCCCCTCGGCGGTGGGCTGTCGCTCGCTCGTGGGCACGCGCTCGGTCATTCCTCGACGTGGTAGTCCTTGATCTTGTACAGCAAGGCGCGGTGGCTGATCTCGAGCAGGGCCGCGGCGCGCGTGCGGTTGCCCTTGGTCTGCGTGAGCGCGCGCCGGATGAGCACCTCCTCCATGATGCGCGCCGTCTTCTTGATGCTGAGCTCGCCGCTCTGGAGCTGCAGCCGGATGGGGTCGCGCGCCTGGTGGATGCGCTCCGGTAGATCGGCGTTGGTGAGCGTCTCGCCCTCGCAGAGCACCATGGCCCGCTCGATGGTGTTCTCGAGCTCGCGCACGTTGCCGGGCCAGCTGTACTCGAGCAACAGGCGGCGCGTCTCCGGGCTCACGGCGCGGATCTCGGTGCCGAGCCGCACGTTGTTGCGCGCGATGAAGTGATCGACGAGCAGCGGGATGTCCTCGCGCCGGTCGCGCAGCGGCGGCACCACGAGGTGCAGCACGTTGATGCGGTAGTAGAGGTCCTCGCGGAAGCGGCCCGCCGCCACCTCGGCCGCGAGATCGCGCTGCGTCGCGGTCACGATGCGCACGTCCACCTTGATGTCGCGGCTGTCGCCGATGCGCCGCACGATCTCGTCCTGCAGGGCGCGCAGGAGCTTGACCTGGAGCGAGAGCGGCAGCTCGCCGATCTCGTCGAGGAACAGCGTGCCGCGGTCGGCCTGCTCGAACAGGCCGGCGCGATCCTGCGACGCGTCGGTGAAGGCGCCCCGCTTGTGGCCGAACAGCTCGCTCTCGAGCAGCGTCTCGGGAATGGCTGCGCAGTTGACGGCCACGAAGGGGCCGTCGCGGCGCGCGGAGCGCTGGTGCAGGGCGCGCGCCACGAGCTCCTTGCCGACGCCGCTCTCGCCCGTGACGAGCGCCGTCGTCTTGTAGTCGGCCACCTTGCTGATGGTCTTGAAGATGGCGCGCATCTGCGGGCTCTTGGCCAGCATCTGCTCGAAGCTCGCCTCCTTCAGCACCTCCTGTCGCAAGGCGCGGTTCTCGCGCCGCAGCATCTCGCGCTCCTCGGCCTTGCGCAGGGCGAGGAGCACCTCGTCGTTCTTGAAGGGCTTGTGGACGTAGTCGTAGGCGCCCGCCTTCATCGCCTCGAGCGCGAGCTCGACGTTGCCGTAGGCGCTCATGACGATCACGGTCGCCGGATCGCCCTTGGCCTTGAGCGTGGACATCAGATCGAGCCCGCCCATCTTGGGCATGCGCACGTCGGTGAGGATGAAGTCCGGTCCGAAGGTCTCCACCAGCGCGAGCGCCTGCTCGCCGTTCTCGGCCACCTCGACCTCGTAGCCGTGGCGCTTCAGGAACGTCTTGAGGACGAGCCGCAGGCTCTCTTCGTCGTCGACCACGAGGATGCGGCGCATGGCGGGCTCCGGTTGCGGGCGCGTCGGGGGCGGTGCACCGCCGGGGCGAGCGCGCAATCTTTTCTATCTGACCCGTCATGGGTGCGCAAATATTTCCAACCCCTCCGAGTTGCTTTGCGCGCGGCCGCGGCGTGTCATCATGCTCCGCATGTTTTGCCCTCGCTGTCGTCAGCCGCTGCAGGCGCACGCTGCCTCGCGCCTCGTCCTCCATGGGTGTCCGGGCTGCGGTGGGGTGTGGCTCGATCAGGCCGGGAGCCGCCGCGTGCTCGAGTCGATCGACGCCGAGGCCATGGGCGCCTCGGACGTCGCGGCGCAACAGGCGCGCGTGCGCGTCGACGAGAACCAGGCGGCCGGGTGTCCGGTGTGCCAGCGCGTCCTCGAGCGCGTGCCGGTCGAGCAGGCGGGCCTCTTCGTCGACGGCTGTCGCGAGCACGGCATCTGGTTCGACCGCGACGAGCTCGGGCGCGTGATGCGCTCGCTGCCTCCCCAGCCGGGTGCGCCGCCGCAGGCGGGCTATCCGGGGCAGGCGCAGGCGGGCTACCCGCCAGGGCCCGGTGCCGGGTATTCGCAGGGGCAGCCCGCGATGGGCATGCCGATGCAGCAAGGGCCGATGGGTCAGCCCGCGATGGGCATGTCGATGCAGCAGGGTCCGATGGGTCAGCCCGCGATGGGCATGCCGATGCAGCAAGGTCCGATGGGTCAGCCCGCGATGGGCATGCCGATGCAGCAAGGGCCGATGGGTCCGATGCCGATGGGTTCACAGCCCTACGGCGCGCCGGGCCCGCAGCCGCCGCAGCCGCAGTACGGCGCGCCGGGGATGCAGCCGCAGCAGTATGGCGCGCCCGGCATGACCCCACCCTACGGACCACCGGGCGCACAGGCAGGGATGGCGCAGCCCGGCATGGCGCAGGGGATGCCGCAGCCGGGCGCACCTTTCGGTGGCGCCGCGGCGATGATCGCGCCGCAACCGGCGCAACCGGCGGTGAGCGCGCCGGTCGGCTTCGGCGGAGCGGTGGCCGGCTTCGGCGCGGCGCCGCAGCAGGCGAGCCCGTTCGCGCAGGCCGCGAGCTCGTTCTTCGGGGGCGGCGCGCCGGCCCAGGGCATGCAGCCGGGCATGATGCAACCGGGCATGCAGCAACCCGGGATGATGCAGCCGGGCATGCAGCAGCCCGGCATGATGCAACCGGGCATGCAGCAACCCGGCATGATGCAGCCGGGCATGCAGCAACCCGGCATGATGCAGCCGGGTGGCTTCCAGACGACGCCCGGCGTGGCCAAGCAGGGCTGGGGCACGGGGACGGCGCTCGCGGCCGCGGGCGGTGTCGCCGCCGTGGCGGGCCTCGCCTACGTCGCCACCGAGACCGACTTCGGCAAGAACGCCATCGCGAGCATCACGGGCAAGGGGGGCGATCGCGAGCGCGAGCGCGAGCGCGAGCAAGAGCACGAGGCACGACGCCACCACGAGGACTACCGACCGCAGCACGGTGCCACGCCGGTGCCCGACGAGCTCCGCTCCGGCTATCGCTCGAGCTCGGACTCGAGCTCGTACTCGGACCGCGAGCGCGAGCGCGAAATGGAGCGCGAGCGCGAACGAGAGCGCGAGCGCAGTGGCGGTGGCGGCAGCAGTCTCGCCGACATCGGCGAGACGCTCTCGAAGCTCCTGTGAGCGCGGCCGGCGAGACCGTGGTTCGGGTTTATTGAAGTAGAACCTTAAGTCTTGCGCAAAATTTCGCGCATGGACTGAGGGATTGCGGCTTGCCACACGACCGGCTCCGCCGTATTGTGGGCGCGCGTGGACGAACCCGTCCACCGAACTCATCAACCCGTGGAGGGGTTCATGAAGAAGATGTTACTTGGACTCGTGACGGTAGGTGCGGCGGCAGCTGCGCTCGGCGTGACGACCGCACCGGTGGCAGCCGGCTCGGTCAAGACGACCGTCGACAATTGCATGAACGCACTCGCCATCCTCATGGCGTCGAATACCGGCAACCACGAGGTCTACTGGCAAGCGATCGCCGGCGTCGTGAAGGTCCACCCGCACTGGACGGTGGTGCCCGAGTACGAGCCGATGATCTCGCAGAAGATCTCGTTCAAGCAGTTCGACGTGAAGTACAAGATGAACAACGGCCCGACGACCGCGTACACCGCGCAGTGCGGTCACGGCGCCACCTGCAACGAGCTCGCTCGCAAGGTGCTCATCGCCTACCCGGACATCCCGAACCCGGTGGTGTTCTGCGGCGGCGTTCCGCACATCCTCGAGAACCCCTCGTCGGCGGGCGGCGGTCTCTGACCGACGCGCGCAATCCGAACCGTCGCGAGCGCCCCGCGGTGGCGTGAGTCACCGCGGGCCGCGTGAAGGCCGCCACCGCGGCCTTTGCGTTTTTGTGGGCTCGCGTCAGGTCGGGCGCGCGCAACCGAACGGTCGTGAGTCCGCGGCCCGCCGGTGATACTTCTCGCTCGTGGAGCCCGTGCCGAGAGCTGCCCTCGTCGCCTTCGCGGGCGGCGCGCTGCTGTCCGCGTGTGTGGGCGTGCTCGGGGTGGGTGGCTATCGCGATACCGTGGGCGAGCTCTGCGGCCTGTTGTCCGACTGCTATCCGGGCGGGATCGTCGCCTGCGAGCAGCACCTGTCGCAGGGCCTCGACACGGCCGACGCGGCAGAGGTCGGGCAATGGCTCGCCGGATTCGACGGCGGCCTTTGCCTCGCCACTTGCACCGCGGGCAAGCTGTGCCTCGATCGCCCGCCGGTGTGCGGCGTGGCGGGTGACGCCTGCCAGCAGCTCGAGCATTGCTGCGGCTTCTCCCAGGGCGCCAGCGCCTGCGAGGGCGGGCGCTGCTGCGCCGCCGACGGCGTGACCTGCACCACGGCCGAGGAGTGCTGCAGCGGCTCGTGCTCGCCGGTCGCCACGGGCGCGGACGTGGGCGGGACGGGCGAGGTGAAGCTCGGTTGCGGCGGGCAGTCGTGCCAGGAGTTCGGCGCGACCTGTACCTTCGACTCCGACTGTTGCAGCTTCAACTGCGGCCCGGCGGGCACGTGCACGATCACCTGCTTCGGCGAGGGCGAGCAGTGCGGCGCCCACGGCGAGTGTTGCTCGGACACCTGCCGCGCCGGGCACTGCGCCTGCCGCGGCCCGCAGGAGGCGTGCGACACCTCCGACCAGTGCTGCTCGGCGCTGTGCCTCGACGGCCTGTGCGTCGAGCCCGTGAACTGTCTGCTCGCGTTCGACCCCTGCGCGCCGGGCGGGCAGCCGTGCTGCGGCGACCTCGCTTGCCCGTCCGACCTCGGCTACTGCTGCAGCGCCGCCGGCGCGCTCTGCGCCGACCCGACGGGCTGCTGCGGTGGCGGCTGCGTCGGCGGGGCGTGCTGCGCGCTCGAGGGCTCGAGCTGCGTGACGGATGGCGATTGCTGCGATGGCGGGTGCGCCGCCGGCACGTGCGGGTGCGCCGCGGTCTCGACGCCGTGCGACTCGGAGAAGGACTGCTGCTCGGGCAGTGCCTGCTACGAGGCGAGCTGCCAGGCGTGCGTGTCGGCCGGATGCCACGACCTCTGCGCCCCCGGCGCGCCGTTGCCGGCCGACCCCAACGGCGTCGCGTGTCCGGACATCACCTCGCTCGGGTGCGTCGCGGACGTGTGCGCCGCCTTGCCACACTGCTGCTGCAACGCGTGGGACGCGGCCTGCGTCGAGGCGGTCGGCGCGCTCGGCTCGAACGCCTGCGGCGGCATCGCCTGCGCCGTTCCGCAGTAGCCGCCGTTCGACCGCGCCGGCGAGCCCCGCGCTAGAGCCAGTCCCACACGGGCAGGATCGCGATGCCCGCGGTCGACGGCAGGTGGAGCACGAGCGACAGCTGCCCCACCCAGTACGCCGCGCCGTCGAGCGTGTGCGCGGAGACGCCGAGCTCGGCTCCGAGGCCGACCTCGCCGAGGTAGTACGCGACGAGCGCCTCGTCGGGCGGCGTCCCCTCCGACTCGCCCTCGACGAAGCAGTCGAGCTCGACGCCCAGGGTGAAGGTGAGCCCGCCCCCCACGTGGCCCTCGCTCGCGAGCACGTCGGCCGCGGCTCCGATCGGCACGCGGGCCCGGCAGCCGCCGCTGTGCGAGTCGCCGGTCCACGGGTAGTGCACGAGGCCGAGAAAGCCGCCGTGGCGCGCGAGCCTCAGCAGATCGCCGCGCGGCACGAGCTCGAAGACGTAGCCCGCGGTCGGGCTCACGACGCGGTCGGCGAGCTCCTCGATCATGCCGAGCGGCTCGATGCCCACGCGCCCGCTCACCGTCGTCGCGGGGATCGCGTCCTCGCGATCCTCGGCCCCGGGTGCCGGCAACGGCACGAAGCGCCCGATGCGCGGGCCGATACCGGCCGACACCCGGAGCGGCGGGGTCGCGTAGGCGATGCAGCCTCCCGAGAGCGCGAGGGCGCCGAGCGCACCGAGCGCGCGGCCGGCGAGCACCGCTCGCGGCCTCTCGCGTTGGACGCGCGCCGCGTGTCTTGCGACCATGGCGTCCCCATCGAACGCGCGCACCCGGCCCCGGTCAAGGGCTCGCCCCGCCGGGAGCGTGCTCGGCGCGAGGGCGCCCGCGCGGCGTCCGACGATCGGCCTTCCCGCGTCCCTGCCGTCGTGGGAAGGCTCGCGCCCGCATGGATTGGGTGTACCTCGGTCATGCGGGCTGGCACCTCGAGGCGGCCGGCCTGCGTCTGTGCTTCGACCCGCTGCTCGACGATCTGCACCACGGCGGAGTCTTCACCGTGGTGCCCCCGCGCCGGGTCGACGCCGCGGCGCTCCGCGCCGACTACGTCCTCGTCTCGCACCGCCATCCGGACCACTTCGACGTGCGGAGCCTGCGGCGGCTGGCGGCGCTCGACGCCGACACGGTGGTCGTCACGGGCGACGACCTCGTGGCGCGCACCTGCCGGCGCCTCGGCTTTCGCAGGGTCGAGCTCGTGGCGCCGCGCCAGAGGATCGAGCTCGACGGGGTGCGGCTCGTGACGACGCCGTCCTCGGCTCCCGCCGTCGAGTGGGGCGTGATGGTGGCGTGCGACGCGGGCGTCGCCTGGAACCAGGTCGACACCGTGCTCGACGGACCCGGTGGCGTGCGCGCGCTGCTGAGCGAGAGCGGGGCCGCCCTCGGTCTCGAACCGCTCGAGCTCGCGCTCGCGATCGTGCGCTGGCAGCCGCTCTGCGAGGTGCAGGCGACGACCGGGGCCGCGGCCGGCTTCCCGCGCGCCGAGTACGCCGCCGGGCTCGAGCAGATCGCGGCGCTCGGAGCGCGCGCGCTCGTGCCCGGCGCGGCGGGCAGCTGCCACGCCCCGCCCTACGCGGCGATGAACGGGCTCGTCTACCCGGTCTCGCAGGCGCGCTTCCTCCGCGATGCCGCGGCGCGCGTGCCGGGCACGCGCTGCTTGCCGGCCACCGTCGGCGGGCGCTACCGCGTGGCGGGCGGCGCGGTCGAGCACGAGCCCGACGGGGGCCGCTCGCTCGTCGAGCCCCTCGGGCCCGACGTTTCGCCGCTGTTCCGGCCGTTCGAGCTGCCGGCGCTCGTCGATCCGGATCTCGGGGCGCGGCGCGAGCCCGAAGCGCGCGCGCTCGTCGCCGCCTGGCTGCGTACGGCGCTCGTGCCGGCGCTCGCCCGCGCGTACCCGGCGCTCGGGTGCACGCGTCCGCTCGCGCTCGCGCTCGAGGTCGTGTTCCCGAGCCAGGTCGACGGCTACACCCTGCGCGTGGCACCGGGTCACGCGACGCTCGAGGCCACCCTCGACCCCGAGTACGACGTGCTCGACGCCGTCGCGGGCTCGCACCTCTGCGACGTCATCGAGGGGCGCCGGCACTGGGGCGAGCCGCTGCTCGCGGGCCTGTTGCGCAGCTCGGTGCGCGCCTACGAGGTCGACCAGGGCGGTCTGCGCGCCCTACCGATCGCGCCGATGTTCCTCTACTACGGCCTCTCCTACGCCGAGAGCGTCGAGCGCGCCACCGCGTGGCTGCTCGAGCACGACGACTGAGCGAGCGCGCGCCGAGCGCGTCACAGACCCTTGTGGCGCAGCCAGGCCACGAGGTTGACGTAGAACGCCTGGTAGTCGAAGTGGTTGGTGCCGCCCGGGGCGTCGCCGAACAGGTGACCGATGAGGTCCATGTGGTCGGCGGGCACGCAGCCGAGGAACTCGCCCCACTTGGCGTCGCGCGCGCGCACGAGGCCGTCGTTCGGGATGCTCTCGCCGGGGCCGCCGCCGAGCACGGCCGCGGTCGCCGCGAGCAGGGGCTCGATGGGGTCGAGGTAGCCGCTCGTGGCGGCGATGAACCCGGCGCTGCCGCCCTCGCAGTCCGGTCCGCCCGGGTCGTGGCTGCTGCGGCCGGCGACGGAGGCGTAGTAGATGCCGGGCCGGTCGGTGTAGGTGGCGTTGAACTCGGCGATGCCCTGCTGCGAGAACAGGTACATCGGCTTGGCGAGGCTCGTGGTGTCGCCGATCTGGTTCCAGAGCGGCTGGCCGGCGAGCAAGAGCAGGAGGTCGAGCACGTCGTTCAGGCTCGGGTCGCTCAGCACCTTCAGCGCGATGTCGGCGATGGGCGTGCCCGCGTGCGGCGTCTGCAGCGTCACGACCGACGCCACCATGTCCGGGTACATGTGCGCGACGTAGCGCGCGTCGAGGCCGCCCTGCGAGTGGCCGACGAGGTTGACCTTGCGGTAGCCCGTGTGCGCGAGGATCCCGGAGATCGCGAGCGCGAGCTGTTCGCCCCGGAACGCGGAGTCGTTGAAGGGATCGACCGCGGGCGTGTAGACGATCTCGCCCACGGTCGCGAGATGCGCCTTCACGTGCCAGAAGTAGTCGACGAAGCCGAGCCCGGCGAAGTCCTCGAAGCCGAAGAAGCCGTGGGCGAGCACGATGGGGTAGGGCGGTCCCTTGCCGTCGGGCTCGCCGCCGCCCGCGCCGGTCGTCGTGGTCGTCGTGCCGGTCGTGGTCGTCGAGCTCGAGCTCGAGCTCGAGCTCGAGGCGGCGCCGCTGCCGCCGAGGTTCTGGTAGCCGGGGTCGCTCGTCGCCTGCGTGCCGCACGCGAGCGCGAGCAGGGCGCCCATGGCCCCCCACGCAGTCGAGCAAGCGGTACGCAGCACCCCGACGAACATATCGCCTCGCGGCGCCGATTCGAAGGGCCGAGTGCGCCCGGCCCTGGCTCCCGGCTCCTCTCGGCCGGAGACGCTTGCGGCGCGCCCGCCGCGCGGCTTCAATGCCTCGATTTTCGGTGCCTCGGAGGATCTCGATGAGCGTGCGTAGAGCGGTGGTTGGGTCCGTGGGCCTCGTGCTCGCGGTGGTGGCGTCGGGCGCGTGCGGCAAGGCGTCGGGCGACACGGCGACTGCCACGCAGGCGGCGACCGGCACGGCGGCTCCGGCGGCGAGCGACCCCGCGGCGTCCAGCCCCGGCACGTCGGCCGCGCCGGGCGCCTCGGGCGCCGTCGCGGAGTCTCCGAAGCCGCTCGAGTCGGGCAAGCCTGCGACCCTGCCGCCCCTGGCCGGGCTGCTCAGCGGTGGCCAGCCCCCGGCCGCGGGCGGCGGCGAGGCGCTCGGCATCCCGGAGTGCGACGAGCTCTTCGCGAAGGTCGCGAAGTGCGCCGGCCCCGCCGCGGCGATGCTCGACCAGCAGAAGGTGACCCTGAAGCAGGCCCTCGCGATGGGCGGCGACATGGTCAAGGGCGAGCTCGCGGCGGCGTGCAAGCAGCAGATGCCGCAGATCGACGCCCTGTGCGCCGCCGGTGGCACGCCCGGCGCGCCGAGCGGCATGGCGCTCGGAGGGCCCCCGACGGGCGGCGGTGGCGCGCTGCCGCCCACCTGCGAGAAGCTCCTGTCGGGGCTCGACTGCATGGCGCAGAAGGTGCCGGCCGAGATGCAGGGCGAGATGCGCTCGGCCGCGCAGCAGGCGCGCGCGCAGTTCCACCAGCTCGCGGGCATGGGGCAGGGCATGCTCGAGCAGGCCTGCCAGCAGGCGCTCGAGGGCACGAAGGAGCAGTTCGCGCAGGTCGGCTGCGGCGTCGCCGGCGGCACCCCCGGCGGCAACACGCTCGGCGGGGGCACCCCGGTCACGCCGCCGACCGGCGGCGGCTCCTACGCGCTCGGCGCGATCCGGGCCATCCCGGACAGCTGTGCCGACGCGTCCGTCATCGCGGCCAACGCGCCGTTGAGCGCGGGCGCGACCTACCACTGGCCGTGGACGCGCCAGGCCATGCTCGCGCACCCGCAGTTCAAGGTCGTGACCACCCGGCCGAGCGGCCCCGGGCAGGTCTACTTCGAGGTCATCGAGACCGACAACGCCGAGGTGCTCGTGGCCCGCTGCGCCGACGGCGGGACGTGCAACCGCCTCGCCGCGATGCTGAAGGCGGTCGTGCGCTCGAGCAACCCGCAGCCCGTGTGCGGCGCCCTGCCGGTGCGCGGCCAGACGCGTCCCTCCTTCCTCGTCCCGCCGGACGACTCCGGGCTCCCGGCCCCGGGCGACAGCATCGCGCACTGCGCGCGCCTCGCCGCGTGCACCATCGCGGCGAACCCGAGCGTGGGTGGCGATCCGGGCATGGAGTGCCAGAAGGCCCCGGCGGGCTTCAAGACCGCGTGCGCCGAGCGGGCGACCTGCCCGGAGGTGCTCGCCTGCGCCGGCGGCGGCGGCGGCAAGCAGAAGTGCAACCCGGCCGACCCGCTCTGCAGCGACTGAGCGTCGCCATCTCGAGACCACGCGCCACGACAGGGCCGCGCGATCGGATGGCTCGCCGCGGCGCTCGAGCCGCCGTCAGCGTCGCGCCGCGAGTGCTGCGTCGAGCGCCTCGGCGGTGGTGCCGGCGGCCTTGCAGGCGTCGGCCCAGGTCGCGCTGGTCGCGCCGAACAGATGGTCGCGCACGTTGTCGAGGCCGACCTGCTCGACTGCGACGGTGACGAGCAGCCCGCCGAGCGGGTACGTCTCGGCCTCGGGCTTGCTCCGGAACACCTTCACCGGCAACAGGGTCGCGACCGCCGGGCGCTCGCCGAGCTTGCGCTGCCAGTCGGCGAGCGGAGTCCCGCCGTACTGGCCCGAGGACCACACCGCGATGCCCTCGCCGAGCAGCGACGATCCGGCCGGGCCCCACTGCTGCAGGGTGATCGCGTGCGTGGCCTCGTGGGTGACGAGCCGCTCGAGGGCGCCGCCCGGCCGCGGATCGAAGCGAATCACGTGGAGCGCGGCGCCCGAGGCGACGGCGTGGCCATCGCCCTTGTCGCCGGTGAGCGTCTCCTTGCTGTTGCGGTCCGGGTAGACGTACACGGTGGTCGTCGGCGGCGCGGCGACCTTCAGCCGCTCGACCGCACGCGTGATCCCGCGGGCGACCGCGTCGACCACCGCCGCCTCGTCCGCCGCCGCCGCGAGCTGCTCGGGAAACGCCACGGGTATCGTGCCGCCGGCCACCGCGCGCTCGACGCTGCGCCACGCGATCCGCCGCGCCGGCGCCGCCAGCTTCGCGCTCACCTTGCCGTCGGCGCCGCGCACCCAGGTGCCGGTCTGCAGCCGACCGTGCACGTCGGCGATCAGCAGCGGCTCGGCGCCGTGGCGGATCGAGTTGATCTCGACGACGCCCGGCGTGCCGGTGCCCGCGTAGAGCAGGAACGCCGGGTGATTCGTCGCGGCGGGGACCACCGCGATCACGCGGTCGCCGACGCCGGCGTAGGTCTCGCCGCCGACCACGATGCGCGCGGCGTCGACGTGGAGCGGCAGCGCGTCGCCGAGCGCGGCGACCACGGCGTTCATGTGCGCGCCGCCGTACAGGATCGGATTGGGTGGCCACCCGGACGGGCCCGCGGCGACGTCGATCGACGTGTCGGGCACGATGGTGGCGCCGGCGAACAGCTCGAGGAGCAGCCGCGCCTGCGCGACGATCGCGCGGTCGGCCGCGTCGTCGCCGAGCGTGCCGACGACGATGGTCGGCGTACCCTGCGCGAGCAGGTCGTTCGGCGTGAGATTCCGCACGGGCTCGCGCTCGACAGCCGAGGCCGTGCTCGTCGCGGCGCTCGCCGCCGTCCCGGGTCGGTCCTTCGTGCTCGGCTCGTCGCCGCGCCCGCACGCCGCCATCGCGAGCGCCATCAGGACCCCCTGCCGTGCCCCGGGTCGCGTCATGACGCGAGCATACTACTCGGGCATCGCGTCGCACGGCCCCGGCGGACCCTCGATCCCAAGATGGGCAGAGAAGAGCCGCGCGCACAGGCGCCGAGTCGCCAGGTCGCCAACGTGGTGAGCGTGGTCGGCGAGGCTCGCGAGAACCGTGGCTCGACTCCCCTACGGCGCCAGCCGATACCCCACGCCGCGCACCGTGAGGATGTGGTGCGGCGCGTCGGTGTCGTCGAGCTTGGCGCGCAGCTGCGCCACGAAGTTGTCGATGGTGCGCTGCGTGCCGTGGTGGCGCGCGCCCCACACGGCCTCGAAGATCTGCTCGCGCGTGAGGATGCGCCCGCCCGCGCGCACCAGCGCCGCGAGCACCTTGAACTCGGTCGCCGTGAGCTCGACGACCGCGCCGCCGCGCCGCACGACCCGGGTCGAGGGGTCCACGTCGACGTCGCCGAAGCGCCAGGTCGGCGGCTCGGTCCTGTGCCGCCGCAGCGCGACCCGCACCCGCGCCAGGAGCTCGCCGACGCTGAAGGGCTTGGTGATGTAGTCCTCGGCGCCTAGGTCCAGCCCCATGACCTTGTCGACCTCGGCCGTGCGCGCCGACAGCACCAGCACCGGGGTCTTGATGCTCTGGCCCCGGAGCGAGCTCAGGATCTCGTAGCCGTTCAGCCCGGGCAGCATGATGTCGAGGATGACGAGGTCCCAGCCGCCGCTGCACGCGAGCTCGAGGCCGTGCGAACCGTCCTCGGCGCCGTGCACCTCGTAGCCCTCGCGCTCGAGGTTCATGCGCAGGCCGAGGAGGATCGAGGGATCGTCCTCCACGACGAGGATGCGCGCGCGGTCGTTCACGCAGGCCTCTCTAGCCGATTCCGGCGCCCGGGTCTGCCCCTGCGCCGGCGCGTGCCACCGCCGCCGGCGGAGGCGTCGAGGCGGCCGCCTCCTCGCCGCGCGGCAGCACGATGGTGAAGGTGCTCCCCTCGCCGGGCTCGCTCTCGACCTCGACCCGCCCGCCGTGCCCTTGCGCCACGTGCCGCACGATGGCGAGCCCGAGGCCGGAGCCCTCGACCGCGCGCGAGAGCCGGTCGTCCACGCGGTAGAACTTCTCGAAGATGTTGCGGTGCTCGCGGCGCGGGATGCCGACGCCATGGTCGCGCACGGCGAAGCGCACGCTCTTGCCGTCGGCCGAGGCGATGAGCTCGATCGCGGCCTCCGGCCGCGAGTACTTGTCGGCGTTCGACAGGAGGTTCACGAGCGCGTCCACGAGCGCCCCCCGGTCCACGCGCAGAGGCGGCAGCGGGCCCTGCACGTCGACGAGGATCGGGCGGTCGCGCCCCATGGTGTTGGCCGAGAAGGCGGCGAGCGTGTCGGCGATCACGTGCTCGGCGCTGTCGGGCTCGGGGTGGTAGACGCGCCGGCCCGCCTCCATGCGACCCCAGTCGAGCAGGCGCTCGATGCGGTCGGAAAGCCGCCCCGTCTCGCGCCGCAAGACCTCGATGCACACCTTGCGCTCGTCCGGCTCGGCCTGCTCGAGCATGTCCGCGAACATGCGGATCGAGGTGAGCGGCGTGCGCAGCTCGTGGCTCACCTTGGACACGAAGTCGAGCTGCAGCCGCGACAGCGCCGCCTCGCGTCGCAGCAAGACGAGCGACAGCACGATGCCCGTCACCATGCAGGCGACGAGCGCCATGAGGAGCACGCCGAACACGATGCCCTGCGGACCGGCCCAGAGGACGAGGATGAGGATGCCCGCCGCCAGGAGGAGCGCCGTCGGCACCGTGACGAGCAGGATGAGCAGGAGCACGATGCGGCGGAAGCCGCGGCGGTTGTCCTCGGAGCCGGAGACGAGCCCGGTGGTCATGGCGCCCGCAGCATAGCGCTCGCCGCGGCGGCACGCGTCACGGCCAGCCCACGAGCTCGCGCAGGCCGAGCCCGAGGCCGGCGCTCGCGGCGTTCGCGAGGAGCGACCAGGCCCACGCGCGCCGCAGACCGTCGGCCCGGAGGTAGGCCCACTCGACCCCGACGGCGAAGGCCTCGGCCACGATGGTGAACGCCACGTAGCTCACCGTCAGCGACGGGTCGCACACCGCGTACACGAGCGGCGGGATCGCGAACCACACGAGCGGGTGGGTGAGGGCGCTCGCCGCGAACGCCACGGCGAGGCGCGCGGGCCAGGGCGCGCGCGGGCGTGCGGCTCGGCGCCCGAGCGCGTAGAAGTAGATCGGGATCTCCACGACCTCGGTGAAGAGGAAGGCCCAGAACCAGTCGAGCAGCATGGCTTCGTGTGCGTCGCGGCTCCGGCGCCCGCGGCGGGCGCGCCCACACTACAATGCCCGCGTGCCCGTGCTGTGCTCGAACGACACCTGGCCCGACCTCATCCTGCACGTGCTCGCGCACGTCGCGGGCACGGCCGACCTGCCGGCGAGCGTGTACGACCCGGCGTACGTCGCCTTCGCCGCGCGTCACCTCGGGCCGGCCGGGGCGCGCACGCTCGCCGAGGACGCGGCTGCGCTCGCGGTGCTCCTGCCGAGCCACGCGGCCCTCGCGCGCGCGCAGCTCGTCGCGTGGCTCTTCCCCTCGCCCGAGGCCGCGGGCGCGTGTGCGGAGCGCGACCTCGGGGAGCTCGCGCGCGAGCCACCGGCCGAGATCGCGTGCCGCGCGGCCCTCGCGACGCTCGCGTCCGCACCTGCCCTCGAGCTCTCCGGCCTCGAGCTCCTGCGCTGCGCGGCGCTGCTCGAGGCCCCGAGCCACGCGGCGCTGCCGCCGGCCGTGCTCGAGGCCGAGGAGCGCGCGCGCCTCGCGGAGGCGCTCGACGCGCTCGTCCCGGTCGCGCCGTGGCTCGCGCGCGTGGACGTCGTGCCGCACCGGGCCCTGCGCCTGCGCGGGCGCGTGCGACGTCGCACGCTCGCGCGGTCCCCGGGGTCGCATGCGCTCGCCGAGATCTGGACGGGCCTTCCCTGCGACGATCCGGGGCCGGACGTCGCGCACGTCGCGTGGCAGGCCGCGCACGAGGCGAGCGTGCTCGAGGTCACGCGCGTCGCGGAGCACGCGGCCGGGCCGGCGGCCGGGGAGCGCGCCGTCGAGCACGCGGCCGGGCCGGCGGCCGGGGAGCGAGCCGTCGAGCACGCGGCGGTCGTGCTCCTCGCCGAGCGCGCCGAGGAGGCGGGGCGCGCCGCGGAGCGCGCGGCGTGGTACGCGCACTTCGGGCCCGATGCGCCGCACGTGTCGCGCGCGCGGCTCGCCCCCGCGGAGGCCGAGCTCGTCGCGCGCTGTCGGGCGGCGCCCGGGTCGCCCTAGACGAAGTTGCGGCACTTGTGGCCGAGTCGAGGTGCCCGGGTCCGCCACAACCCCGGGAACTTGGCGGAAGTTGCGGCACTTGTGGCGGAGCCGAGGCGCGCGGGTCCGCGCGCTCGCTCAGCGCTCGCTGACCGGGCAGTCCTCGAGGTCGCGCGCGCGCACGCGCCACGTGGTGCCCGACTCCACGAGCAGCCCCTTCACGCGCAGGTAGATCTCGAGCTCGCCGCCGACCGGCTCCTCGCTCGTGAGGCCGATCGGGTGGCCCGCGCGCAGGACTCCTGCGACTCGCCCCTCATCGCCCTGGTAGGCGAGCAGGGGCACGTCGTGAGCGCAGGTCGCGCGGCGGCCGAGCGCGATCCCCATGGCGAAGGCACTGCGCGGGCCCGGGATGGGGCCGTTCGACCCATAGGCGACGCCGGGGGGCGTGGCGGCGAGCGCGCTCTGCGCGACCCAGGCGACGACCCAGAAACCGCGCTGCGACGCGACGATGCGCGCGCGCTTCTGCGACTGGGCCACGACCTCGACCTGCAGGTCGCCCGCCGGCTCGAGCACCGCGATGGGCGGGTCGGTGTCCGTCGCGGCGATGGGGGTCTTGGCGACGAGGTACATCGGCCGCCCCGGCCGTTTCGGGACGAGGCTGCCGAGATCGAAGCTCGCGCGCTCGGCCCCGACGTCGGCGCACGGGCGGGCGTCCTCGAGCGCGCCCGACGTCATCTCGAGGAGCGTGTCCTCCATCGAGCCGGGGGCAAGGGTGACACGGCCGTCGGCCCCCGCGCGCAGCTCGAGCAAGGTCTCGGGTCTCGGCACGAGGATGCCGCGGAGCGCGAATGCGCGCTGGGGACAGAGGTGCAGCTCCGACGCCGCGACCACGCCGCCGAGCGCGACCGCGGCGTACTCCGCGCGCAGGAAGGTGCCCGCGGCGGCCGGTCCCACGGGCACGGTGAGCTCGCCCTTCTCGGCGGCGAACACCGTCGCGAAGGGTGGCCGCCCGGGCGCGAAGGCGAGCGGGTAGAGGGCCTCGCCACCGCCGAACGCGGGCTCCGCGAGGCGCTTGCCGAGGTGGGCCGTGAAGTCGAGGCGGCACGCGACGGCGCTCGGGGGCACCAGCGGCTCGGGCTCGCGCGCGGGCGCGGACGCTCCGGAGGCCGAGCCGGTCGCGCTCGCGGACGCCGGCGGGGCGGCGGTCGGCGACGCCGAGGCCGTCGGCACCGTCACGGCGGCGGTCGGCGGCGGGCCCCCGATGGCGGGCGGCTGCGCGGTCTTGCACGCCACGGGCGCCGCGAGGGCGCACGCGGCGGCGAGCGCCGCCAGGCCGAGCGACGTGGGGCGGCGGAGGGGCGAGCGGGAACGAATCGCCATCCGGGCACGGTACCTCGGCGCGCGCCCGGCGCGAACACCGATCGCTCGCGCCGGCGGCTCACGCGCGCGGCGGTCGTGGCGGCGGAGCGAGCCCCGCTGCCTGCCGGAGCTCCCGCGCGCGGGCCGCGAGGCTCGCCGCGCGCTTCGCACCCGCGCGCGCGAGCTCGACGCGCGCCTCCTCGTCGAAGAGCTCGCACAGGGCCGCGAGCTTGTCGCGGCTCGACACGAGCGACACCAGCGTCGCGGCGTCGAGCGCGAGGAAGCTCGCGTCGATGCCGAGCGCATCGTAGGCCTGCCGCGCCTCCTCGCGCGCGAGCTCGAGCTCTCCTTGCTGCCGGCGCGCGACGAGGCGGGCGAGCGCCTGCCGGAAGAGCTCGAGCTGACGCTGGAGGAGATCTCGCTGGTACACGCTCCGAGCGTAGCTCCGACCGGGCAGGGCGGCAGGCGCGCGTGTTCGGCGCGAACACGCTTGCCGCGCTCGCTGGCGCGCCGCGCGAAAAACGGGTTGCGTCGTTCGGGCTCGTTCTGGTGTGCTCGCGTCCATGGCAGTCGAAAAATTCTCCCGACGGCGGAGCCCTCTCTGGGTCGCCCTGCTCGCCTTCTTCGTGGGCTGCACCACGGACGACGCTGGGACCGGCGGTGCGCCCGGAGGCGACGACGACGGCGACACCATCTCGAACGCCGACGAGGGCAGCGCCGAGGCCCGCAACACGGACGGCGACGCCTACCCGGATGCCCGCGACCACGACTCGGACGGCGACGGCCTGTCGGACGCGCTCGAGGCGGGCGACGCCGACCTCGCGACTCCCCCGGTCGACACCGACGGCGACGGCACGCCCGACTACCGGGACCTCGACTCGGACGGCGACGCCATCGACGACACGGACGAGCTCGACGCGGCCTTCGCGCCCGTGGACACCGACGGGGACGGCCTGTTCGACCACCTCGATCTCGACGCCGACGGCGATTCCATCGCCGACGCCGAGGAGGGCGGGATCGACTTCAACGGCGACGGCAGCGCGAACTTCCGCGACCTCGACGCCGACGGCGACGGCATCCCCGACGAGCTCGAGGCGGGCGACGCCGATCTCGCGACCCCGGCGCGCGACACCGATGGCGACGGGGCGCCCGACTTTCTCGATCTCGACTCGGACAACGACTACGTGCCCGACCGCGAGGAGGACAAGAATGGCAACGGCGTCGTCGATCCGGGTGAGTCCTCGCCGCTCCTGGCCGATACCGACGGTGACGGCACGCCGGACGTCGTCGAGGTGATCGCGGGCAGCGACCCCAACGACCCGAGCGTGAACATCCCCGCCGGCGATTTTTACTTCGTGCTCCCCTACCAGGGGCCGGGGCAGAACGGTCCGCTCGACTTCGCGACCACGGTCAAGCAGGCCGACATCTTCTTCTCGATGGACACGACCGGCTCCTTTGGCCAGGAGATCACCGCCCTGCAGACGACGCTCGAGCAGGTGATCGTGCCCGGCATCGCCGCCGTCGTGAGCGACGCGGCCTTCGGCGTCGGGCGCTTCGAGGACATGCCGGTCGCGCCCTTCGGCCTGCCCGGCGACAAGCCCTACGAGCTGCTCCGCCCGGTGACGACCGACATCGCCGCCGTGACGGCCGGGCTCGCGCTCCTGCCGCCGGCCGCGGGCGGCCTCGACATCCCGGAGGCCGGCTTCGAGGCGCTCTACCAGTGGGCGAGCGGCACCGGCATCCCGGCGCTCGGCTACCTGCCCTTCGCGCCGCCGGGCATCGGCGGTGCCGGCTTCCGGCCCGACTCCTTGCCGATCATCGTGCAGATCACCGACGCGACCTCGCACGCGGCGAGCGACTACGCCGGCGTGGTCGACGGAGCCCACGACCGGAACGCGGCCGTCGCCGCGCTCCAGGCGATCGGCGCGCGCGTCATCGGCATCGACAGCCTCGAGAACGTCGGCACGCCCGACGACCCGCGCGCCTACCTCGAGGACCTCGCCATCGCCACGAAGGCGCTCATCCCGCCCGACGTGGGGACGGGTGAGTGTCTCACCGGGGTCGCGGGCGCGCCGCGCGCTCCGGTGGACGTCGGCGGTACCTTGCTTTGCCCGGTCGTGTTCGACGTGTTGCCCGACGGCACGGGCCTCGGGACGCTCATCGTCGACGCCGTCGCGCAGCTCGCGACCCTCGGCGTGCTCGACATCTCGACCCGGACCGTGGGCCAGACGCAGGGCCTGAAGGGCGAGGTGCTGACGCCGGGTCACACCACGGCCGACTTCATCAAGGCCGTCACGCCGGTCCCGCCGCCGCCTGCCGGCGCGACCATCTCGGGCGACGTCTTCCTCGACGTGACGCCCGGCAGCACGGTCACCTTCGACGTGCAGGGCTTCAACGATTTCCAGCCCTCGACGCTCGAGGATCAGCTCTTCGCCGCGGACATCGAGGTGCTCGGCGACGCCGTCACGGTGCTCGACGTGCGCGGCGTCTACATCATCGTCCCGCGCGCGAGCGGGCCCATCCCCAACTGAAAAGGAGGAGCGACGCCATGAAACGCAACGTGTCTCTGCGCGTCGGCGCCGCCCTGTGCCTCGCCGCCGGCTCGTTCGCCCACGCGCACTCGGTCGCGCAGGTGCAGACCGCCAAGCGCATCAGCCAGCAGACGGTGGTGCTGCTCGATCCGCAGGGCAACCCGACCCCCGGCGGCGTCGGCACCGACACGACCGCGAAGGTCGGCGACGTGCTCACCTTCATCCTGCAGTTCACGGCCCTGCCCAACAACGCCACGCGCGGCGCGGGCGGCTACATCACCGAGTACGTGCCGGCGAACACCGAGGTCGTGGGCGCGCGGCTCATCGACCGCGACGGCAACACCGTCTTTCCGAAGGCCCCGGCCTTGATGGACGACGGCTGGGGGCCGCGCGGCCGCCACAACGGCTTCGACGCCATGGGCCTCCAGCAGGGCTCGCTCGCGCAGGTCTACGCCGACACGGGCATCTTCTTCAGCACGGACCCGCGCACGGCCCGCAACCCCGCCAACGCCTTCATCACGGTGCAGAACGGCATCGCCGTCACGCCCGTGCCCACGGGCGCGGGGCAGCTCGACAACTTCCTCGGCTTCGCGGGCCCACCCTTCTACAGCCACAACGTCTGGGATCAGGTCCAGGCCATTGCGTACGGTGCGAACGGCGGGTCGGTGGTGGCGAACGGCACCGGGAACACGCCATTCCTGTACGGCTCCGCGGTCGCGGGGCCCGACACGCACTACCTCTTCGAGAAGGTCGCCGCGCCGCGCTGCTCGGACGGCGCCGACAACGACGGCGACTCGCTCTCGGACTACCCGAACGACCCTGGGTGCGCCTCGGCGCTCGACGACGACGAGACCGCCGCGGCGAGCGGACCGGTCGGCCCGTGGCAGCGCATCCGCTCGGCCGGCAGCACCATCGGCACGGGTGGCGCCACCAACTGCCAGAGCTGCGCCGGGGCGCCGATCCGCGCGGGCCTCCCGATCGACACGGGCTGGGACCTGTCGCTCGACAACCCGCTACCCGCCGGCACCAACGCCGTCCGCTACGCGGTCGGCGAGCTCATCGTGGGGCAGGAGTACTTCGCGGAGATCTCGCTGCGCGTCCTGGCTCTGCCGCTCGATCCGACCATGAATGCGGACGTCAACTGCGCCGAGGTCTTCGGCGGTGACGCCGCGATGCCGCAGCAGGGCCAGGACAACACCTGGCGCTACTTCGTGCCCTCGCCCTCGTGCGTGCAGCTCAACCTGTTCTTCGAGCTCGCCGTCGACAAGCTGCTCGCGGTCACCGGCGACACCCTCACCTACACCATCACCGGCAAGAACCTCTCGGTGAACCCGCAGTCCAACGTGGTCGTCACCGATACCTTCGTGCCGGGTGACGTGCAATGGGTGGGCGTGCTCCAGGGGCCCGCACCCACGGTCGGCAATGGCCTGCTCACCTGGCCGACGATGACCCTGCAGCCCGGCGACGCGTACACCTTCCAGTGGCAGATGAACGTCACGGGCAACGGGCTCTCGACCCTGAACCGCGCGACGTACACCTCGGCCGAGCTCCCGGCGCCGGGCTTCTCGGTCGTGGCGCTGACCGACATCGAGGCGATCATCGTCATCGACCACGCGGCCACCGTGGCCACGACCCCGGCGACCGACCCGCCGTCGACGACCACCGGCTCGACCGTGCATTACACGGCGACGGTGACGGACGTCGGCACGGGCGCGGCGACGCTCAATGCGGCGTCCTACGTCGAGGTCACGCTCCCCACGGGCATCAGCTATTGCCCGCCGCCGGGCTGCGCCGCGCCGCGCATCAACGGCGTGAACGTGGCCAATCCGACGGTCGCGGGCAATACCGTGACGTTCACGCAGGGTCTCGCGACGGTGCCGGCCAATGGCGGCACGCTGGTCCTCGACTTCGACGCGAGCGTGGCCGCGGCGCCCGGCCTCTACACGATCGACCTCCAGACGCAGTTCCGCGACAACGGTGTCGGGCGCGACGTCGAGAACGCGACCTTCGGGCTCGCGCCGCTGCTCGTCGACGCCGTGCGGAGCGAGCCGCCCGTCGTGACCGCGCCGGTGCTCGCCGGCGCGACGCAGGTACAGGGCACCACCTCCGAGGGCCAGGGCGCCACCATCACGCTCTACGTGAACGGCAACTCCGTGGCGCCCGTCATCGCCGGCGCGGGCGGCGCGTGGACCGCCGCCGTCCCGACGCTCTACGCGGGCCAGCACCTGAACGCGACGGCTGAGGCCGCGGGCGAGATCGTCAGCCTGCGGAGCTCGCCGGACGTGGTCGTGCAGGGGGTGAGCGCCGTCACGCAATGCAACGACGGTGCCGACAACGACGCCGACGGGCTCACGGACTTCCCGGACGATCCGGGCTGCACCGACGCGCTCGATCCCGACGAGACCGACGTGCCCGCGTGCTCCGACGGGCTCGACAACGACAGCGACGGCCTCACGGACTATCCCGACGACCCGAGCTGCGCGTCCTTGCTCGACACGGACGAGTCGGGGCCGCCGGCGTGCAGCGACGGCGGTGACAACGACGCCGACGGGCTCACGGACTTCCCGGACGATCCGGGCTGCACGGCCGCCGACGACGTGAGCGAGGCCGATTACCCCGCCTGCGCGAACGGCCTCGACGACGACGGCGACACCTTCGTCGATTACCCGAACGACCCCGGCTGCGCGGACCCCTACGACGACGACGAGGCCTCGGCCGGGACCGGCGGCGCCGGCGGCGGGGGCTCCGGCGGCTCGAGCGCGGGCGGCGGCGGCGCGGGTGCCACGAGCGCGGGCGGCAGCGGCAACGGCCTGCCACCCGATCTCGGCGGCGTCGAGCCGGGCGACGTGCCCGGCGCGGACGGGGGCTGCAGCTGCGAGCTCGCGGGCCGCTCGGTCGACGTGCCCTTCGGGCTCGTGCTCGCGGGCCTCCTGCCGTGGCTGCTGCGCACGCGCCGGGCGCGCGGGCGCGCGGCTCGGCGCTAGCGCGGCGGGTCGCTCAGCAAGAGGCCCGGCCTCACGAACAGGATGACGGCGAGCACGACGAGGAGCGCGCCGACCCCGAGCAGAACGGGCACGAGCCACCCGGGCGTGGACCGCGCGCGGCGCGACACGCCCGGCGGGGGCGGCGCGGAGCGGTGCACCGGGGCCATGCCGACGGGCCCGCCCGGAGGCCGCTCGCTCTCGCGGCGTGGGTGACGCTCCACCTCGGCGAGCTCGAGGCCGCTGCCGCGACCGGCGCCGGCGGGCGGGCGGGTGCTCGCGCGCGCGGCGGGTGCGGCGGGCGGCGGCGTGCTCTCGCGGGCCTTCCACGGGCCGGGCGGCGGGACGCTCGCGGGCGCGGCGCGCGCGCTCGGGTCCGCGACGGGGCCGCCGCAATAGACGCAGGCGTCGAAGCGGGCGGCGAGCTTCCGGCCGCAGCTCGTGCACACGACGTAGGCTTCGGCAGACATCCGCTCGCCTCCCGCTGCGCCGCGCGTCGGCGCGCGCCGCACCATCGTAGCGCGGGCGGTTCGTCCGCGGAAAGCCCGCGCGAGGACTCGAGTCCCCCCCGGCGGGGCGACGACCGTGCCGGCAGCCACGACCACGGGCCCAGCTGGGGTTGTGCCCATATTACGACACGCGTATACGGTCTGCGTAAATGCCGTCGGCAGCCGACCGCGAGATCCGACTCGGGATCTGGAAGATCCACATCCTGCACCACGCCGCGACGCGCGAGGTCTGGGGCACCTGGCTCCTCGAGGAGCTGGCACGGCACGGCCACAGCCTGAGTCCGGGCACCCTCTACCCGGCGCTCGCGCGCATGGAGCAGAACGGCTGGCTCCGACGCGCCGGCGCGGCAGCTCACCCGCGTGCGCGGCAGACCTTCCGCATCACGCCCGC
>JADLAB010000463.1 GCA_020848455.1 Polyangiaceae bacterium
AGCGCTCCGTCTGCGGCGTTGCATCGTTCGTGAGCCCGCCGCCCGGCGGTGGTAGAGCGGTGCACAGCATCCATGGGCGCCAACCGGACACTCGGTCTGCTCGTCGGCGGCGGGCCCGCACCGGGCATCAACTCGGTGATCTCCTCCGCCACCATCGAGGCGTTGAACAGTGGCTTCGCGGTCCGCGGGATTGAGGAGGGGTTCCGGTGGCTGATGCGCGGCGACACGAGCCGCGTGCGCGAGCTCACCATCGACGACGTGTCGCGCATCCACCTCCGGGGCGGGTCGGTGCTCGGCACGGCGCGCGACAACCCGACGAAGAAAGAGGAGTCGATGGTCGCGGTGACCGAGGCGCTCGACCGGCTCGGTATCGACCACCTCATCACCATCGGCGGTGACGACACCGCGCTCTCGTCGTCGAAGGTCGCGGAGTTCACGCAGGGGCGCATCCGGACCGCGCACGTGCCGAAGACCATCGACAACGATCTGCCGCTGCCCGCGCACGTGCCGACCTTCGGCTTCCAGACCGCGCGCCACGTCGGCGCGGAGCTCGTTCGGAACCTGAGCAACGACGCGCTCTCCACCCGGCGCTGGTACGTGGTCGTCGCGATGGGCCGGCACGCCGGGCACCTCGCCCTCGGCATCGGCAAGGCCGCGGGCGCGACGCTCACCATCATCGCCGAGGAGTTCGGGTCCGGCACCATCTCCTTCGCGAGCATCTGCGACATCGTCGAGGGCTCGATCATCAAGCGCCGCGCCATGGGCCAGCACCACGGCGTCGCCGTCCTGGCCGAGGGGCTCGTCGAGCGCTTCGATCCGAAGGAGCTCGCGGAGCTGCAGGACGTGGAGCGCGACGACCACGGCCACATCCGCCTGGCCGAGGTCGATCTCGCCCGCAAGGTGAAGGTCGAGGTGCAGGGCCGCATGCTGCGGCGTGGCATCAAGGTGACCTTGACCAACAAGACCATCGGCTACGAGCTCCGCTGCGCCGACCCCATCGCCTTCGACGCGGCGTACTGCCGCGACCTCGGCTTCCACGCCGTGCGCTTCGTCGCCGAGGGCGGCAGCGGTGCCATGGTCACGATGCAGGACGGGCGCTTCGTGCCCGTCCGCTTCGAGGAGATGCGCACCGCCGAAGGGCGCACGCGCGTGCGCATGGTCGACGTGAGCCTCGAGGGCTTCAAGGTGGCGCGCGAGTACATGCTGCGGCTCGAGCCGAGCGACTTCGCGGACGCCGCGTGGGTCGAGGAGCTGGCCGAGGCCGGTGGCATGACGAGCGCGGAGCTGCGGGCGCGCTTCGGGCGCCCAGCCGGTGCCTGACGAGGGAGACAGCACATGGCGATCAAGCGCATCGGCATCCTGGTGGGCGGCGGACCAGCACCCGGCACCAATGCCGTCATTTCTGCGGCCGTCATCGAGGCGATCAAACGCGGCTGCGTTCCCATCGGTTTCCGCGACGGCTTCCAGTGGCTCGCGCAGCGCTACACGGACGAGCAGCACGAGATGGGCATCACCGAGGTCTCGCGCGCGCACCTCGGTGGCGGCGTGATGCTCGGTGCCTCGCGCACCGACGTGGCTTCCGATCCGCGGCTGCTCGAGAACGCCGTCGCCGCCCTGCGCAAGCTCGCCATCGACGGCATCGTGGCGATCGGCGGCGACGACCTCGTGCGGAGCGCCGTCGCCATCGAGCGCGAGACGAAGGGCCGCATCCCGGTCGTGCTGGTGCCGAAGAGCATCGACAACGACCTCGACATCTCCGGGACGGTGCCCACGCTCGGCTACGAGACGGCCCGCGACGTGGGCGTCCAGATCGTCAAGAACCTGATGGAGGACGCGGTCACGACCGGGCGCTGGTACCTCGCGGTCACGATGGGTAGGCCGACCGGGCACCTGACGCTCGGGATTGGCAAGGCGGTGAGCGCCACCTGCACCGTGATCCCCGAGGAGTTTCCGCCGGGGCCGGTGCGGCTCGCCGACCTCGCCGACGTCATCGAGGGCGCGATCGTGAAGCGCCGCGCGCTCGGTCGCAAGCACGGGGTCGTGCTCGTGAGCGAGGCCGTCGTCGAGCGCTTCGACCCGGCCGAGGTGGCCGAGCTCGAGGACGTCGATCGCGACGCGCAGGGCAACATCCGCGTCACGGAGATCGACCTCGGGCGCAAGATGGTCAACGAGGTGACGCTGCGCCTCGAGCGGCGCGGCCTGAAGGTCAGCATCGTCGACAAGACCATCGGCTACGAGCTGCGCTGCGCGTCGCCGCTACCGATGGAGGCCGAGTACGCCCGCGATCTCGGGTTCGCCGCCGTGCGGCAGCTCCTGAGCGGCCGCGGCAGCGCCGTCATCACCATCCACGCCGGCGCGACCCGGCCCGTTCCCCTCACCGAGTGCCTGGATCCGGCGACCGGTCGCGGCCGCCGGCGCGCCGTCGACGTCGGCGGCGCCGACTATCGCGTCGCGCGCCGCTACATGGTGCGCATCGAGCGGAGCGACCTCGCCGACGACGCGATGGTCGCCAGGCTCGCCGAGGCGGCCGCCATGAAGCCCGACGAGCTCCGGCGGCACTTCGCCGGGCTGCGCTGACGGCCAAGCTCAGCGCAGAAAGAACGCCGCCATGGTCGCGCTGGCGTCGAGGTCGGCGCTGATGGGGCCGGTCGCGTCGGCGAAGGCTCGACAGAGGCGCGAGCGCTCGTCGCACCCGCGCACGCCGCCCGGCCAGGTGTGCCCGCCGCCCTCGATCGTGCAGACGCTGACCGGCTTGCCGCTCGCGCACGCCGTGTACTCGACGCAGCGGGCCGCGCCACGCGTGTAGCTCGACCGCGCCTCGTCGGCGCAGCCGTTCACGCGCCGCCAGAAGGCGGCCTGCTCCGCGACGCTCTCGCACGAGAAGTGGCGCTCGGGCAGCTTCACGCCAAGCGCCGCCGAGGCGCGCTCCCAGCAGCCGCCGCACTCGGCGCCGCCACCGTAGAGCGCGCACGGGTCGGCCGTGCCGTGGACGAGTTGCACGGCGACGGGCCTCGGCGCGGCGCATTCGCCCGTGTACCCCGGGCCGCCGACCGCCGAGATGCCGGCGACCAGGTCCGGGCGCTCGCAGGCGAGCCGCATCGCCATCATGGCGCCGTTCGAGATGCCGGTCGCGAAGACCCGTCGCCGATCGATGCCCTGCGCCGTGGCGAGATCGTCCACGACGGCGGCGAGGAAGCTCACGTCGTCGACGCCCTCGGCCGCGGCCTTCCCGCAGCAGCGTCCCGTGTTCCACGTGGCCATGTCCTTGCCGAGCACCCGCTCCGAGAGCCCCTGCGGGTAGGCCACGACGAAGCCGTGCGCGCGGGCGGCCTCGGGCGTGAAGGTGGTCTCGACCGTGCCCTCGGCCGAGCCGCCGCCACCGTGCAGCACGAGCAAGAGCGGGCGGCCGGAGCCGGCGCCGACGGGCGCCGCGCCCGCCAGGTAGCGCCGCTCGCGTCCGTCGGCCGTGCGCAGGCGGTGCTCGGCGAGGTCGCCGGCGCCGGCGACTTGCCCGGCGCTCGTGGCGCTCGCGCTCGCTCCCATCTCCCCGGACACCTTGCGGCGGCAGGCGCCGACCAAGGACGGCAGGGTGAGGGTGGCCGACAGCGCCCACGCGAGCCCGGGGAAGCGCTTCGGCCCTCGCTTGCTCACGCTCGACCCATACCACGATGGGTCGGGGCGGGGCTTTCGCCGGCGGAGCCCGGACCGCCACCTTCCCGGCCGCGCGGGCCGGCGATACGCTCCGCACATGTCGAATCACCTCGCGTGGGACTGTCAGGCTCGGGCTCGGAGCACGAGACGGGTCGCCGCGGCGCTCGCTCTCGCGCTCGGACTGCCCGCCTGCACGGGCGACGATACCGGGTCATCGGGCGTCGGCGCGAACGGCGCCGGCGGCAGCGGCGCGAACGGGGCCTCGGGGGGCGCGGGTGGCAGCGGCGGCGAGCCCTATCGCTGGTACCCGGCGCTCGATCTCGCGACGGTCCCGTTCCACGCCACGAGCCCCGTGCGGGCGCCCGATCCGCCCGCCACCACGACCACCGTACACGTGAGCGACGCACCCGGCCTCGTCGCGGCGGCGCTCGTGCCCGGGACGGAGGTCGTCGTCGACGCGGACATCGCCGGGCCGATCATCGTCTTCGGCGAGGTGGTGGACGTCGACATCGTCGTGCCCGTGGGCGTCACCCTCGGGCAGCTCATCCTCGGCGTCATCTCGCCGCCTTCGCGCGTCGAGCGAGTGCGCGTGCGGGGCAGCACGCCCGGCACACACAGCGGAGGCGTGGTCGGCCTCATCATGACGCCGGATGGCGGCGATCACATCATCCTCGACGGCATCGATCTCAACGGCGGCACACCCGATGGCCTGCTCTACCAGCTCGGCACCTCCGGTCGCGTGGCGATCGTCAACGTGCGCGGGCATGCTGCGGGCGCCGGGAGTCTCGGCCGGGCCTCCGACCTCGTCGTCGCCGGCTCGACGTTCCGCACCTCCGTGCGGGCGCGCTCGGTGAACGGCTTCTCCGAGGGCTGGGGCCTGCGCCACGTCCCCGACCGGTTCGTCCTCTACCAGAGCCGCATCGACGGCACGCGCTACCACCGCGTGCGTCTGCACCCGGAGCCCGGTGCCACCCAGTACGCCTACGTCGCCGAGAACACCTTCGTCGACCCCTACGAGGCGCGCATCCTCTGGGGCGCAGACGTGGCGGGCAACGGCGCTCGGCTGGCCGGCATGTGGGCCCACCAGAACCAGATCTACGCCCACACCACCTGCTTCACGCCGAGCTTCGAGGCCGCGGATGCCGACCTCGCCGACCTCACGGGCAACGTCTTCCACGGGAGCTTCACGGCCACGCTGCAGCAGGCGGTGCAGGATGCCCACGGCCCCGGCCACGACTACGTGACGGGCAACGTGTTCGAGGCCTGGCAGGCGCCACCCGCGTGGCCCGCCCCGGGCGATCCCGGACAGATCCCCCTGCCGCCCGTCGATGCGCAGGCGTGCAACCCGGCGCTCGATACCCCGGTCTGCGCCGGCCCGCCGGAGCTCGCGTGCACGACGGACTTCGAGTGCGAGGCGGGCATGGCGTGCGTCGACGACGGCACGACGAGCACGTGCGGTCCCGAGCCCTGCTGAGCGTGCCGGCTCCCGAGGAACGGCCATCCGCCGGTCGCCGGTACGGGTTCCCAGGGGTAGAGACCCGACGAGCGGTTCGTGAACGCCCCGACCCGCGCCTCCGGGCGCGCTACGCTCTTCGGGCGTGCCACCGACCCACCCCGCCTACCTCGCCCTCGCCGCGACGGGCGAGCTCGAAGCGCGCGCCGCCGCGGCGGTGCGCTCGCTCGCGTCGTGCGAGGTGTGCCCGCGCAACTGTCGCATCGACCGGCTCGCCGACGAGGTGAAGGTCTGCGCGACCGGTCGGCACGCGCGCGTGTCGAGCCACTTCCCGCACTTCGGCGAGGAGGACTGCCTGCGTGGTGAGCACGGCAGCGGCACCATCTTCTTCGCGTTCTGCAACCTGAAGTGCGTGTTCTGCCAGAACCACGACACCTCGCAGGCGGGCGCCGGGCGTGAAGTGACGGCGGAGGGGCTGGCGGCCATGATGCTCGAGCTCCAGGCGCTCGGCTGTCACAACGTGAATCTCGTGACGCCCGAGCACGTCGTGCCCGAGGTGCTCGAGGCGCTCGTCGTCGCGGTGCGGGGCGGGCTCCGGCTGCCGCTCGTCTACAACACCTCGGGCTACGACTCGCTCGGGAGCCTGCGCCTGCTCGACGGGGTCGTGGACGTCTACATGCCCGACTTCAAGCTGTGGTCGCCCGCCGCGGCCGCGCGCTACCTGAAGGCGAAGGACTACCCCGAGGTGGCGCGCGCCGCGCTCCGCGAGATGCACCGGCAGGTCGGCGCGCTCGTGCTCGACGAGGCGGGCCTCGGGCGCCGCGGCGTGCTCGTGCGCCACCTCGTCATGCCGGGCCTGCTCGAGGAGTCGGCCGCCATCTTTCGCTTCCTCGCGGAGCTGTCGCCCGACACCTACGTGAACGTGATGGACCAGTACCGACCCGAGTACCGCGCGAGCGCGTACCCCGAGATCGACCGCCGTCCGACGGCGGCCGAGATGGAGCGCGCGTACGCCCTGGCGCGCGCGGCCGGCCTGCACCGTTTCGACGTGCGCGACGGCCGCCCGCGCCTGCGGCGCCGCTTCGCCTACCTCGGCTGAGCGGCGCCTCGGTCGCTCACAGGCCCTTGTCCTTCAACCACTGCGCCATGAACTTCGCCGACTCCTCGTAGGAGCGGCGCAGATCGCTCGCGATCTTGTCTTCGATGAGGCCGCCCACGGCGAACACCTTCACCTCGACGAAGATGCGCGCGTGGCGCGCGATGCGCTTGTCGCCGAGCTTCTCGCACCAGAGCTCGCCCTCGGTCTTGGTCTTGTCGGGCTTGGTGCTCGGGATGACGTGGAAGGTGTAGCGCCCGGTCTTCTTGTCGAGGCTGCCCTCCTCGACGTAGCTCAACCGGTCGCCGATGACCTTCTTGAGTGGGCCCGGCAGGCCCGTGACGGGCGGGTCGATGCGCACCTTCTTCGTGCGCTTGTCGGGGCCGTCCGAGCTGTCGAGCAGCTGGTAGCCGGGGAACCCGAGGGCCTCGAGGTAGAGCTTCTGGTTGTACTCCGCGCGGAAGAACTCGGTCCAGAAGGTGTCCTCGTCGCACTCGAACTCGTGGCGGAACGTGATCTCGGGCATCGGCCGGACGCTGCCACAGCCCATCGGGGCGCGCTACCAGTCTTCCTTCGTTCCCGGGCGCGTCAGCACCTGCACGCGCACCGCACCGCGACCCGGCGGCTTGCCGGCGCGCGACACGAGCTCGAGCCGCACGGGCCAGGGCTCGCCGAGGCTGGCGTTGCAGAAGGGGCGTGCGACCATCTGGCCGTTCTCTTCCCACTGCGCGAGCGGCCGCCAGGTGCCCTTCGTGTCCGCGTAGACGAAGTAGTGACTGTGCAGGGTGGCGGCGGGGTCGAGCCCGACACCGTCCTCGAGGTGCACCTCCACCGCCTGGCAGGCTCCCGACGGCACGCGCAGCTCGACCGGCGCGAAGCTCTCGAGCCGGCGCTTCTCGGGCGGTCCGACGGGGGCGTATACCTGGCCCGGCGGCGGCGCGAGCACGCCGGCGCCGAAGTGCGTCCGGGCGGCGAGCAGGTGCATCGGGCGCGCGTAGGCCTCGATGGTCACGAGGCCGGTCCCGGGCGCGGGCGCGCCGGTGCGCGGCACGAGCGCGAGCGACAGCTCCGCGGCGCTGCCGTTCGGGTTGCAGATCTCCTTGGCGACGAGGGTGCCGTCCGCGACCTCGTGCGCCGGCAGCTCGGTGTGCCCGTCGATCTGGAACGCGAAGACGGCGTCGAAGGTCTTCGCGGCGGGGTTCGGGTGGGCGTCGTCGGCGAGCGTCACCGTCACGGCGTTGCACTCGGCCGGCGCGAGGGGGCCGAGCGCGACCGGCGTGAAGCTCGCGAGCTCGCGCGTCGCGCGGACGCCCTTGGGCTGCTGCACGCCCTCGGGGTCGCGGAGCGCGATGCCCCGACCGGCGAGAAAGGGCGTCGTGCGCGCGTCGAGCTCCCAGTGCTCCTCCTTCGTCATCTCGCGCTCGTGCAGGCGCACGACGAGGCGCCCCACTCCGAGCGCCCCGCGGACGGGCGGCGTGCCGGCGAGGTCCACGGTCAGGCTCGGGTAGCCCGGCCAGTTGCACAGCTGGAGCGCGCGGTCCGCGAACGTCGCAACGACCTCGCCGCCCGGGGCGCGCAGCACGAGATCGGGACGGGCGCCTCGGACCCGGTCGGAGAGCGGGCCGCCGGTGCCTGCGCCGCCGTTCCCGAGCCCGAGCTCGACGGCGTAGCAGCGGGCGGATTGGGCCGGGAAGTCGAGCGGCTTCCAGGGCGCGGAGAGCGAGCCTTCCACGGTCGGCCCGACCGGATGGTAGGCAGGTGCGTCGCGCAGCTCGGGCGGGTGCACGCCGTACTCCCAGGCGAGCGGCGGGGGGCCCGACACCTGCAGGCCCTCGCCCGCGGCGATGTTCGCGAAGGGCTCGAAGCGGCAGCCCACGACGAGCAGAACGGCGGCGGCCGGAAGCGTGCGACTGCGTGCGGGGTACGGCACGGCGAGCAGCTTATCCGCGCCCGGCGCGCGTGTCTCAACCGCTCGGCGCCGAGGTAGGGCCCGCGCCCGAGGCGGAGCGCGAGCCAGCGTCGGGTCACGCCACGGCCGGGGCGCGCTCCGTCTCCGAAGGAGCCTGCGCGTGACTGCGCACGCGCTCCGCGACCGCCGGCGCGAGGAAGCCCGCGTCGAGGACCCAGCGCATCGTCTCGGCGATGACC
>JADLAB010000464.1 GCA_020848455.1 Polyangiaceae bacterium
CGCACCGCGGCCGCCACGGCCTCGATCGCGGAGCCGGGACCGAGCGGCTCCTCGCGACGCCGCCGCCGGCGCTCGCCGCGGCGCACGTCGCGCGAGGCGTGCCGCGCGAGCAGGTAGACCCACGAGCGCAGCGAGCAATCCCAGGCGAAGCGGCCGAGCGAGCGCCAGAGCTTCTCGCTGAAGACGGCGAACGCGTCGTCGGCCTCGCCCTCGGCGCGATGGAGCGCCGCGAGCAGGCCGTAGATCTCGCCGCCGTAGGCACGCAGGGCGAGCGTGGTCGCGCGGTCGATGTCGCCGACCGCACACGCCGCGCGGACGGCGGCCTCGGCCTCTGCGCTCGAGGCCGTCATCGGTGCGCCGCCCCCTTCTGCTCGATGCGGCGGACCAGCTTGCGCATCTCGTCCACGGCGGGGATGGTCGCGTCCGCCCCGCTCCAGGCCTCGATGATCCGCTTGGCGAGATCGAGCGCGCGCGCGTCGTCGCCGGCCTTGGCGGCGCGGCGGGCGGCGCGCAGCATGGCGAGGCTTGCGCCGTTGTGCTCGCCGACGTGCGCGAGATCGTAAGCGTCGATGCGCTCGGCGACGTCGGGCTCGCCGGCTTCGTCGAAGATCGGCGCGAGCGCGACCGAGAGGCGCTGGAGCATCAGCGACGGGCGCTTGGTGAGCGGGCGCCAGGCGTCGAGGGCCGCCGCGCGGTCCCCCGCGGCCCAGGCCTTGGCGCCCTCGAGGTGGGCGAGGCTCCCCGGGACGAAGCCCCCGGTGAACCAGCGCCGATCGACGAGCTCCTGGAGCCGCGCGAAGCAGCGCTTCGCCACGGCGCGCGCCGCCAGCCCGCACGTCGTCACGGCGACGGACAGGCCGAACTGCTCCGTGCGCCGCACCTTGGGCGTGGAGGGCGCGACGAACGTCTCGTAGTACCACTGCCCGAACGCCTCGCCCTCGCCCAGGATCACGGCCAGCTCGCGGCCCTGGGCGACGGCCCGGTTGTGGGCCGACGCCGCGGTGGTCGGGTCGACCTCGACGAGGAAGCGCCGGTAGGCGGCGAGCGCCTCCGCGAGGTGCCCCTCGGCCGCGCGGGCGCGCACGAGCAGCGCGCGGCCGCTCGGCTCGGTGCGCGGATCGGCCGCAAGCTTCGCCCCGACCGCGCGCGCGTCCTCCACCCGCCCCGCATGCAGCAGGACCTCGGCGTACTCGAAGGCGTACTCCGAGCGGGGCGCGAGCACGTAGGCGCGCTGCGCGGGCGGGAGTCGGTCGGCGACGGCACCGCTCAGGTCGGCGCGCGAGAGCGCGCTCCATGCGTCGTCGCACCAGGGGCGCCAGACCGCCGCCGCGCGCGCCGAGGGGGGCCCGTCAGGGCCCTCGGTCGCCACCTGCATCAGCGCCCACGCGCCGTCGAGGCGCGGGTCGAACCCGAGCGCGACGAGCGCCCGCTCGCGCGCCTGCGCCGCGTCGCCGATCGCGAAGCGGAGCAACGCCTCCGCGTACGCGAACGCCGCGCGCCCGCTCGGCGACGCCTCGGCGTCGAACGCGGCGCGCAGCTCGCGCGCGAGCTCCGCCTCGTGCCCCCTCGCGCCGTCGGACGTGAGGCTGACGAGCAGCGCGCGCGGTGAGCTGCGGTCGAGCGGCACCGCGGGCCCGCTCGCCGTGGCCTTCACGTGCGGGCGGCACGCGGCGCGCCCCCCAGCGAGGAGCGCCGGGCCGAGCGCGCCCGCCTGCGCCTCGATCCACGCGCAGGCGCCCTCGGCGTCGTACGACTGGATGTGCGCCACCGCGTCGTGCCAGCCGACGAGGGTCGGCACGTCGAGCGGCGGCATCCAGCGCGCGACCTCGGGATCGAGCGCGGCGGCGAGGGGGACGCCGCCGCTCCGCCCGAGCGCCTCCACCGCCGCGAGGGTCGCGTCGAGGAAGCGGCGGTCCGTCGCGCTCGCGCGATCGAGCACCGCGTCGCTCTGCGAGCGGAGCTCGAGCGAGACGGTGAACGTGTCGTCGCGGACCTGGACCGCGCCATCGAGGTACGCCGCCCCGCGGGACCTCGCGGCGGCGAGCGAGCGCTCCCGCGCCCCCGGCGCGCCGTACGGATCCGGCCCGAGGCTGGCGGTCGGGGCGCGCGGCAGATCGAGCAGCTCGGCGGGCACGAGCGTCCGCCCCGCAGCGGCGCCGAGCATCGCCGCGGCGCGGTTGCACGCGAGGTGCGCGGCGGCGGCCCCGAGCCACCCGGCGGGTTCCTCGACGCCGCGCGCGTCGAGGATCGGGCAGGCGAGGATGGCCTTCGGATCCCGGAGCGGCGAAGGCGTCGGGGCCGAGGCCGACGGGACGGCCGAGGCCTCCTCGGCCCGCGGCGTGTAGGCGCGAACCGCGAGCCAGACTGCTCCGATCAGCGCCGCCCCGGCGACCGCCGCGAGCCCGCGGGAGCGCGCGCGACCCCGGCGCGGCGGCGGCGTCGCGTTCGAGAGGCCGGCATCGGTCGCCGCACCGACCGCCCGATGCGGCGCGCGCGACGACGGCGCGGCGTCCGAGAGGGTGCCCGCGTCGATCGCCGCGAGCGCGGCGGCGACCTCCGATCCGCTCCCGTA
>JADLAB010000465.1 GCA_020848455.1 Polyangiaceae bacterium
CGGTGCAGCTCTCGACCTACCACAAGGCCAAGGGCCTCGAATGGCCGGTCGTCATCCTGGCGAGCCTCGACCGCGGGGAGAAGCGCAGCGTCTTCGACGTCGCGCCCGAGACCGACCGGCAGGCCTTCGACCCGTCGCGTCCGCTCGACGGGCGCTGGATCCGCTGCTGGCCGTGGCCCTTCGGCTCGCAGCGGCAGGTGCCCCTCGCGACCGCCGCCGACACGAGCCCCGAGGGCCTCGCCGTCTCGCGGCGCGAGGATCACGAGCTCGTGCGGCTGCTCTACGTCGGCTTCACGCGCGCGCGCGACCACCTCGTCCTCGCCGCGAACCTGAAGAACGGCACCCCCAAGGTGCAATGGCTCGACCACCTCCGCGACGCCCACGACGACGAGCCGCTCCTCGAGCTCCCCACGGCACCCGAGTCGAAGAAGCGCCAGCGTCTCGTCATCCGAGGCTCGGACGACGGGCCCGTCGCGCGGATCTGGCACCTCGCGCCGGCCGCGCCCGACACCGACAGGCTCACGCGCTCCGCCCTCCACGCCGAGCTCGCGCGGCCCGCAGAGGCCGCGGACGTCCATACGACGGCCGCGTATCGCATTGCGCCGTCGCGCGCGGCCACCGAATGGCCGGGCCTCGGCGCGGCCCGCGTCGTCGCGACCACACGCCTCGCCGGCCGAACACCGCTCGTGAAGCCCGCGGAGGTCGGGTGGGACAGCATCGGCACGGCGGTGCACGCCTTTCTCGCGGCCGACGTGCGGGAGCGCCCGGCGGACGCGCGCGTCGCGATGGCGCGCCGCCTGCTCGAGGCCGCCGAGCTCGCCGCCGCGCTCCGCCCCGAGGCTCTGGTCGCTGCCTCGGACGCGCTCGCCGCCTTCGTGGCGACGCGCTTCCCCGGTGCGCGCTGGCGCCGCGAGGGTCCCCTCGCGGCGGTGCTCGACCTGCCCGGTGGCCCGCGCCGCGTGGAGGGCGTCCTCGATCTGCTGCTCGAGACGCCCGAGGGGGTGGTCGTCATCGACCACAAGAGCTACCCCGGCGCGCCGAGCACCTGGGAGAAGAAGGCCCTCGAGCACGCCCCGCAGCTCGCGGCCTACGCGCACGCGCTCAGAATGGTGGAGGCGGTGACGGTGCGCGCCTGCTTCGTGCACTTCACGCTCGGGGGAGGAATGGTCGAGCTCCAGGCGTGAGACCCGCGACGGGGGGCCGTCACTTGTCCGGGCAGCTCACGGGCACCTCCGGCGGCATGCACTTGCCGTCGCTCGAGCACCAGCCCGCGAAGCAATCGCTGCCCTGACACTTGATGCAGACGCCGCCGCACTCGAGCACGCACTCGAACTGCGGGTCGCCGCCTCCCGCGCCGCCGCCCCCGGCGCCCCCCGCTGCCGCCCCGCCGTCGTCGTCGATGACGGCGATGCCCCCGCACGCGGAGGCGAGCGCGAGGAGCACGAGCGCACTGCCACGGGTCGAGAACATGCCCCGAGCTTACACCGCGCACCGCCGTGGCGCCCGCACCGCGGCCGGCGCCGCCCGCCTCGGTTCGTGCTGCGACTTCGGCCCGACTTTCGCCTACAGTCCCGAGGATGATGCGTGCCCTCCCATCGATGGTCTCCGTCACCTTGGTCCTCGCCTGCGGCTCCGGCGGCTCGCCGAGCGCGAGCGCGAGCTCGAGCGCGAGCGCGAGCGCGCCGCGCCCGGCGGCGAGCGACACCTCGAAGCCGAAGCCCTCGAGCTCGGCGACGACCGCGGCCTCGACGGCTGCGACGCCGGCCCCGAGCGCGCCCCCGCCGGCGAGCGCATCGGCGCCCGCGCCGGCCGTGCCGACGATCGAGGAAGCGTGCGCCAGGCTCGCCACCGCCACGTGCGAGCGGCACGCGGGCTGCGATCAGGGCTACCTCCTGCGGCTCGACTACGGCGACGCCGAGACCTGCAAGTCGGCCGTGAGCGCGCAGTGCCTCGACTCCGCGCGGGCGCCCGAGGCCGCGGTCGGCGCAGCCGACGTGCAGGCCTGCGCCGACGCGCTGGCCAAGACGCCCTGTGACGGCGCGCGCCCGGCGGCGTGTCGCTTCAAGGGCAAGCGCGCCGACGCGGCGGCGTGCTCCGTCGACGCGCAGTGCCAGTCGGGGATCTGCTGGCGCGGCGCCGACACCGAGGCGTGCGGCACGTGCAAGAAGGCCCCCGTCGAGAACGACGCCTGCAAGCTGCCGCGCGACTGCTACCCCGACTTCACCTGCACCTCGAGCAAGTGCGTGCCGCGGGCGCAGGAGGGCGGCGCTTGCGCCGCGGACCACCAGTGCATCACGAGCCACTGCGCGAAGGGCCGCTGCGGGCCCTACGTCAAGGACGGCGCCGCATGCGACACGGAGTCCGACGAGCCGCGCTTCTGTCACTTCGCGTACGGCTGCGAGGGCAAGAAGTGCGGCCCGCGCAAGCTCGTGGCCCTCGGCGAGAAGTGCGGCATGGGGCAGGGACCGTTCTGCATGCGGAGCCAGTGCGAGTACCGCCAGCACGTCTGCGTGGCCTTGCCGAA
>JADLAB010000466.1 GCA_020848455.1 Polyangiaceae bacterium
CCGTCGAGCTCGCGCCAGTACCCGGCGATGACGCGCTCGACGTCGTCGCTCGTGGTGTCGAGCGCGAAGAGCATCTGGAGGGCGGCTTCGCGGCCGCTCGTGCGCGCTCCCATGGAAGGTCTCCTCGGCACCGCACCGGGCTCGGCCCGGTGCGCGCTCAGTACCAGCCGGCCCCTTCGAGCGCGCGGCCGAGGGACACGAGCTCGATGGCCGCGGTCGCCGCCTCGGCGCCCTTGTTGCCGCTCTTCGTGCCCGCGCGGTCGATGGCCTGCTCGAGGTTGTCGGTGGTGAGCACGCCGAAGGTCACCGGCAGCCCGGTCTTGAGCGACACGTGGGCCAGGCCCTTGGCGACCTCGCCCGCGATGTACTCGAAGTGCGCCGTGGAGCCGCGGATGAGCGCCCCGAGCGCGATGATGGCGTTCACGTCGCCCTTCTCCGCGATGCGCGACACCACGAGCGGCAGCTCCCAGCTGCCGGGTGAGCGCACGAGCGTGATGCGCTCGGCCGCCGCGCCGTGCCGGAGGAGCGCGTCGACGGCGCCCTCGATGAGCCGGTCGACGATGAAGGCGTTGAAGCGGCTCGCGACGATCGCGAAGCGCGCACCCTCGGGCACGACGAGGTTGCCCTCCAGCACGCGCACGCCGGGACGAAGGATCTGTGCCGTGTTCTCACCCATGGTCTTCCCTCAGGTCGCGCCTGCGTCCGGCGTCTGCGCACCGCCGCCACCGAGCGCCACGCGCTCGACGATCTCGAGCCCGTAGCCCGTGAGCCCCGCGATCTTGCGCGGGTTGCCCGTGAGCAAGCGCAGCTTGCGCACGCCGAGGTCGCGCAGGATCTGCGCGCCGAGGCCGAACTGCCGCAGCGTGTTGCGCACCTTGCTGGCCGCGCCCTCGGCGGAGGGCGCGCTGTCCGCGGGCTGTGGCGCCGGCGGCGTGGCCGCCTCGTCGCGGGCTGGCAGCCACAGAAGGTCGTCGGAGAGCTTGCGCAGCGGCGGCAGGTAGAGCACGACGCCACGCCCCTCGGCCTCGATGCGCTGGATCGCCTCGCGCAGGTTCGCGCCTCCCTCGGTCGGCGTGGAGCAGAAGAGGTCGGCGACGAGCGAGCCCGAGTGCACGCGGCAGAGGACCGGTTCGTCGCCCGCGACGTCGCCGCGCACGAGCGCGAGGGCCTGACGCGACTCGACCGGCAGCTCGTACACCGCGGCGGTCCACTCGGTGCCGGTGAGATCGAGCCGCAACGGGCGCGACACGACGCGCTCGATGAGGTGCTCGGTCTGCAGCCGGTACTGGATGAGCTCGGCGATGGTGAGGATCACGAGCCCGTGCTCGGCGGCGAAGACCTCGAGGTCGGGCATGCGCGCCATCGTGCCGTCGTCCTTCATGATCTCGCAGATGACGCCGGCGGGTGCGAGGCCCGCGAGCCGCGCGAGATCGACCGCGCCCTCGGTCTGACCGGTGCGCACGAGCACGCCGCCGCGGCGCGCCCGCAGGGGGAAGACGTGGCCCGGGGTCACGATGTCGCCGGGCCGCACCTTGGGGTCGATCGCGACCTTGATGGTGTGGGCGCGGTCGGCCGCGCTGATGCCGGTCGTCACGCCCTCGCGCGCCTCGATGCTCACCGTGAACGCAGTCCCGAGCGGCGGCCCGCCGCGGCCCGGCACCGTCATCATCGGCAGATCCATGCGCGCGACCTGCGCCTCGTCGAGCGACAGGCAGATGAGCCCGCGCCCGTGCTTGGCCATGAAGTTCACGGCCTCGGGCGTGACGAGCTCGGCGGCGAGGCAGAGGTCGCCCTCGTTCTCGCGATCCTCGTCGTCGACGAGGATGATCATGCGACCGGCGCGGATCTCCTCGAGCGCGCGGTTGACGCGCTCGAGCACGGCCGAGGCGATGGTCAGGCGGTGGGGCATGGGGGCTCGGCGGGCGGTGCGCGGTGCGCGGGCGCGGGGGTGCGGCGCGCACCCGCGCGCGGTCGAGCGTCTCTAGCGCTCCCTCCCGCCGCCGTCGAGGGGGACCAGGGCGAAGCGCGCGGCGCGGCGCCGCCTCCCGCCCGCGGGCGGCCGTGATAGGAGTGCCAGCAGCGAGCCATGGAACAGTACGACGCGGTCATCATCGGTTCCGGCTACGGGGGCAGCATCCCCGCGGCGCGGCTGGCCGAGGCCGGCATGAGCGTGCTCGTGCTCGAGCGTGGCCCGCGCTACGCGGCCGCCGACTTCGAGCAGAGCGACGACCCGCGCTACATCCAGCGCATCGTCGATCTCGTGCTGTCGAAGACGAACGTCGCCTTCCGCACGGGCAAGATGGTGGGCGGCGCCTCGATCCCGATGGACGGGGCGCACTTTCGCATGCCCGAGCGCAGCTTCGAGGTCGAGGATGGGCTCGGGCGGCGCTACTGGCCCGCGGTCTACAGCCGCGCGATGCTCGACCCCTACTACGAGCGCGCCGAGCAGATGCTCTCGGTGCGGCAGCTCGCCTGGACCGAGATCTCGAAGGCCGGGGGGCTGTTCGCGAAGATGCTCGACACGGTCGGGGCGAGCGCCGAGCGCGCGCGGCTCAACTACACCGACTGCCGGCAGTGCGGCTTCTGCGCGCAGGGCTGCATCTACGGCAAGAAGCAGAGCTTGCTCTACAACTACATCCCGCTCGCCGAGAGCCATGGCGCCGAGTTTCGCGCCGGCTGCTTCGTCGATCACCTCGAGCCCGTCAAGGGGGGCTACCTCGTCTACTACGAGCGCTTCGGCGTCGGGCGGCGCGCGTTCGCGCGGCGCGTGTTCGTGGCCGGGGGCGGCATCCACACGCCCGCCTTGCTCTTGCGGTCGCAGAACTGGCTCCCGGCGCTGTCGAGCCACGTGGGCGAGCACTTCAACAACAACGGCGAGCACGCCTTCCTCGGCATCCTGCCGCCCGAGTTCGACGATCTGTCGAGCTACCTCTGCTGGAAGGGCATGGACAACGCGGGGGTCATGTCCTTCCACTGGTTCGACACGCACGACTTCACGCTGCACCCGGGCGGCGGCATCGAGCCCACGGTGTTCGCGGCCGACTTCGCGGCGCCGGCCGACGCCGTGCTGCCGAGCCGCGCCTGGGGCATGCCCTACAAGCGCTTCGTCGAGACGGTGTACCCGCATCGCATCATCGCCTTCTCGGCCCTCGGGCTCGCCGAGGGCCACCGCGCCGTCGCGATCGACGACGCCGGCGCGCCGGACATGGTCGAGCGCGCTCGCAGCGCCTACGACGCCTACCTCGATCGCATCGAGGTCGTGATGGCCGACCTCGAGGCGCAGACGGGTGTACGGCTCTTGCCGACGGTGCCGCGCCCGCTCGCGGGCACGACCTCCGCGCACCTCTTGTGCTCGTGCCGCATGGCGGAGTCGGCCGCCGACGGGGTCGTCGATCCGGACGGCCAGGTGTTCGGCTACGAGAACCTCTACGTGTGCGACGCCAGCGCGCTCTCCTTCGCGCTCGGCGTCAACCCGGCCCTCACCATCAGCGCCATCGCCGAGCGCACCGCCGAGCTCGCCATCGCCAAGGGGTGACCGTCATGCGCCGCCTGCCCGTCGAGCCCCCGCACCCGAACGCCTCTCCGCGCGCCGTCGCGCCCCGCGGCCTCGCGCGAGCCCGCCTGTGCGCGCGCCGCGACTTCATCGGCCTCGCCGCGGTCGCCGCCACCGCCTTCCTCGGCACCGCGCCCGGCTGCGCAGGGGACGAGACCACGACCGAGCCGCCGCCCGCGCCGAGCGACTTCGATCTGCCGAGCCTCGGCGGCGCCCCCGACACGCCGCAGGGGCGCATCGTGGCCGCCTTCGTCGACACGGTGGTGCCGGGCCGCTGGCGCGACCCCGAGGGCGCGCCGGGCGGCATCGACGTCGGGGCACCGGGCATGTTCTTCGACCCGGAGCTGCCGGCGGCGCAGTTCCTCGGCGTGCTCGCGCTCGTGCTCGACGCGCTCGCGAAGGGCCGGTTCCCGGGGCGCGGCTTCGCGGCCCTGCACCCCGACGAGCGCGATCAGGTCCTCGAGGAGGCGCTCGCCGACCCGACCTCGCCCATGATCTTCGCCGTGCAGCTCGCCAAGCTCGCGGCATTCAGCGCGCCGGGCATCGGCCGCTACCTCGGCTACCCCGGCCCGAACCCCGGCTACGTGGACGACGCCGACTTCACCTTCGGGGTCGCCATGGCGACCGAGATCACGACGGACGGCAACCTGCCCTGAGCGCCGACCGGCGAGCGACGAGCGACCATGGGCGAGCTGAGCCTCTGGTGGGTGCGACACGAAGGCGGCGAGCCCATCGGGCCCGTCGAGGAGGAGCTCCTCGTGCGCGGCATCCTCGCGGGCAAGGTGCCGCGCGGGGCGCACGTGTGCCGCATCGCCAGCAACGCCTGGCGACCGCTCGGCGAGGTCGAGCCCTTCGCCACGGCGGCGCGCGCGCTCGGTCCGCCCTCCGCGCCCGTGGCGGAGGCGCCCGCGGCCCCCGCGGCCGAGCCTGCGCCGCGCGGCCCCGAGTCGAGCATTCCGCCGCCGCTGCCGGTGCCTGCGCTGACGGAGGCCGAGGAGCGCGCCCTGTCCACGCCGGGCGTGCTCCCGGCGGTCGTCCTCCCGTCGAGCCCCTCGCTCGACGACGCGCCCGAGCTCGATCTCGAGCTCGTCTCCGCGCCCGGCAGCGCCCCGGCGATCCCCGACGCCCCGCCCTCCGACGAGCGGGCCACGGCCCCGGCCCCCGGCGTCATCGGGCGCCCCGCGTTCATGGCCCTGACGAGCGAGTTCTTCCGCGCCGGTGACGACCTCGCGGCGACGCCGCGCGCCTCGACGACGGGCACGACGGGCGCGACAGGCACGCCGGGCGCAGTGCCCGACGCCGAGCGCTCGCTGCCCGGCGGCGCGCTCGAGCTCGAACGGGCCGAGCCGCGGCGCCGCTCGCCCGCGCTCGCGACGGTCGGCCTCGTGCTCCTGCTCTGCGCGCTCGCGGTCGTGGTCGCGCTCCTGCGGGGCTGAGGCGCGCCTCGCGGGGGCGTTCTTCACGC
>JADLAB010000467.1 GCA_020848455.1 Polyangiaceae bacterium
CGACGCCGGAAGAGCAGGCTACGCCGAACGGCGCTGCCTGACGTCTCGGCCGGGGTCCTCGTGGTCACGCACCCAGTGTGCGGCCTTCACGACGGCGCTGCGAGACGGGGGGCGTGCAGCGCATACCTGGAATCGCCGATCTTGGCTGGGAGGCCCGGACGAGCCCCTGGCGCGGCAATTGGTGGCAGGTCGAGCTCGGCCTGGCGCACAAGCTCAGGATCGCCCTTTGGGAGGAGCACCTCAGGCTGCACGCGGAGGAGCTCGTCGACGGCGTCGCGGCCGAAGCGCACTGGCTCGCCTCTGCGGCGTCGTCGACCGAGTCGTTCCCGAGAATCACGCCATATTGGGTCGCCGGGGGTTCTGGTATGAGCGCGACTTCGACCCGACCCTACTCATCGATGGGGTCGTCGACCCGGACCTGCCGGGGCGCCATCAGCCCCAGAGCCCACTTGTTGTGCCGTGACGCAAGAGGGCGAGTGGGGCCACGACGAGTTGCGGCGCGCGGTGCCGAGTGCGCCACCCGGGTCACGGCCTCCCCTGCGGTTCCGTAGCCGCGGCCGCCGTTCGGTCAGCCCATCCTGCCGAGGCCACTCACAACGGCGAGCGCCAGGTAGAGGGCGCCCCCTGCGACAAACGCAATAGCGAGGGCCGAAGTCAGCGCCGCACTCGAAGGCCGGTGTCGGCGGATCCAGGCCCCCGCCGCAATGATGAGGGCGAGCGCTGCCACGCCCCCGAAGATCCCGCCCACGAGGTGTTTCGCGTCGACTCGGTGCTCCCACGGGCCGGTTCCGCCGGTGACGAGAACGCCGCCGTCTGCGAGGCGCACGGCCGCGTGACCCAGCAGCGGTGAGGGCGGCATCGGGACCGCGGTCCAACGCTGATCCGAGGGGCTCCAGACGAGTGGGCCGGGCGGGACGACGAGGAGGGCGCGACCGTCGTCGAGCGCGATGAGGCTGCTGTTGTACACGTCCACGCTCGGTCCAGGCATGGGCGTGAGGATGGCCGTGGTCGGGTCCCAAAGGGCGACGGAGGTCCACGCGCTGTTGTCTTGCCGCAACACCAGCACGTCGCCGCTCGCAAGCTGCGCCAAACGGTGCCACTCGCCGTCTCCTGGCCAACTGGCCGCGAGACGCCACTCGGAGCCGCCCGGCGCGCCAACCAGGAACAGCGAGCGCCGCTCGGGCGGGTGCCCTCCCGCTTCGGGGTCGCCCTCGCCAACTACGAGCATCCTCCCGTCGGCGAGCGCCAGTGCCTGGGGTCTGCTTGTGCTGAACGGAAACGCCTCCCAGTTGGCCCAGCGGTCCTCGGCTGTGTCCCAAAGGGAGGCGCCGGCGCCACCGGTGACGAGGACGTGTCCGTCGGGCAGGGCCGCGCACGCGAACTCCCAACCACCGATGGGGCGCCGATAGGGCGCTCCGCCGGTCCACCGCATCGTATCGGGCGTCCAGATCTGCGGCGCCTTGGCGTCCAGCCGCCCCCCGAGGAGGACAGCGCGACCATCGGGCAACGTAAGCGCCACGGCGGACCGCCCCGCGCTCGCCGCGAGATCACCCTGGCGACCCGGCGCTGCGTCGGGCCCCCAGAGCTCCCAGGAGCGCTCCGCCGCGTCGTCGCCGTCCGGGCTCTCTCCGCCGGCGATGAGCACCCTGCCATCGGGCAGGAGCGTCGCGGTGTGGTGCGACCGCGCGATCGAGAGTGGAGGCGCCTCCGTCCAGGCGCCTGTCCCCGGATCCCAGCGCGACGCGGCTCTCGATGCGGGCCTGACACCTTGGTCGGGTACCCCGACGCCACCCGCACACACCCAGAGTGCGACGGCCAGCACGCAGCCCCACGGCGCGCTCAGCGAGACGACAGTGGTGTTACTCTTCATCGGGTCGCGGAGCCTGCGCAAACTGGACGAGGGTACGAGGAACCGGCGCCGAAGGTACGGTCCGAATGGTACCAGTTGCCGTCGGGTCGCACGATACTTCCGCCGTGGCCGTCGACGCCCACTCCGCCGACTCTTCTCCGCCGCACCGCGGCGTTACCTTGGAGCGGCGGGGTCCACGCCGGTGGCGCCGCAGGTAGCGCGCCATGCGCCGGAGGGCGGGCTCGAGCCCCTCGCCGACCTCGCGCGTCCTGATGTGGCCGAGCTCGTGCCAGCGGAGGGCGGCGTCCGAGCCGCCTGCGCCCGGCGCGCGTAGAACGCTTCGACGCTCTCGCCGAGAATGCGACTGAGCGCCGCGGCCGGCATCGGTTCGTGATCCGCGGCGAGACGACGCTCACGATCCCGAACCCACATCGGCGGGCGGGAGCCGAGAACGCTGGTCAGGACGGACACGTTCGTGCATGTTCGACCGATGAGTCGTCGCGCGCTCGCAGGTCTCATTCCGGCGGTGTGTCTCGTGTTTGCGTGCGGAGCGGCTGAAGCGCCACCGCCCCAGGTGAGCAAGCCTGCGACGGCCGACGCGCCCGCTTGGCGCGAGCTCCTCGCCTGCACCCAGCCCGGGATCCGCGTGACCACCGCCGGCATGGGTGGTCCGCGGCGTCTCGAGGTCGAGAGCATCGACGGCGCTAGCGCCAGACCGCGGGTCGCCGTCACGGACTCTGCCGTCACGATTCGCGACAAGATCTACTTCCAGCTCGACTCGGCCGTCGTCGATCCGAAGTCGTACCCGCTGCTCGACGAGATCGCGGCCGTGCTGAACGAGCACGCGGAGCTCGAGCTGATCGAGGTGGCGGGGCACGCGGATTCCCAAGGAGCGGCGGCGCACAACGTGCAGCTCACACGCGCACGCGCCGGCGCGGTCGTCGAGCAGCTCGTCAAGCGCAGCGTCGCTCAGGCGCGCCTGAGGTCCGCGGGCTATGGCTCCCATTGCGCGGTCGATCCAGCCAAGACCGAGGAGGCGTACGAGAAGAACCGGCGGGTCGAGTTTCCCATCGTGAAGCGCAGCGGCGTCGCGATCGAGCCGGGCTGGGGAGGCTGCGAGGAGGCGACCATGCGGGGAATCACGAAGCCGTCGCTTCCCGCATCGACCACGCAGACTCCTTCGACGCCTCCGCCCACCACGCGGCCATCGGCCACGAGCACCGCGGTGATCGCCGGCGGGCCGACGGGTGAGGCGTGCTATCGCTATCCGCCTACCCGGGTCGACCTCGCCAAACGCGCGCTGCCGCGTCCGTTCGGCCCATTCATCGGGCCGATTCACTCCGCCTTCCGCTTCGAGACCACGCTGCAAACGTTCGAGAGCACGCTCTGCGAGCTACCCACGCCCGGCCTGCAGCACGCGTACAACACGATCCTCTTTTCGACGTTCTATGTCCACGTCTCGCGCAAGCTGCCCGACGACGATCCACGCCAGCGCCAGTTCGTCCAACGCGCCCTCGACCTCGCCATGGCCGGCAACGACGAGATCGCGACACTCGAACGGAGCCCCGACCCGCAAATGAAGGCGGGGCTGACGAAGCTCGCTCAGCACCTGAGGTCTCTTCGCTATCAGGCCTACTTCGACGCGGGCCTCTACGACGAGTGGCTCGCGCTCGATGCCCCACGAGACGAGGTCGAATTTTGGGAGCTTGCAAACCACTACGCGTCCCGTCGCGAGGAGTTCTTGAAGGCGTTGGTCAAGGCCAGCGCGCTCTCCCCGGGGGACATCGAGCACGCGCAATGCGACATCCCGACCATCCTCGCATCCAGGGCTGAGTACGAGGTCGGAGACCGCGAGCTCGCCGCGAGGATGTTCCGGAGCCTCGTCGGAAACTGCCATTGCCGTACGATGAACGGCGAGGTTCCCCGGAAGTCCCTGGAGCTCGTCCCCGCTGAAGCCCGCTCCGCTGCGAACCCTCGTAGGCCCTGAGCGCCCTGCTCGCACGTCGGACAGCGGAGCTTCATCGAACGCTCTCTCGACGGGCACGCCCGACGCGGGCATCGCCCCTCCTCGTCGCCCCTCACGGCAGCGCCGGACAGCCGAGCATCCGCGGCTGGAACCGCTCTTCGCGGACGGGGCTCTCCTCGTCGTGGTACGCGAGCTGCGCGGCGAACTGCGCCGCCAGGGTGTCGCGCATGCGCTCGGCGAGCTCGGGGTAGACCGGCGTGTAGTCGAGGGTCTCCTCGGGATTGTCCTCGAGGTGA
>JADLAB010000468.1 GCA_020848455.1 Polyangiaceae bacterium
AGCGCCTCGGCCTTGCTGCGCACCTTCGAGGCCCCGATGGAGAGCTCGTACAGCAGATCGAGCCCCTTCGGGCCCATGCGGTTCGCCATGAGCGCGAGCGCCTTGTCCGCGGCGTCGGGCGGGCCCTCGGCGGCCGCCCGCACGGACTGGACGAAGTCGGCGTCGTCCGCGCTCGTGGGCACGAGGTCGAGCAGCTTGGCCGCGCCGTCCATCGCGGCGCTCGCTCCGCCCTCGCTCGCGGCCTGGGCCGCGACGAGCGCCTTCAGCACGGCGGCGTCGTTCGGGTGGCGGGCGGCCAGCGAGGCGAGCGCCGGCGCTCCGGCGGCGCGGGCCTTGTCGAGGTCCGCCGCGGACACGCCCGCGGAGGAGGGCGCCCCGTCGGGCACGCCGCCGGCCGTCTTTGCCCCGCTCGCCGCCGGACCACCCGCACCCGGCGGGGCCGAGGTGACTCCGGTCGCGGACGCGCCGGCCTGGCTGGACCCGGCCGCGGGCGCCGAAGGCTCGGTGGCTGCGCCCCCGGCGCTCTCGCTGCGCATGGCGAGCAGCGCGACGAGGGCGGTGAGCAACAGGGCGAGCCCGGCCCACGCGAGCTTCGTCGTCGCGCCCACCGAACGCCCGGCCTTCACGTCGATGCGCTCGAGGTGCAGCGCCAGGCGCGTGCCGAGCGCCCCGGTCGCGCCGATGACGAAGAGCACGATGTCCCACGCCGGCCACGAGATGCGCGCGGCGCCGTGCAGGAACACCGCCTCGAACAGGCGCACGAGCAGGGCCGCGAGGCCGTAGGCGAAGGCTCCGACGAGCAGCGGGCCGCGCACGCCGCGCAGGAGCTCGAGCACCTTGACGCTGTTGCTCCAGAGCGTCTTCTTGATGTGGCGGATGCCGAGGATGGCGGGCGTGAGCGCGAGGCACGTCACCGCCACGAGCACGAGCGCGGTCTCGGTGCCGGTGAGCTCGCCGCCGCCGCGGCTGAGGCGGATGGCGCCGCCGATCGCCGACACGAGGCCGCCGATGGCGAAGAGGGCGGTGCCCGCGAGCGAGACGACGAGCATCGGACGGGCGAGCTTGATCTCGCGCGCCTCGCCGGCCAGCTCGGCCATCGAGCCGGCGCGCGTGGCGCGACCCGCGGCGCGCGCGGCGCTCGGCCCGGTCGGCGCGGGCATGCCCAGGGCCGGACCATCGCCGGTGTCGTAGGGCGCGAGCGCGTCGTCGAGCTCGACCATGCTCTGGTAGCGCTCGGCCGGGTCCTTGGCCATCGCGCGCTGCACGATGGCCTCGAGGTGCTCCGGGATCGAAGGCTCGATGTCGCGCGGCCGCGGCGGCTCCTCGGTCAGCACGGCCACGACGGTGGAAGATGCGTCCCCCTTGTCGAAGGGCTCGGTCCCGGTGAGGCAGGCGTAGAGCACGGCTCCGAGCGCGTAGACGTCCGTGCGCTGGTCCGAGCGCACGCCGCGCGCCTGCTCCGGCGACATGAACGACGGCGTGCCCATGATGATGCCCGTCTTCGTCAGGTTGCTGCCGCCCTCGCCTTCCTCGATGCGCGAGATGCCGAAGTCGACCACCTTCACGAGCGGCTGCTGCGGGTCGCCGGTGAGGAAGATGTTGTCGGGCTTGATGTCGCGGTGCACGACGCCGCGCGCGTGGGCCGCGGCGAGCGCCTTGCACACCTGGCGCGCGATGTAGACGGCGGAGGCGACCCCGAGCTTGCCCGTCTTGTCGAGCAGCGCGCCGAGGTCCGACCCCTCGAGGTACTCGGCGACGAAGAAGGGCCTCCCGTCCGGGGTCTTGTCGACGTCGTACACGCCGACCACGTGCGGGCTCTGGATCGAGGAGGCCGCCTCGACCTCGCGGTAGAAGCGCTGCAACACCTCGGCGCTGCGCGCGAACTCCGGGTGCAGGGTCTTGATGGCGAAGCGCTTGCTCTTGATGCGCGTGTGCTTCGCCTCGTACACGCGGCCCATGCCGCCCTCGCCGACGACGCGCACGACGGTGTAGGTGTTGCTGAGCGTCGCGCCGACGAGGTCGTCCTCGGGCTCGTCGGCGAAGCTCTGCGAAGGGTCGAGCTCCGAGTACGTCGCCGCGGGCGCGAGGTGCACGGGTGGCGCCAGCGGCGGAGGGGGCGTTCCGGCGTGGCTCGATGACGGCGGCGTATCGGCCATGAGTAGGTCAGTCTACGACGAACCCGCGCCAGAAGGGCAGCACCGATGCGGCCTGCCGGCCGCGGCGGCGATGGCGCGCTGCCGCGTGCGTTTGCGCACGCACCCGCCCCGTCGGCTCGCTGCCCGCGCAGGGACAGGCCCCGGCCGATGTGCGAAGCTCGACCCGATGCCCGAGCGTCCCCTCGATCGCCCGCCCGGGCGGCGGTTCGCGCGCCTCCTCGTCGGCGCCCTCGTGGCGGCGGGGCTCGGGCTCGGGGCCGCCGCGGCGTGTCGACCCCAGGGCGAGCCGGTGGAGGTCGGGATCTGCGGGGGCAAGCCCTGCCCGGGCGGAGCGATGCCGGGCGCGAGCATCGGCAACAGCAAGATGTGCAAGTGCCGCGCCTGCGCCCCGGCGCGCTGCTGCACCGACACCGAGTACACCGACGACGACGCCGGCGCCCCCGGCTCCGACGACGCCGGCCCGAGCTGCACGCAGAGCTACGACTTCGACGAGCGCTGCGCCTTGCAGGTCAAGAGCTGCGCCCCGCGCTGCCACGAGCACGTGTGGCGCGTGAAGAAGGACGAGAGCTGCGAGGCGAAGAAGCCCGCGGAGTGCTGCAGCGCGGAGGGGTGAGCCGGGGCTCCGGGCGTCACAGCTCGACGACGCCGTACACGCCGTTCGTCTCGCAGCCCTCGGTCTGCGCGAGCGTGACCGAGCCCGCCCGCGCGGTGACCTCGACGCCGAGCACCGTGCGCACGCGCACGTCGACCGCGAGCGTCGTGCCGGGCGTCGTGCCGGCCGGCACCGCGAGCTGCACGGCGGCGGCGCCGGCGGGGTCGGCGGCGCACGCGAGCACCGCCTCCTCGGGCGAGCCGAAGCAGCAGCCGACCGAGGTGCCGCTCACGATGCAGCCGTCGGGCACGCTGCCGCCCGCCGTCTCGACCACGTCGACGAGCGCCTGCCCGCACACGGCCCCCACGCAGACGTCGACGTCGAGCGCGACCTCCTCCTCTGCGAGCCCCTCGAGGGCAGGCAGGCGCACGAGCACGGAGCCCGCCTCGCCGGCGCACGCCCCCGCGAGGTCGAGCGGGTCCGGTGTCTCGACGCGCACCTCGCCGTCGCAGGCGCCGAGCGCCGCCGACGCGATCCCGAGCCCCACCACCGCCACGATCCTGTTCGCGATCTTCATGGAAGACCGGGACTGCAAGAGCGCGGCCACGCAGGGGGCGCCGTTCGCCGTGGCGATGCTCGGCTCCGCTCGTGACAAAGCGCGTACTTGCGGGGCCTCGCCCCGCGGCGGCCCGTGGTCGCGCGCCGGGGACGTCCCATGGGACAGCCGGAGCGACGCGGCACCTGGCGCCCCGAGCGCCGAGCCCCGCGCGGAGCGCCCGAGGCGCTTCCACTCGCCGCTGCGCCGGGGCAGACTCGTGGCGACGCGCGATGACTCGCCCACCCGGATCGATCCCTCCGGCGTCCCGCGACCTCGAGGAGAGCGGTGACCCGATCCTGCGCCAGCTCGGCGACGCCGATCGCGAGCGGCTGGCGGCGTTCCTCGAGCAGGTGTCGCTCGAGCCCGGGACCGTGGTCGTGCGCGAGGGGGAGCGCGACCGCGCGATGTACTTCGTGCTCTCCGGGGCCGCGCGCATCGGCCGCGGCGAGGTGGCGCTCGGGCGGGTCGTGCCGGGCGAGCACTTCGGCGAGCTCGCCCTGCTCGCGGACCGTCCGCGCGCGGCGACCGTCACCGCGGAGACCCAGCTCGAGCTCGCGATGCTCACCGCCGAGGCCTACGCCGAGCTCTCGGCGGCGCACCCGGACATCGCCCTCCGCGTCGTGCAGGCGCTCGTGGGCGGGGTGGCCGGACGGCTGGCCGAGATGACCGACTCGGTGGGGCTGCTCCTGCAGGAGCGCTCCCTGCCGCGGCGCGTGATGGTCGACGTGCGCTTCGGGACGCGCGGCGAGTCCGTGCGCACCGGCTCGAGCTTCGAGTCGCTCCTGCCGGCCGCCGTCGCCGGCTCGCTCGTGGTCGCGGCGCTCGTCGACCGCAAGGCGCAGTCGCTCGCGGGGCCCGTGTCGTCGGACTGCCTGCTCGAGCCCCTGCGCCTCGACCACTGGGAGGGCCAGCGCATCTGGCGCCAGAGCCAGGCGCTCGTGCTGCTCGAGGCGGCGCGCCGGCACGACCCGACCCTGCCCGTGAGCATGGGCCACTCGGTCGGCTTCGCCCAGCGCGTGACGCTCGGCGCGGTGGGTCGCCACGACCTCGCCGAGCTCGCGTCCGCGATCGAGGGCCGCATGCGCGAGGTGGTCGCCGAGAATCTGCCGCTGCGCGAGGAGTGGTGGACCGTGGACGAGGCGCTCGCGCACTTCGCCACGGCCGGCGTGGCGGAGCTCGCGACGCTGCTCGAGACCTGGCGCGAGCCCGCGGTGCCGCTCGTCGCCTGCGGCGGCGCCTACGCGCTCAGGCTCGGTCCGATGCTGCCCGCGACCGGTCGGCTGTCGTTCGGCTTCCGCGTTCTGCCCGACGAAGACGGCCTGCTCATGGTCTACGCCCAGCCGCAGACCGCCACCGGCGAGGCGCCCGAGAGCCTCGCCCGGGCGAGCGCCCCCGACGTGCCGCAGCCCATGGTCGAGCGTGCGCGCGCCGTGTCGCGTCAGGCGCGCAGCATGACGCGCGAGCAGGATCGCTGGCTCGCCACGCTCGGCATCACGAGCATCGGCGCCTTCAACCGCGCGTGCATCCGGGGCGACGTGACGCAGCTCATCCGCGTGAGCGAGGGCTTCCAGGAGAAGAGCATCGGGCGCATCGCCGACACGATTCTCGCGCGCGGCGAGCGGGTGAAGGTCGTGTGCATCGCGGGCCCCTCGTCGAGCGGCAAGACCACCTTCATCAAGCGCCTGTGCGTGCAGCTGCAGGTCGACGGCATCAACCCGGTCGGTCTGTCCCTCGACGACTACTACGTCGATCGCGAGGTGACGCCGCGCGACGACAAGGGCGACTTCGACTACGAGGCCTTCGAGGCCCTCGACGCGCGCCTGCTGCAGGAGCACTTCGGCCGGCTGCTGCGCGGCGAGAGCTGCCGGACGGCGCACTACGACTTCGCGACCGGCACGAGCGAGCCCGCGGGCGGTCCCGAGATCGCGCTCGGGCCGCGCGACATCCTCATGCTCGAGGGCATCCACGCCCTGTCGCCGCGCCTGCTCGCGAGCCTGCCGGAGGGCAGCGTGTTCCGCGTCTTCGCCTGCCCGCTCGCGCAGCTGCCCTTCGACCGGCTGACGCGCGTGCACGCGAGCGACGTGCGCCTGCTGCGGCGCATCGTGCGCGACCGGCACAGTCGCGGCGCCACGGCCGCGATGAACATCCTGCGCTGGCCGAGCGTGCGCGCCGGCGAGCGCCGCCACATCTTCCCGACCCAGCACCTCGCCGACGCCGTCTTCGACTCGTCGCTCATCTACGAGCTCAGCGTGCTCAAGGTGTTCGCCGAGCGCTACCTGCTCGAGGTGCGGCAGAGCGACCCCGCCTACACGACCGCCTTTCGCCTCCTCGGGCTCCTCGATCGCTTCGTCACCATCTACCCCGACCACGTGCCGCCGACCTCGATCCTGCGCGAGTTCATCGGCGGCAGTGGCTTCGAGTACTGAGGTCTCCCCATGCCGCTCCACACCCTCGAAGAGACGCTGTCCAGCGAGCACGCCGGCCTCCGCAGGCGCCTGCGCGACCTGCTCGACCTCGGCGACGCGGCGGCGCTCGCCGCCGAGCTCGGCGCGCTCGCGGCGCTGCTCGAGCGCCACTTCGCCGGCGAGGAGGCCGAGGGGGGCCTGTTCGCGACGCTCGCGAGCTCGCTGCCCGAGGCGACCGTGGCCGAGCTCCGCGCCGACCACCGCGAGATCGAGTCGACGCTCGCGGAGGTCGTGGCGCTCGTCTCCCGCCCCGGCGCGACGGTGCCCACGCCCGTGGTCCAGGCCCTCGTCGCGACCGTGGCCGAGCACGAGCGGCGCGAGAACACGCTCTTCCAGCAGCACCTCGCGCGCGACGTCGGCAGCGGCGACTGAGTC
>JADLAB010000469.1 GCA_020848455.1 Polyangiaceae bacterium
CCCGCTCCTCGGCCGAGCGTCCGAGAAGGTATGCGGGCGCAACTGATGCTAGCGTCCGCGCCGGTCGGCAGACCCGCGCCCGGGGCGCGGTGTGGAGACGCGGCATGAACCAGAAGGCGAACGTCATCGAGGTACGCAGCCCGGCCACGGGCGAGAAGATCGGCGAGGTGAAGAGCTTCACCGGCGACGAGGCGCGCGACTGCATCCTGCGGGCGCGCGCGGCGCAGCGCACCTGGGAGGCCGCGGGCCTGGCCGAGCGGGCGCGCGTCATCCGGCGCTTCGCGGACGTCTTGCTCGATCACGCCGACGAGGTGTGCGAGCTCATCGCGCGCGAGAACGGCAAGGTGCTGCAGGAGGCCCTGCAGATGGAGGTCTTCCCGATCGCCGATCTGGCCGTGTACTTCGCGAGCCGCGCCGAGGAGATCCTGAAGCCGCGGCGCATCGACCTGCACGTGATGAAGCACCGGCGGAGCTATCTCCACTACCGGCCGCGCGGCGTCATGCTCGTCATCGCGCCCTGGAACTTCCCCTTCTCGATCCCCTTCGGCGAGGTCGTGATGGGCCTGCTCGCCGGCAACGCCGTCGTGCTCAAGCCCGCGAGCTTGACGCCGCTCATCGCCCTGAAGGGGCGCGAGCTCTTCGACGAGGCCGGCCTCGACCCGGACGTCTTCCAGGTGCTGCCCTGCCCCGGCCGCGTCGGCTCGGAGATGATCGGCATGGGCGTCGAGTACGTGAACTTCACGGGGTCGGTGGGCGTCGGGCAGGTGGTCGCGGCCGAGTGCGGCCGGCAGCTCATCCCCTGCTCGATGGAGCTCGGCGGCAAGGCCCCGGCCATCGTCTTGCCGGACGCCGATCTCGACGTCGTGACGGGCTCGCTCGTGTGGGGCGCCTTCGCGAACGCCGGGCAGGTGTGCGCCTCGATCGAGCGCGCCTACGTGCACGAGAGCGTCTACGACGAGGTCGTGCGGCGCGTGGCCGAGCGGACGGCGCGCCTGCGCCTCGGCGATCCGCTCGCGGACGGCACCGACGTGGGCGCGATGACCGACCCGGGGCAGCTCGCCGTCGTCGAGCGCCAGGTCGAGGCAGCGCTCGCGGCGGGGGCGCGCGCGCTGACCGGCGGTCGCCGAGCGCCCGGCCCGGGCCTGTTCTACCCACCGACGGTGCTCGTCGACGTGACCGAGCAGATGGAGTGCGCGCGCGAGGAGACCTTCGGCCCGACGCTGCCCATCCTGAAGGTGCGCTCGGTCGACGAGGCCATCCTCCGCGCCAACGACTCGATCTACGGCCTCAACGCCTACGTCTACACGCGCGACAAGGCCGAGGGGCGGCGCGTGGCCGAGCGCATCGAGGCCGGCACGGTCATGATCAACGAGACGCTCATCACGCACGCCTGCCCCGAGACGCCGTGGCAGGGCGTGAAGAAGAGCGGCACCGGGCGCGTGCACTCCGACGACGGGCTGCGCGATCTGTGCATCGGCTACCACGTCAACGAGGAGGTGGTGCCGACGCTCAAGCACAGCCCCTTCTGGCAGCCCTACAGCCACCAGATGTACCGCACGCTCCTCGGCGCCGCGCGCACGCTCTACCGCTCCGGGCTCGGCCCGCGCGCCGCCGCGGCGAAGGACCTGCTCGGGTCGATCCTCGACCTGGTGCGCAGCCGCAGCGGGGCCTGAGCACGAGCTTCGCGCGGGCGCGGCGCGGGCTCAGCCGAGGATCGGGTACCGCCGCTCGGCGTAGAGGCGCACGAGGGCGCTCTTCATCCGCGAGAGGACGAGCTCGAAGCCGCGGGCGACCGCCACCTCGTCGTCGGGGTCGCCCGTGAGCTCGATGGGCTCGAGGACCTCGGTCGTGATCTTCGACGGCAGGGGCAGCTGCGGCAGGACCGGCAGGGCCCAGATCCCCCAGGGCAGGCCGAGGCAGATCGGCAGGACGTCGCCGCTGCGCACGACCTTGCGGAAGCCGAGCCAGCGGGCGAAGCGCGCGCCGCGGCGCAGCACGAACAGCGTCTCGTGCGCGCCGGCGCTCACGAAGGGCACGACGGGCACGCGGTGGCGCAGCGCCTGGCGCACGAAGCCCGTGCGGCCGCCGAGATCGATGAGCCGGCGGTCACCGTAGGGGCGAAAGCTCTCGCGCGCCGCGCCGGGGAACACGAGCACCGAGTGGCCCGACTCGAGCACGCGGTCCATGGTGGCGCGGTCGGCGCGCACCACGCCCGAGCGCGGCAAGAGGTCGGTGAACGGCTCGAAGAGCGCGTGGATGAAGTCGTGCGAGAGGACGAAGAGCGGCCGCCCGAAGCGGAAGTGGTCGTACCACTCGACCCCGAAGCAGATGCCGTTGATCGGCAGGACGCCGCCGTCGTGGTGCGTGACGAGCACGCACTGCTCCTGCGGAATGCGCGCCATGCCGCGGGTCTCGCTGCGGAAGTACCGGCGCGTGATGGGCGCGAGCACCGAGTGCGAGCGGCGCACGGTGTCGAAGCACACCTTGCCGAGCCCGCCCCCGTCGTTCGCTCCGTCCACGACCTCCCAATCTAGCGCACGCCGGCACGGAGTCTAGCGGGCGAGGGCCACCCGGCCCGGGCGAGCTCGGGTCCAAGAGCCCTTGCCGCGCGCCCGCAGCCGGCGACAATGGGACCCACATGCTTCACCCACGCCTGCGCCGCGCCTCCCGGTCCCGGCTCGCCGTGCTGCCGGTCCTCGGCCTCGTGCTCGTCGGCGCGTGCCAGGGCGCGAGCGACGGCGACGGGGGCGGCGGCGCCGGCGCGGGCACGGCGGGCGCCGGCGGAGCGGGTGCGGCGGGCGGGAGCAGCGGCAGCGGGGGCGCCGACGCGTGCCCCCTCGGGGTCACCTGCGTGACGGAGTTTCCGTTCACGGACGAGCGCGACACGAGCGTCGAGGGGGAATCGGTGCTCGACGGCTACGCCTGCTCGCTCGCGACCGACGAGTCCGGCCCGGAGGTCCTCTACCGCGTGACCGTGCCGGAGGCGGGCTTCCTCAGCGCCGCCGTGTACGACGACGCGGGCGTCGATCTCGACGTGCACATCCTGTCGGCGCTCGACGCCGCGGCGTGCCTCGATCGCGGCGACCTCGACGCGCGCGCCGACGTCGAGGCGGGCGACTACTGGGTCGTGGCCGACACCTACGCCAGCGGGGGCGTGCCGCAGGCGGGCCCGTTCCGCATCGACATCGGCTTCGTCGTGCCGTCGACGGGCCCCTGCGATCTCGAGGTAGGCGAGATGGCGCGCGTCGGGGACGGCGGCACGCCGCTGCCGATGCCGGCGACCGGACCCATCGTGCTCGAGGCGCACCTCGTGACCGCGGACGAGCCGGCGCCCTACCCCACCACCGCCACCGAGGAGCTCCTCGAGCACTACGCGCTCTCGCAGGCGACGACCGGGCTCGTGCTCCACCGCGAGCAGGTGTGGGCGCCGCTCGAGGGCGGCAGCTTCTACGGTGCCGGCATCGGCGACCCGGCCGCCTTCCCGGTGCTCCACGAGGCCTGGTACGTGAACATGTACTGGACCTCGGCCGCGCGGCCCGCCAAGGGCACGCGCATGATCCTGCGCGAGCCCGGCGGCACGCGCGCGGTCGTCGTGGCCGCCGGCTACGAGACCGGGCCCGGCAACCTGGCCCACATCGGTGGCACCCCCGAGGAGTCGCACTTCTACCTGGGCACGGGCCACCTCGACACGCTGCAGCTCGGCATCGCGGTCGATCAGGCGCTGCCCTACGGGCCGCGCGTGTGTCAGTAGCGCGGCCCCGGAGCCGCGGGCGACGGCGCGCGAGCGCGGGCGCGCCGCACGGCGTACGCGACGCGCAAGGCGACGAGCGAGCCCACGACGACGAGGCTCCCGAGGTAGAGCCCCCACACCGGCCCGCGCGCCGTGTCGGACCCGGCGAAGATCGCGTGCGCGGTCGCGAGACCGTACGCGGCGAACGACGCGTAGTGGACCCAGCGGAAGGCGCGCGGCCCGATCACCTTGCGCAGCGAGAAGCTCGCGTACACGAGCGCGACGCCGTACCCGGCCACGATGCCCGCCGCGACCGCCAGGGGCCGGTAGCTCGAGACGAACGGCACGGCGAGCGCGAGCGGACCGAACGCGACGTGGCGGTCGCCGAGCAGCGCGAGTGCGTGCCACGCGAGCAGGCCGAGCCCGGCGGTCGAGACCGCGCGGTGGACGTCGAGGCTGCGCGCCCGCGAGACGCGCCCATCGAGCAGACCGGTGGACAGGACGAGCCCGAACACGACGCTCGTCGTGAGGAGGGCGTACGCGAGGAGGCCGGCGGCGCGCGACATGGTCCAGAAGACGGCGCTCATGACGCCACCGCCAGGTCGGCGAGCGGCACGAGCTCGAGCGCGCCGACGACCTCGAGCCGCCGATCGGCGTGTACCAACAGCGCGGCGACGCCGTCGAGGCGCGCGAGCAGGCGCCG
>JADLAB010000470.1 GCA_020848455.1 Polyangiaceae bacterium
CCCCCGCCCCATGAACTCGACGAGGTGGAACTTGTCGTCGTAGCGGTGCGGGACGTCGGCCGCGTAGCAGGGGTTCTTCGTGTGCTCGAGGATGGTCTTGATGCGCCCGAGCGCGGCGTCGACCAGGCTCCTCAGCTCGGACTCGTCGTAGCTGCCCATGTGGCCGTGTCTCCCTCCGGGCGAGGCATCGCACGGCGCGCCCGCTACGTCGACGGCCGCGAGCTGCGCTGCGCCGCTGTCGCGACCGGTGCCGCGCGGCGTTCTGCGCGGTACAACGGGGCACGTGGACACTCACGGCGCGACGGGCCAACGGAAGCGCGCGGCGCTCGCCTTGGCGGTCCTGGCGGGCTGCGCGGGCGCGCCGCCCAAGCCGCCTCCGTCCGCCGCGGCGCCGGCGAGCGCGGCGGCTGCGCCCGAGCCCGAGCCCGCCCCCGCGCCGCCCCAGCCCGCACGGACGTACGTGCGGGGCGCGCGCGTCACCCGTGGTCGACGAGCGGGGGCCGTTCCACGGCGCCGCGGTCTCGCCGGACGGCCTGCTCATCGCCTTCGTCCCGCGCGACCGCTCGGCCGTGCTCTTCTACGACCTCGATCGCGGCCGGCCTCGCCCTGCGCTGGTGCGCTGCACCTCATGCGCGTCGCCGACCGCGCTCGCGACCTCCGGGGTCGTTTCGTGATACGCGTCGGCGCATGCCACCGTCCCCGCACGCGCTGCTCGCGCTCATGGCGTACGGCCTCGCAGCGTGCAGCTGCGGCGGTCCCGCCGAACGCCCCGCGAGCGAGCCGGCACCGGCCTCGGCTGCGGCTGCGGCCACGGCCACGGCGAGCTCGAGCGGACCGAGCGCCCGGGCCACCCCCGCGGCGCGGAGCATCGACGTCGCCTACGAGGCCGCGACCGACAGCTGGCGCGCGACGTGGGCGTTCGCCGAGCCGACGCCGGGGATCCTGTTCGACCGGCGCTCGCCCTCGAACCGTCACGAGGCCTGGAAGCCCGAGCCAGGCCTGCACTGGGTGATGGACCACGGCTCGGAGCGGCTCTCGCCCGACGACGGCGCGCCCCGCACCGAGTTCACGGTGACGTTCCCCACCGACGACGACAGCCACGGGCGCGCGCCGCCCTTGAACCTGCGCTTCTCGAACGGTGATCGCTTGCTCTTCACGTCGCAGCTCGGCGTCCACGCGCTCACGTGCGTCGGAGACAGGTGCGATCGCCGCGACGTGGGCGAGCCGCGCGGGTGGCGCTTCCACACCGACGCTGCGCGCGGGCTCCGCGTGCTCGCGAGCTCGGCCAAGGGAGAGCTCGCGTGGGACGAGCCGCGTGGCGATCTGCGCGGCACCTACCTCTACGTGGGCGATCTCCCACCCGTCGACGCCGGCGCCTTCAGCCTGCTGCTCGACCCCGGCCTGCCGGAGTGGCTGCGCCGCGACACCGAGCGTTTGCTCCCGGAGCTCGTCGCCTTCCACGCGCGCGAGGTCGGCATCCAGCTCGACCTGCGGCCGTTCGTCTTCGCGTCGCGCGGAGACGCGTCGCCGAGCTGGCAGCTCCGCGGCCGCACGCTCCCCGCGCTCATCCAGCTCGAGGCGAAAGGGGTCGACTGGAACGAGGCCGGCCCACAGCTCGCGCGCGTGTGGTTCGAGTTCCTCGCGCACGAGACGTTCCACCTCTGGAACGCGCAGCTCGCCCGCCGCGCCGAGGACGCGCGCAACGAGTGGCTGAGCGAGGGGTCGGCGATCTACGTCGCGGGGCTCGCCCTGCGCCACGCGAAGCTGCTCGACGACGCCGCGTTCGACGCGCGCATCTTGCGCGCCTCGAACGGCTGTCTGGCCACCCTGAAGGGCCCGCTCTTCGACGCCGCGGCGGACGCGAGCTACTACGACTGCGGCGAGATGGTCGAGTTCGTCATCGACCGGCACCTCGCGGGCAAGGGCGGCGTCCTCGGCCTGCTCGCCGCGACCTTCGAGCTCGCGCGCGGGCGCGGGACGTACGCCACGAGCGACTACCTGACACTGCTCGAGCAGCGCGCGACCGACGCCGCCGTGGTCGCGGACGTGCGCGCCGTGCTCGACACGGGCCTCGGCGCCGATCCGCCGGGGTTCGTGGCGCGCGTGCTCGGGCGCGCAGGGCTGCCGGTCGAGCTCGCGCCCGCAAAGGACGGCCCGAAGGTCGTGCTCAAGGGCGGCGCCGCGCCGGCGCGCTGAACGCAGGCGGGCGTCGCGCCCGGCGCCCGTGTTCCGGCAGGCGCCACCGAGCTCGACGTGCACGGTCGGCGCCGGCGTCAAGCGACCATTGCGATGGTCGTCACCGCCCCTCAGGCCACGGCGACACCTTCGAAGATCACCTGTACCCCGGGGAAGAGGGACGACACGGCCAAGACGGAACCCCGTTTGCGCGAAGAGCTTGCCCATCGCGTCGGGCGTTCGCTCACGCCCGCTGCGGACCATCATGCCGACCCGTCGGGAGCGCGAGGCGCGCAGCGTCGAGCGCGCCATTCACTGGCCGAGCGTCGGGTCGGCGAGCAGGCTGCGCGCGTCCGAGACCACCTGCAGGAAGCGGTCCTGCCACTTGCGCTTCGCGATGCGGCGCAGGAGCGTGCGCGCGCGGTCGGCGTCGCCCGGGGCGGCGCGCGCGAGGCGCGTCTGGGCCTCGGCGAGCAGCCACGTGGGATTGGTCGGCTCGACGCGAGCGGCCTCGCGGTAGAGCCCGAGTGCGCGCTCGAGATCGCCCTCCGACGCGAGCAGGCGCGCGGCGCTCGCCCAGGCGCTGCCCTCGGCCGGATGGCGCTCGGGGATCGAGGCGACGTAGCGCCGCGCCTCGTCCGCCCGGCCCGCCGCGAAGAGCGCTCGCGCGAGGAGCTCGTCGACGCGGTCGTTGCCGGGGTCCTCGAGGCGCCAGCGCTTCGCGACCGCGAGCGCCGCTGCGAGGCCGCCGTCCGGGCTCGCGACGGAGGCGCGCAGGCGCAGACGCAGCAGGGCCTCGTACCAGCCGCGCAGGGCGTCCATCTCGACCCCGCTGTCGCGCGTCGCGGCGATGAGCCGCTCGACGATCACGGCCGCGCGGTCCCGGTCGCCGAGCTCCTCGGCCGCGACGGCCGCGAGCTCGAGCATCTCGGGCAGCGGCGACGCGTCCGCGACGTAGGGAGAGACCAGGCGCTCGGCCTCGGCCGGGCGGCCCGCGCCGAGCAGGAGCTCGGCGCCGAGATAGGCGTGGCGCGCCCCGGTGCCGGGCGCCTCGCCGAGGCGGCGCGCGATGGGACCGAGGTGGGCGCCGAGGGGCTCGTCGCCGAGCCGCCACGGCTCGACCGAGGCCTCGAGCAGGCCGAGCGCCTGGTCCGCGTTGCCGCGCAGGAGCACCTGCGAGCGCCAGCGCGCCGCGAACAGCTGCAGACCCTGGTCGCCGCGGGCGCCGCGCACCACTTCCCGCAGCTGCCAGTCGAAGTAGAGCGGGTAGCCGAGCTCGAAGCCGCGCTCGAAGGCGCGCCCGAGGTGCGCCATCGCCTCCGCGCTCCGCCCCTCGCGCCGCGCGAGCAGCTTGGCGATCTCGCGCTCGGCCGCCGGACCGAGCGCCGCATCGTCCCGGAGCAGCTTCCAGACGGCCACGGCGTCGGGCGCGCCGTCCCAGCCGAGCCGCTGGGCCGCGCGGCGCACGGCCGCGTACCGGAACAGGGGCGCGCCCGCGAGACGCGGCACGAGCGCCTCCATGCGCCGGCGGAGCGCGCCCGCGCGATCCTGGTCGAGATCGAGGACGAGCGCCCGGTAGCCGGCGAGCGCGCCGAGCCCCGTCCCCGGGAAGCGCTCCGCCACGCGAGCGAGCTCCGCGGAGCCCGTGCCCGCGGTGAGGTAGGCTCGCACGACGTCCGCCGCGTCGAGGGACTCGACGAGCTTCCAGTGCGCCGCGCCGCGCGCCAGGGCGGAGCTCGCGAGCACCACATCGCCCCGGCTGGGCGCACCCGCCGCGGCGACGAGCGCCTCGAGGTGCTGGCCGAGCAGAGCCTCGTCGCCGAGCGCGGCGTAGCTCGCGAGCAGCTGCCGCTCGGCCCGTGCGACGGCGTGCGGGTCGGACAGCACGGCCACGCGCTCGAGCCAGTAGCTCGGGCTCCGGAGCGGGAGCTCGACGGTCACGAGCTCGGCCGGTGGGGGCACCGCGTCCGCGCCGACCGCGCCGACGGCGAGCGTGCGCGCGGGCTCGCCGTCGACCTCGACGGTGACGTTGCCGTCGCCCCACGCGAGGCGCGTCTCGACCGGGCCGCGCGCGAGGCGCTGGCGCACGCGGGTCACGCGGCCGGCGTCGTCGAGCACGTACTCGAGCTCGGGCAGCGCGACCTCGTCGCTCACCGCCGGCTCCGCGCTCGGCGCCAGCCGGACGGTGTGCTCGTCGACGAGCGACACGCGCAGGCCGAGACAGAGCTCGGGGCTCGGCGCGAACGCCGGCACTCGGGTGGCGAGCCACCAGGCGACGCCGCCCGCCACGCGCCGCCGCGTCGAGAGCCCGAGCTCGGGGTAGTCGAGGCGGAGCTCGCCCTCCGTGAGGCGCGCGAGCTCGCGGACACCGGTCGGGAGCAGGGCCTCGCGCTCGACCGAGCCGTCGGCCCGGGCGCGCCAGGTCTCGCCCCGCGCTTCGTCCCGGAAGATCTGCCCCGCGCGCGCCCGCACCGCCTGGCCGAGCAGCTCGAGCGCGCGAGCGTCGCGGGCGTCGTCGCCGGCCGGCAGCGCCGCCACGTAGTCGAGCGCGGCGTCGACCTCGAGGTCGAAGAGGCCCGGCGCGAGCTCCGAGAGATCGCGGAAGCTCGGGTCGCTGCCGTGCCGGAACGCGGTGAGCTCGGCGCCCCGGTAGGCATCGCCGAGCCAGCCCCCGCCCTCGCGCGCTCGCGCGACGTCCGGATCGAGGGCCCCGAACACCGTCGTGACGCTCGCGCTCCGGGACTGCGCCTGCGCGACGACGTCCGAGAAGTGCGGGAGACCCGGCCCGGCGGACTTGCGCACCGAGCCCGCGGTCGGGCGCTTCGCCCCGGCCTTGTACTTCGCCCGGTGCTCGCCCCCGAGGCGCCCACGCCCCGTGCCGAAACCCTCGCCGCGGGTGCGCGGGGACGTGCGATCGACGCCGCCCATGCGCACGCGCGCCACGCGTACGTCCTCGCTCGCGAAGAGCGCGCCGGGCTCGCGCCGCACCACCTCGCCGTCGTCCACCGCGTCGGGCTCGCTGCCCAAGGGCTCGTAGCGCACGTCGATCGACTCGGGCGACGCGTAGTAGGCCCAGCCCCCGGCCGGCCGCCGCTCGAGGCCGAAGCGCGCGTACATGGCGTCGGTCTCGAGCACGAGCAGCGAGGTGAACGGCGTCACGAGGAAGTGCTTCTTCGCGAGCGCCGTCACCTCGGCCTCGTGCGGCGACTCGGCGCTCCCGGCCACGGGCGGCGTCTCGGCGAGCAGCTCGCGCACGCGCCACTCGGCGGCGAGCCGCGGCAGGTAGCCCGCGCCGGGGCGGCTGCCCGCGAGGGGCAGGGCGAGCTCCCAGGGCCTGCCCTCGAGCTCGCCTTTCACTCGCACGGTGCGCGCGTCCGCCCCGAGGGGCGTCCGCGCGATGGCCGCGAGCTCCTCGCCGTCGCAGAGCTGTCCCGCGCCGAGCGCGACCGAGGCCGACGCGAGCGCGCTCGCATCCGCGCCCTCGACGACGGCCGTGAGCTTCTGCACGCACGGCGTGTAGCTCGCCGCCACGAGGTCGAAGGCCCGCGCCGCGAGATCCTCGTCCTCGCCGACCGACAGAGCGAGCCCGCCCGTCGCGCGCGCGAGCCCGTCGAGCGTGCCGCGGTCCACGGTGTCGCCGATGCCGACGCCGAAGAAGCGCGCCCGGCCGCCGACGAGCTCGCGGAGCTCGCCCAACGAGGTCCTGGCGCCGGGGCTCCCGTCCGAGACGAGCACGCCGTCGCCGAGATAGACGATGTGGTGCTCCGGCGCGGCCGCACCCGCGAGGAGCTCGAGCGCGGTCGTGACCCCTAGGTCGAGGCGCGAGTCGCCGACCCCCTCGCCGCGCTCGCGGAGCTCGTCGCGGAGCGCGCCGCGGTCGACCGCCCCGACGGGCCCGAGCCCGTCGCCGACCACCGCGGCGTCGTGCGCCATCGCCACGAAGGCGACCTCGTCCCCTGGATCGAGCGCGTCGAGCAAGCCCGCGGCGAAGCGTCGCTCGGCCTCGAGCTCGGGCGCGCTCCGCGAGGCGCTCACGTCGTACAGGACGACGACGGCGCGGCGCTCGACGCGGCTCTCGGCGGCGCCCCCGGACGCCGCGACGGCGGCGCGCAGATCGGGGGTCGCGGCGACGAGGGCGAGCCGCTCGCCGCCCGCCTCGAAGCTGCGGCGGAGTGGCGCGCCGGGCTCGCGCTCGCGCAGCGTGACCACGAAATCGCGCCCGATCTCGGCCTGCCGGGCCTCCCAGCCGAGGATGCGGTCCGGGCCGTCCTCGGTCACCGTGAGCTCGTGGCTGGGCGAGCCGAGCTCGTACGCCGCCCCGCCGACGATGCGCACCGACAGGCGCGCGTGCCCCGCCGGGTCCGCGAGCGGCGGCATCGGCACGACGAGGCGCATCGTGTGGTAGAGCCGCGGGAGCCGCTCGGTGTACTCGAGGAAGATGCGCTTCTCGCGGCGCGGCGGCAGCGGGAACACGCGCATGCGGAAGGCGTCGCCGCCCATCCACTCGAGCAGGGCGGGGTCGCGGCGCTCGTGGACGATGCTCTCGTAGATCTCGCGCCCCTCCGAGCGGCCCACCGTGGCGCCCTCCATGCGCCGGCCGTCGACGTACATCGCGAGCCGCGAGAGCGCGGCGCCGTGCGGCACCGGGAACGAGTAGACCCCCTCGAGCTGGCGCGTGCGCGGGTTGAACCACGTCTGGTCGATCGTCGTGCGCGCGACCCCGTCCTCGACGTGCACGTCGACCGTGAGGTCGCGCAGCTCGAGCGCCACCTGCCCGCCCCAGCGCGGCTCGCGAGCCACGAGCGAGCCGCGCGGCCCGGGCGCGACGGGCGGCGCGTCGCTCTCGACCGCGCGCGCGAAGGCGGCGAGGTGGCTCAGGCGCCGCGCGCGCCCGGCCTCGATGACCGCCGCACCGCGCAGGATGCCCTGCTCGCCGACGCCGAGCGTGCGCCGCTCGCCCGCAGTGCTCGCGAGCTCGACCTCGCCCTTGGCACCCGCCACCTCCGTCTCGTCCGCGGAGGCGCGTGCCCAGAAGCGCGTGGCGCGCGCCACGGCCGTGCCCGCGTCGGTGTGGAGCGCGAAGGGCGCGCCCGCGCCGGCGGCGTCCGGCGCCCCGGCCGCTCGCGCGCCTTCTCCGCGCGGACCCTCGCCCACGTCGAACAGCGCCTGGCCCGCGAGCAGGACCACCTCGCGCGGCGCGCGCTCGACGAGCGCAGTGCCCACGTCGAGCGCGACCTCGGAGCCGTCGCGCAGCGCCACGCGCCGCACGAACGGGCCGGGATTGTCGTAGCGCACCTCGGCGACGGGCCCGTCCGGGCCGCGGCGCAGCGCGTAGACGGCGAGCGCGGCGGCGGCGAGCGCGAGCGCCCCGCCGACGACGAGCCGAGCGCGCCCGCGGGCGAGCCAGGCACCGCGCCCCGGGCGCCTCGCGGGAGCCTGCCCGCGGCGCGCGGCCTGCGCGGCGCGGAGCGCGACGAGCACCCGGTCCCGGGCCCCGGGCGCCATGCGCGGCGGGCTCTTCGCGCGGAGCAGCAGGCGCGCGACGTTGCGCTCGAGCTCCGCACCCTCCGCGCTGCCCTCGCGCTCGGCACCCTCGGTGCCCTCACCACCCTCGCCGCCCGGGTCGCGCGGCCGGCGGCTCACGACACCACCTCCGCCGCACCGAGGCCGAGCGCGACGAGCGCCTCGCGGAAGGCGCGGCGGGCGCGCGCGAGCAGCGACTTCACGGCGTCGACCGACAGGCCGCGCTCGGTCGCGAGCGCCTCGAGGGTCGCGCCGTCGACGTACTTCTGCTCGAGGACGCGCCGGTACGAGTCGGGCAGGTTGTCCATCGCGAGGTACACGAGGTCGTGCGTCTCCTTCTGCTCGAGCACCTCGTCGAGCAGGGCCTCGCGCTCGAGGCTCTCGAGGGCGCGGGTCAAGGTGTCGTCCAGTCGTTCCCACATGGCGAGCTCCACGGTCCGCTTCTGCGCCCGGAGGTGCTTTCGGATGACGTTGCGCGACAGCTGGCAGAGCCAGCTGCGGAGCGAGCCTCGCGCGGCGTCGTACTCGTCCGTGCGCCCGAGCGCCGCGAGGAAGGTCTCCTGCACGACGTCCTCGCACGCGGCGGCGTCCTTGCCGACGCGGTAGAAGACGAAGCGGTAGAGACCGTCGACCGAGCGTTCGTAGAAGCGGACGAGCGCCCCGTCGTCACCCGCCGCGACGCGGGCGAGTAGCTCGGCGGGCCGCTCGTCGTCGGACGAGGACGGCGCGGTTCTCATGAGGTCGGCTCACGAGTGTATGTCCGCGAGGCGGCGGGAGGTGTCGCGGCCACCGCAATCGTGGGCCCGCGGCAGCACGTTTCCGGCGGCCGAGACCGAGGCCGCGACCGGGCGCGCGGGCGCGGGCGCGGGCCGGTGCTCGTGGTACGCTCCGTCGCGGGCTCGTCATGGCGATGCGAATCGAGGCTTTCGGCGCGCTCCGCGAGCGACTCGCGTGGCTGCGCTTCGCCTGGCACCGCTCCTACGCGCGGGCGAACCGGGCCCAGCTCGAGCGCGTGGTCCGCGACCGGCTCGAGCGCCCGCCCGACCGCTACCCGCGCGGCCTCGTGAGCATCGGGCTCACGCACCGGTGCCAGTACCGCTGCGCGTACTGCGCGACCGACGGCTACCGCAAGGACGGCCGGGGCGAGCTCGGGACGGCGGAGGTCGTGCGCCTGCTCGACGACGTCGCGCGATCGCGCCACGTGTTCCACCACGTGTCGTTCCTCGGCGGCGAGTGCCTCTTGCGCCGCGATCTCGACGAGCTCGTCCGGGCGGCGACCGAGCGCGGGCTCTTGCTGCACCTGTCGACCAATGGCCTCGCGCTCGACGAGGCTCGCATCGCGAGGCTCGTCGCAGCCGGCCTCAACAGCGTGTTCGTGGCCTGGGAGCTCGGCGCGCCGGGGCACGCCCAGGCGGCACGGCGCCGGGCGGCCGTCGAGCGGGCCGTGCGGGCGTGCGCGCGACAGGCCCTGCCCTGCTTTCTGTCGGTGTGCGTGCGCCGCGAGAACGTGTGGAACGGCGACGTCGAGGCGGCGCTCGCGGCCGGGCGCGCGCTCGGCGCGGCGGGAGTGCGCCTCTTTTCTGTGCGCCCCTCGGGAGCGTGGCTCCAGAAGGGCGACGACGCGCTCCTCGACGCCCCGGAGCGGGCGCGCCTGCGGAGCCTGTGCCGCTCGGGCTACGCCTGGCTCACGGACGACGCCGAGAAGGCCGCGGGCCGCACCTGCGCCGCCTTCGCACGCCGCATCGTGTACGTCTCGCCCTACGGCGAGCTCCAGCCCTGCCACTTCTTCCCGTTCGGCTTCGGCGACGTGCGGGCGGGTGGGCTCGACGCGGCGCTCGACCGCATGTGGTCCCACCCCATGCTCCTCGACCGCTACCCGGACTGCGCGCTCGAGCACCGCGACTTCCGGGCCGAGCACGTGGCGCCGCTCGCGAGCGGCGCACGGCTGCCGCTCATGGTCTAGTGCTCGGTACCACCCCGCGGTCCGAAGCTCGCAGGCGCAGCGCCGACCTGCGGCTCCGACCCCATGCCCCGCCGAGGCCGGCGCGCTTGCGACGCCCCGCGCCGAACGGCATGCTCCGCCCGGCGCCGCGCGGCGCGAGGAGGCGAGCGTTGGATTTTTCCGAATCCGAACGGGTGAAGGCGATCCGGGGCCTGGTCCGCGAGTTCATGCAGCGGGAGGTCTTCCCGCTCGAGCCCGCCCTCCGGCAGAAGAGCTTCGCCGAGATGCTGCCCCAGCTGCGGGCGGCGCGCGACAAGGCCAGGCAGACGGGCCTGTTCGCCGCGCACATCCCCGAGGCCTACGGCGGCGGCGGGCTCGGCCTCGGCGAGTTCGCCCACATGAGCGAGGAGCTCGGCAAGAGCCCGCTCGGCCACTACGTCTTCAACGTGCAGGCGCCCGACGTCGGCAACATGGAGATCCTGATCGCGCACGGGACCGAGGAGCAGAAGCAGAAGTGGCTCCTGCCGCTCGTGCGCGGCGACATCCGGAGCTGCTTCTCGATGACCGAGCCCGAGCACGCCGGCTCGAACCCGCAGTGGCTCGGCACGACCGCGCACAAGGACGGCGGCGAGTGGGTGATCCGCGGGCACAAGTGGTTTGCGAGCTCGGTCGAGGGCGCGAGCTTCGCCATCTGCATGGCCGTGACGGACCCCCACGCCGACAGCGCGCACGCTCGCGCCAGCATGATCATCGTCCCGACCGACACGCCGGGCTTCCAGCACGTCGGCAACATCTCGGTCATGGGCCACCGCGGCAGCGACTACGCGAGCCACGCGGAGGTGAGCTACGAGGGGGCACGCGTGCCGCTCGCGAACCTGCTCGGCGCCGAGGGCATGGGCTTCGTCATCGCCCAGGACCGGCTCGGACCGGGCCGCATCCACCACTGCATGCGCTGGATCGGCATCTCGGAGCGCGCCCTCGACATCCTGTGCCGGCACGCCGCCACCCGCGAGCTCGCGCCGGGCAAGCCGCTCGGCCAGAAGCAGATGGTGCAGGAGTGGATCGCGCGCAGCCGCGCCGAGATCCACGGCGCGCGCCTGATGGTCCTGCACGCCGCCTGGAAGATCGAGCGCGAGGGCACCTACGCCGCGCGCGAGGAGATCTCCATCATCAAGTTCACCGTCGCCCAGACGATGCAGCGCGTGCTCGACCGCGCGATCCAGGGGCTCGGCGCGCTCGGCATGACCGACGACACGCCGCTCGCCTACTGGTACGCGCACGAGCGCGCGGCGCGCATCTACGACGGCCCCGACGAGGTGCACATCGCGCTCGTCGCGCGCCGCATCCTCAAGAGCTACGGCATCCACGGCACCTGAGGAGCTGGAGCATGGCGGAGCGAGCGGACGCGGGCGCGGGCGACGAGCCCGGGGAGGTGCGGGCCGAGGAGCGCCTGGACGAGGCGCGCCTCGCGGCCTACCTCGCCCGCGTGACGGGGGCGGATCCCGGTCCGCTCGTCGTGCAGCAGTTCCCGAAGGGGCACTCGAACCTCACCTACCTCGTGCGGGCCGGCACGCGCGAGTGGGTGCTGCGGCGCGCGCCCTTCGGCGCGAAGATCAAGACCGCGCACGACATGCGGCGCGAGCACACCATCCTCTCGGCGCTCGCGCCCGTGTACCCGCTCGCGCCGCGCCCCGTGGCGTACTCGGACGACGAGAGCGTCGTCGGCGCACCCTTCTACCTGATGGAGCGCGTGCGGGGTGTCATCCTGCGCGGCGGGCGCGCGCCGGCCGGCCTCGAGCTCGGGCCCGACGTCATGCGGCGGCTCTCGACCGCGCTCGTCGACGGGCTCGCGGCCCTGCACGCGGTCGACTGGCGCGCGGCCGGACTCGCCGATCTCGGCCACCCCGAGGGCTACGTCGCGCGCCAGGTGAAGGGCTGGACCGAGCGCTACTTCCGCGCGAAGACGGACGAGGTCGCCTCCGTCGAGGCCGCGGCGCGCTGGCTCGGCGCGCACCTGCCCGCGCTCGAGGGCGCAGCGCTCGTCCACAACGACTACAAGTACGACAACGTCGTGCTCGACCCCGCCGATCTCACGCGCATCGTCGCCGTCCTCGACTGGGAGATGGCCACGGTCGGCGACCCGCTGCTCGATCTCGGCACCTCGCTCGGATACTGGGTCGATCCGGACGATCCGGACGAGATGAGGGCGATGCCGCTCGAACCGACCACGCTGCCCGGCAACCTGTCGCGCCGCGAGGTGTGGGCGCGCTACGCCGAGCGGAGCGCGGCCTCGTCCGGCGCAGCGGCCGAGCCGCTCTTCTACTACGTGTTCGGGCTCTTCAAGATCGCCGTCATCGCGCAGCAGATCTACCAGCGCTTCGTCGCCGGCCACACCAAGGACCCGCGCTTCGGCGCGCTCATCGTGGGCGTGCGCATCCTCGGCGAGCAGGCCGCACGCGCCCTCGACCGCGACCGCATCCACGCGCTCGGCTAGCCGTCGCTGGCTCCCAAGCCGCGCGATTGGGGCTAAGGTGCGGAGCCGGAGGTGGCTCGATGCGCACTCGTCGCGTGGCTCCGTTCGTCCTCCTCGGCTCGGTCGCGCTCGCGCCCGGTGTCGCGTGGGCCGCCCCACCCGAGAGCGCGGCCGAGGAGCCGCACGACGCCCCCGCACCCGCGGCGCCCGGCGCGGAGCCCGCCTGGGCCGACTACGCCATCGACGGCACGCACGGCTTCGTCGGTGTCGGGCTCGGACCGGGTGCGTCGGGCTTCTGGACCTACAAGCAGAGGGTCATCGCCAAGCCCGAGCTCCTCTTCGCCCTGCGCGGCGGCCTTCTCTTCGACCGCGCCGAGGTCGCCATCGAGCTCGCGCCCGTGACGTGGGTGCCGGACTTCGAGGGCAAGCCCATCCTCTCGTTCCTCGTGTCCATCGGGGGCTTGCCGGCGCTCGGCGAGCACGTGTTCTGGCCGCTGCGCTTCGGCCTCGGGCTCGCCGCCGTGAACACGCCGAACGACGCCGTGCTGATGCAGGGCCGGGTCGACCTCATCGGGCTCGCCTACCACTACGGTCACCTGCTCTTCGAGCTCGACCTGCCGTCCACTCGCTTCGCGAGCGACCTCGAGACCTACGGCATCTGGAGCTGGGTCGGCAACCTGTCGGTGTCGTACCTGCTCATCTGACCCGTGGCGCCGCTCGCCGGGCTTGGCCCCGCGCCCCGGACGGGGGCACGCTGGGGGCGAGGAGGGGTTGCAACCGGCGTGGTAGCGCACGCCCGAGAAGGACAGAGCGCCATGAAATGGGGCATCGGAACCCGGGTCGTCCTGAGCTACGTCGCCGGAGCCTTGAGCGTGCTCGTCGCCGGTGCGCTCGCGATCTTCGGCCTCAGCCGCATCGGGCAGGCCAACGAGGCCATCACGAGGAAGGCGCTACCGCTGCTCGAGAGCAGCGCCGAGGCGACGGACGCCATGCTGCGCTCGCGCCACGCCCTGGCGCAGCTGCTCACCGAGACCGATTCGAAGCGGCTCGACGCCATCGAGCGCCAGCACGCGGCCTCCATGACCGAGTACGAGCGCTACCTGCGGGCGGTGCTCGAGGGCGACCAGGCCCTCGGCGTCGAGGCAGCGGGCGCCGGCAGCGACACGGCGCGCACCTTCCACGCGGCCGACGGGGTCCGCGGTCAGTACGCGACCGAGGCGAGCGCGCTCATCAAGGCCCGGCGCGAGGCGCTCGAGCTCGACGCGGAGCTCGAGAAGGTGGTCGCGCGCGTCGCCGACGCGCACGCCCGGCTCGTCGCGGCACTCGAGGCCCAGGTAGAGCGCGCGGAGGCGGTCCGCCGCCCCGCCCCGAGGGTGGAGGGCGACAAGGGCGGTGACGACATCGCCGCGGCCCAGCGCCAGCTGCGCGCCGCGCTCGAGGCGCGCGCGATCGTGTGGGCCGAAGGGCGCGCGGTGGAAGCGACCCTGCACCTCGGCGCCGAGCGGCGCTCCACGGCCGGGCAGCGCACCGAGCTCGAGCGCCTGCGCGGCGAGCTCGGCAAGCTCGGCGCCGAGCTGCCCCGCGAGATCGTCGAGGAGCACGCGAGCCTCGTCGCGCTCGTCGGCGGAACCAGCGGCCTGTTCGACCTCGCCGACGCCGAGAGCGCCAAGCAGACCGAGGCCCGGACGCGCATGGAGCGTGTCGAAGGCCTCGCTGCCGACACGAGCCGCCTCATGGCCGAGGGCAAGAAGGCCGCCCATGCGGAGGTGGCCGTCGCGTCCGAGAACGCCAAGGGCGTGCGCTCGAACGTCGCGACGCTGCTCTACGCGCTCACGATCGTGGCCTTCATCGCCGCACTCCTGCTCGGTATCGTGTTCAGCCGTGCGATCACGGGCGGCATGCAGAAGCTGCTCGGCCTGTTCGAGCGCGTCGCCGTGGGCGAGATCCCCGACGAGGCGCCCGTCGAGCGGCGCGACGAGATCGGCCGGCTGACCGAGGGCGTGAACTCCGTCGTGCGCTACTTGCGCAGCCAGGCCGAGGCCGCGCGCAAGCTCGCCCGGGGCGACGTGTCGGTCGACGCGGCACCGCGCTCGGCCGAGGACGCCTTCGGCACCGCCTTCGCCGAGATGGTGACCTACCTGCGCGAGACCGCCGAGGTCGCCGAGCACGTCGCCCAGGGCGATCTGTCGGCCTCCGCGCGCCCGCGCGGCGAGGGCGACCGGCTGAACCACGCCCTCGGGAGCATGGTGGGCAACCTGCGGCGCCTCGTGCAGAGCGTGCAGGAGGCCGCCGAGCAGGTGTCCGCCGCGAGCGAGCAGATCGCGAGCGGCGCCCAGGCCTCCGCGCAGGGCGCGCAGCACATCGCCTCGGGCGCCGAGAAGCAGGCGGC
>JADLAB010000471.1 GCA_020848455.1 Polyangiaceae bacterium
GTCGACGGGCACGCCACCGGGGCGCACGCCCGTCGCGTGCAGGCGCTCGCCGCCGCGCAGCGGGCGCGGCGTCGTCTGATCGACGGGCGCGCCGTGGAAGAAGCGCGGGTCGAAGTCCTCGGGGAGCGCGGGCCGGCGCTCGCGCTCCCAGCGCTCGTCGTAGGTGCCGGCGTACTGGCGGCGGGGCAGCCAGTGGCGCGCGACGAAGCCGAAGCCCGCGGGCGGTGGGCGGTCCTCGGGGCCGCGGATGAACAGGCCCGGGTACTCGAGGTTCGGCAGGCGCTCGCCCTCGAGGTCCTTCTTGCTTTGCCGCGCCACGAAGCCGACGCCGACGGGATTGCGCTGCTCCCACTCGTGGTGGGCGCTGTCCGGGCTCGAGCGGTCCTCGCCGCCGTAAGCGCGCTCGAACACGAGCGGCAGCTTCTCGAAGGCCGTCGGGTCCGAGATGCGGAGCGCTCCGCCCGCGCGGTAGTACACGCGCTCGCCCGTGACGCGCACGCTCTTGCGGATGGACCCGACCGCGAGCTCCACCTCGACCTCCGTGACGCCGCGCCCGCCGTAGGCGTGACCCACGAGCACGACGTCCGTCCCGGCCTTGCCGGGGCAGGTGTCGGCCTCCTGGCGCACGCTCGACAGGCCGGGCTCGCCGTGGAAGCTGTCGGCCCGTGCGATCGGCAGCTGCTCGTCGGCGATCGCGAGCTCGGTCTCGCCGCGCGCGCCGCGCGCGCCGCGGTTCCACGCGAAGGTCCCCTTCACGACGACGGCGGCAGCGTCGACCCCGTGCTGGTCGCGGAACGGCACGATGGCGGCCCGGAAGGGCGTGCGGTTCTTGAGCTCGAGCATGGCGAGCCCTTCGTAGCACCGCGCGGCCGAGGCGGGTCCCGGCGCGTGACGCCGCGCGCGCTGCGGCCGAGCCGCACCACCGAGATCGGGCTAGGATCGGACCGTGCGATCGGGGCAGGCGGCGGTCATGGGTCTGCTGGTGCCGCTGGCGTGCGGTGCGTGCGATGGCGAGCGGCGCGAGGTCGGCGCCGCGCCAGCCGACTCCCCGTCGGCGCACGTCGCGCGGAGGGATGCGCCGATGCCGATGACGATTCTCGCGTGGTCCTTCGACTCCGAGCTCGGCTCGCGCGCGATGCTGAAGAAGCTGAACGAGCTCGGGCTGGGTGCGTGGGAGGAAGGCGACAGCGCCTATCACGACTACCTCGCCGGGCGGCTCACGCAGCAGGGCGTCGCCCGCTTCTACGCGGTCGGCGGTCACCACGTCGTGAACCTGCGCTTCTACTCGAAGGAGGGCGACGCGCAGGCGCAGCTCCGCGCGGCCAAGCAGGTGCTCCTCGACCAGGTGCTTCCGGCGCTCGGTGCTCGGGACGTGCAGCCGACCGAGCCCTTCGAGTGACGAGCACCCCGTGCGCCTCAGCCGCCCGGGGGCGGGTCGAAGCCGAGCCCGAAGGTCCTCCGGTCGGTCGGCCCGCCCTCGAGGATCAGGGTGACGGCCTCGCCGGCCGCCAGGTCGAAGGTCGCGCTCGTCATCTCGACGCAGCCCGCGGCCGGGCAGCCGGCGGAGCAGCGGAAGCGACGCGTCGTGTGCTCCGCACCGTCGGCGAAGAGCCCGTCGGCGAAGGCGTCCGCCGGAGTGACGGCGACGCTCACGCGGCGCGCCGCCGCGACGTGGAAGCGCACGAACGCGTCCGCCCGCCCCGGCTCGCCGCCGTCGTCGGCGAGGCTCGCGAAGGCGAGCGGCACGTCGACCCGTCGCGTCTCGGGCGGGATCGCGCGCTCGGCCGCGTCCTCGCAACGATCGCCCGCGGCCGGTGACCAGTCGAGCTCGATGAGCGGCGTCGCCTCCGGGCCCGGCGCGGAGGCGCCCGCCTCGAGCCCGTAGGTGCCGGCCGGCAGAGACGCCCAGAGCTCGTGCTGTTCCCCGAGTGGATACCACGAGCTCACCGACCAGTCGGCTGGCCACATCGGGCGCCCGCCGTCGCAGGGTCGAAGGTGGACGCTCACGGACGACTCGTGGCGCACGCGCACGACGAGGCCGGCCGCGTCCGGGAGCACGAGCGAGCGCCGCGCTCGGCCGCACGGGAGCTCGTCGAGCAAGCTCGGCTCGCCGACCGGCAACGGTTCGGCCGCGCAGTCCGCGACCGGGAGCCAGCCGCTCGCGGCGTCGCCGGCGCGCCACTTGGCGATGGCGCTCGTGACGGGCTCGACCATGGCAGCGCAGAAGAAGGCATCGACCTCGTCACGGCTCGCGTCGTGCGGCGTGCTCCGCCGCAGCGCCTCGAAGGTCGGGACGCCGTGGCCGTCGACGAGGAAGCGCACGAAGCTCCCTGCCGCCGCGCTCGGAGGCGGGTCGAGGGCGTCCCATTGCTCCTCTGCGACCGCGCTCTCGAGCGCAGCCGAGCCGAAGTGGGGCGGCCTCTCGCCGGGGCCGAGCCCGTCCCACTCCTGCAGCATGATGGCCAGGCCCTCCTCGAAGAGCGTCGGTGCGTAGCCCGCGAGGCTCGCATAGGCGTGCACGAGCTCGTGCTCGAAGGGCGCCGAGGTCACGGTGGCGACGTAGAGCTTTCCCTCCCCGGCGCAGCCGTGCGCGGCCTCGGGGCACGGCGCCTTGGCGGCGAGCTCGGCCTCGTCGCGGTACTTGTAGACGTCGAGCCTGGCGCCGTCTTCGAGCGCGAGACCGAGGTAGCCGGCGACGGCCGCGTAGTGCTGCTCGAC
>JADLAB010000472.1 GCA_020848455.1 Polyangiaceae bacterium
CGCTGGCCGCGCAGGGCGCGAGCGCGCGCCTGCTCGGTGCCCTCGTCACGTCGCTCGGGGCCTTCTCGCGGGCCGAGCCGCTCCTGCTCGTGGTCGACGATCTGCAGTGGGCGGACGAGAGCTCGCTCGCCCTGTTGAAGCTGCTCGACGCCGACTTTCTCGCGCGCCACCGCGTGGTCGTGCTCGGCACCTTCCGCAGCGACGAGGCGGGCGCCGAGCTCAGGGCGCTCGCCGCCGCACCCCACGCGCTCGCCATCGAGCTCGGGCGCATCGACGCCGCGGCAGTCCGCCACATCGTCAGCGACATGCTCGCCATGCGCGCGCCGCCGACGAGCTTCGTCGAGTTCCTCGTGGAGCAGTCCGAGGGCAACCCCTTCTTCGTCGCCGAGCACCTGCGCGCGTCCATCGACGAGGGCGTGCTCGGCCGGGACGAGTCGGGGCTGTGGCGTGTCGCCGGCGACGGCCGCGACCGGGCGGCGTACCGCGCCGCCGTGCCCCTGCCGCGCGAGCTGCGCGCGCTCGTCGGCCGGCGCGTGGCCGCGCTCAGCCCGGCGGCCCGAGCGGTGGCGCGCGTGGCCTCGGTGCTCGGGCGCGAGTTCGACGCCGACGTCCTCGCCGCCGCGACCACGCTCGACGACGTCGCGGGCCTCGAGGCCGTCGAGGAGCTGCGCGTGCGGCAGATCCTCGACGTGGTCGGCGGGCGCCTGCGCTTCGCGCACGACAAGCTGCGCGAGAGCATCTTCGCGGACATCCCCGACGCGGAGGGCCGCCGCCTGAGCGAGGTGGCGGCGCGCGCCATCGAGCGGCGCTACCGCGGGACGCCCGAGCTTGCGGACCACTACGGCGTCTTGGCGCACCACTTCGCGATCGCGCGCCAGTACGACGAGGCGCTCGGCTACCTCGAGAAGGCCGGCGAGCGCGCGCTCGACAGCGGCGCCTCGACCGACGCGCTCGCCTTCTTCCGGCGCGCGATCGAGCTCGACGACGAGCGCCGGCGCGGTGGCGCCGAGCCGGCACCCGCCCTGCGGCGAGCGTGCTGGGAGCGGCGCCTCGGTCAGGCCGAGCACAACCTCGGTCACTTCCGCGAGGCCGAGCGCCTCACGCGCGGCGCGCTCGACCGCCTGCAGACCGGCCGGGCGCAGTCCGCGCGCCCGCACGGGCTCGTGGTCCTCTTCTGGCTCCTCGTCCACCTCGGCCGCCAGCTGCTCGGCCTGGTGTGGCAGCGGCGCCCGAGCGAGGATCCGGAGCGCCGGCTGTGCCTCACCGAGGCCTCGCTCGCCGCCGAGCGGCTCGGGGAGATCTACTACTTCGAGGGTGCGCCGCTCTCGGCCTTCAGCGCCGCCCTGCTCGCCGCGAACCTGGCCGAGGGTCTCGGTCCCTCGCCGGAGCTGGCGCGCGGGTACGCCACGCTCGCGCTCGGCTTCAGCACCGTGCCGTTCGCCCGGGGCGCGGCCGCCTACGAGGCGCGCGCGCGCGCCGCCGCCGAGGCCACGGGCGATGCGCAGGCCATCTCCTGGGTGCGCTTCATGGCGGCGGTCAACGCCATCGGCACCGGGCGGTGGGAGGTGGCGCGCCAGTCGTCGGAGCAGGCCATCGCCGTCGCGCGCGCCATCCAGGACCACCGCCGGGTCGAGGAGTGCCTCGCCGTCGCGGCCGACGTCGAGTTCGTGACGGGCCAGTACGCCGCGGCGCTCTCTACCAACGACGAGCTCTACGCCTCGGCGCGCCGCAGCGGCAACCGCCAGGGCGAGTTCTGGGCGCTCTCCACGCGCGCCTGGGTCCTCACGTGCCTCGGGCGTCCCGACGAGGCCATCGCGAGCGCGGAGCGCTTGCCCGCCCTGATGATGGACGGCACCGGCGACGCCTCGCAGCGGATCACGCTCGGCGAGAGCTCGCTCGCGCACCTCCTGCGCGGCGACCGCACGCGGGCGCTCGCGCTGGCCGAGGAGACGCTCGCGCACATGCGAACCATGGCCCCCTCGATGTTCCACGTCGGCTGGGGCTTCGGGGCCACCTGCGAGGTGCTGCTCGAGCTGGCGGCCGAGGAGCCGCCCGGCGACGAACGACGGCGCCTCGTCGAGGCCGGACGCGCCGCCACGCGCGCGATGCGGGGCTTCGCGCGCGTCTTCCCCATCGGACGGCCCGCGGTCCACCGCTACGCGGGCCTCCTGCACCTGCTCGCCGGCCGCCCGGCACGGGCGACGCGCGCCTTTTCGCGCTCGCTCGCCTGGGCCGAGCGCCTGGCGATGCCGATCGAGGCCGCGCAGGCCCACTACGAGCTCGGGCGGCTGCTGCCGCCCGGCGATGCGCGTCGCGCCGAGCACCTCGACCAGGCGCGCCGCGCGTTCGCCGAGCACGGGGCGGCCCACTGGCTCGGCCGCGTCGAGGCGGCCTCGGCGGCCCAGGATGTCGGGTGAAGCTCCCGGTAGGCACCAGGATGCAGACCCGCTTCCCGCCGTGAAGGCTTCCTGCTCCTATGGATGGACCGACCCATGAGCGATGACCTCGACACCCTCGACCCCGACGTCTACGAAAAGGCCGTCCTGCCCCTCGATCCGGAGGGCGCCGTGGCCATCAAGCGCGGCATCCACTGCATCGACGTCGCCGCGCCGGCGGCCGACGTCATGCGCGCGTTCACGGCCGTCCTCGAGGATCCGGGGCGGCGCTTCGGGCTCATCGAGCTCTTGCGCACGCCCGATCGGGTGGGGCGCCCCTACAGCGTGGGCGAGCGCTTCCAGGGCCGCTACATCATCGAGAAGGCCGTCGAGGAGGAGCTCGCCAAGCTGCCGCTCCCCGGCCTGATGTCGAGCCTGTCGCGGGCGTTCGCCGCGCTGAGCCCCGATCCGCTCCTCGAGCTCGTCGAGGACCGCATGCTGAGCGACTACGGCGTCATCACCGACCTCGTGACGAGCCCGGCGTCCGGGCAGCCCTACCGCCTGCGCTACGAGTACCTCGACGGCACGCCCATCGCCGGCTTTCTCAGCATCGAGTGCCTCGCCACGGGGCCGGCGACGTGCCGCTTCACGCAGCTGAGCGAGTACCAGGAGCAGGGCATCGAGATCCTGCTCGTCTACGGCACGGCCGTGCTCAAGATGCACGAGCGCGTCTTCTACGAGATGGTCAAGCAGTCGGCCGATCGCATCGGCGCCGCCATCCTCGGCACCGACATCCCCGAGGCGTACTACCGCCCGGTGTGACCCGCGCGCGGCCGGGCGGCCGGTTTGCATCGCGCTTCCGGACGCGACAAGCTCTCGTCTGCTTCGGCACCTGATGCAGATCCAAGGCAACACCACAGGCCTCAGCCCCCACGCCCGCAAGACCCTCGAACGGCTGTACCGCCGCCGGGTGCCCCTCGACGCCATCGCCACGCCGGAGCTCGAGAAGACCCTGTGCGAGGCCTCGCTCGAGACGAGCCGCCAGGTGGGCGTGCTCGTGCACCGCTCGGGGGCGATCGACAGCGTCATCGTCGGCGACGCGAGCCGGCTGATGCTGCCCGACATCGGCCGCCTGCGCGCGGCGCACGGGCGCTTTCGCGCGCTCCGGCTCGTGCACACGCACCTGTTCGGCGAGCCGCTCAGCCGCGACGACATCCTCGACCTCGTGCGCCTGCGCCTCGACCTCGTGTGCGCGCTCATGCTCTCGCCGCAGGGCGAGCTGCGCGGCGTGCACTACGCCTACAACACGCCGGCCTTCAAGGAGGGCGACCCCGCGTACGCGGCCGTCGGCCCGGTCCACCCGAGCCGCCTCGCGCTCGACTTCGGCGCGCACATCGCCGCGCTCGAGGAGGAGTTCGCGCGCCTGTCGAAGACGCGCCCGGTCACGGCCAAGGACGGGCGCGCCATCTTGCTGCACGTGGGCGACCGCAAGAAGGCCGACGCCGCGCACGTCGCCGAGGCGCGTCTCGCCGAGCTCTGCGAGCTCGCGCGCACGGCGGGCGTCGAGGTGATGGACAGCTTCGTGCAGCTCCGCGACGCCGTCGACGCACGCTACGTCGCCGGCAAGGGCAAGCTCGACGAGATCCTGCTGCGCGCGGCCGAGGTCGACGCGACGACGATCATCTTCGACTGCAACCTCTCGCCCTCGCAGGCCTCGGCCATCGCGAAGCAGACCGATCTCAAGCTCCTCGACCGCACGCAGCTCATCCTCGACATCTTCGCGCAGCGCGCCGAGAGCGCCGACGGCAAGCTGCAGGTCGAGCTCGCGCAGCTCAAGTACACGCTGCCGCGCCTCGGGCAGAAGGACGACTCGCTGTCGCGCCTCACGGGCGGCATCGGCGGGCGCGGTCCCGGCGAGACCAAGCTCGAGATCGGCCGCCGGCGCGCGCGCGAGCGCGTGTCCTTCCTCGAGACGCGCCTGAAGAAGCTCGCCGAGCAGCGGCGCACGCGCCGCCGGCAGCGCAAGCGCCTCGGCGTGCCCATCGTGAGCATCGTCGGCTACACGAACGCCGGCAAGAGCACGCTCCTCAACGCCCTGACCGAGAGCGAGGTGCTGACCGAGAACAAGCTCTTCGCGACGCTCGACACGCGCTCGCGCCGCCTGCGCTTCCCCGAAGATCGCGAGGTCGTCATCACCGACCCGGTCGGCTTCATCCGCGACCTGCCCAAGGACCTCATGGCGGCGTTCCGGGCCACCTTCGAGGAGACCGCCGACGCGGACCTGTTGCTCCACGTGGTCGACGCGAGCGACGCCGACATGGATCAGCAGATCGAGACCACCGACAAGCTGCTCCAGGAGCTCGAGCTGCACCTCATCCCGCGCATCGTCGTGTTCAACAAGTCCGACCGCCTCGCGCCGGCCGCCGCCGAGGGCCTGGTGCGCGGTCGGCCGGACGCCGTGCTCGTGTCGGCGCTCGACCGCGAGACGACGCGTCCGCTCCTCGCCCTGCTCGCCGAGCGGCTGCACAAGCGCTGGCTCGAGGCGGCGCTCGTGCCGCCGGCCGGCGAGCCCGGCGCCGAGCCCGACGACCTGCACGACGCGCGCGACGACGGCAGCCCCGACCCCGCCGAGCTCACGACGCTCGCGGAGCTGCTCGGCGCGCGCGCCCGCCCGCGGCACGAGCGCGCGCTCGGGCATTGAGCCGCGCGGCGCTGGGGCTTCGAACGACGCAGCGCTCGGGCATCGAGCCGCGCGGCGCTCGGGCATCGAGCGGTAGCGAGCCGAGCCGCCCTCCGTGCCAACATGTGGCGGCGGCGGCGCTCCCGAGCGCCCACCTCGCTCCGACGAGGTCGCGTTCCGGCGGCGCTGGCTCAGCGCACGTCGATCTTGCGCGGGGCGTTCTTCGCCGCGAACCAGTCCGAGCCCTGGTAGCGCTTGAGCACCGAGGCGTAGAGGCAATCGCGGAGCGCGTTGTGGCGGAAGGTCGCCTCGGCGTGCGTGAGCGGCGTGTGGATGAAGATGGCCTGGCCCTTCGTCAGCTCGGCCCGCGTCAGCTCGCCCGGCTTCTCTTCCTTGTAGCAGCGCACGCCGTCGGCCTTGAGCAGCGCCAGCAGGTTCTGGCTGTTCGCCGTCGGGTCGCCGCCCGCGTAGAAGTTCATGAGCTTGTGGCGCCGCGGCCTCTCGGTCTCGGCGAGCACCCAGCTGCGGAAGGCCTCGAGCTTGCCGTAGAGCGCGTCGAAGAGATACACCTCGCGCACCTCGCGACCGCCGTGCTCGAGGCAGTAGGCCGCGGCGAGGTAGCCGCCCGAGTGCGCCGACAGGCACACCGTGCCGATGCCCGCGAGCCCCTTGACCGACGCATCGCCGAGCGCCGTGACGACGTCGGCCTTGCCGAGCTCCTTCACGAGCTCGCGCAGCAGGCGCTTGAGGCCACCCGCCTTCTCGAGCTTGCCCGCCCCCGAGTCGCGCACCATCACCGGGCCCTGCGGCACGACGAGCAGGGCGTTCTGCTTCGAGTCGACGAGCTGCTCGCGCAAGAGGTGGCCGTTGATCGAGCGCTCCGCGGTCGAGATGTGACCGTGGAAGTGCACGACCACGTCGACCTCGCGGTTCTTCGGCAGCCGGAAGTAGTCCGGCACGAAGACGATCACCGTCGCGTCGTTGTACTTGCCGTCGTTCGCGAAGGGCGCGTTGTCGAGCGCGAAGAACAGCGTCGTGCCGCCGGAGCCCTTGTCGACGCGCTTCAGCTTCTTCGGCTTCGGCTTCTTGTTGTCGGCGCGCGCCTCGCCGACGCCCGCGCCGAGGGTCACCGCGCCGAAGAGCGCCGCGAAAAAGCCGAGCGCCGTGCGCCGCCCGACGCCGTGTCCGGCGGCGCCATCGCGGGGGGGTCGCTCTCGGTCGCGCATGATCAGTCACGAGGCCTAGCAAGAGTCCGGCTCCCGGTCCACATTTTGACCGTTTCCCGACGCGCGCGGCCTTTTTCGTTCCAGGGGCCGGGGCCGGCGCCTACCATGCCGGGCGTGGATCGCGAAGGCGTCGCCCGGGCCGTGGCCGACTTCCTGCGCGCGCTCGGCCGCGAGCCGGTGGGCCCCCTCGCCGACACGCCGGCGCTCGTCGCCGCCGCCTGGTGCGACGAGCTGCTCGACGGCGAAGGCCTCGATCCGGCGGCGATCCTGCGCGAGGGCTCGTGCGCGGCCGAGGGCGACCCGGGGCTCGTCGTGCTCCGTGGCCTGCGCGCCGAGACCATGTGCCCCCACCACCTCTTGCCGGCCCACGGCGAGGCCACGGTCGCGTACCTGCCGGGCACGCGGCTCGCGGGCTTCGGCGCCGTGGCCCGGGCGCTGTCGGCCTGCACGCACCGGCTCGCCTTCCAGGAGCACGCGGGCGCGAGCCTCGCCGGCGCCCTCGTGTCGGGCCTGGGCGCGCGCGGCGCCCTGTGCCAGCTGCGCCTCACGCACACCTGCCTCGCGCTCCGCGGCGCGCGCGAGACGGCCGCGCGCGTCGAGACCCTCGCGACGGCCGGGAGCTTCGCGCCGGGCGGCCCCGATCGAGCGCTCGCGCTCGCCTTGCTCGGCGCGCCGGGCGCCGCGGCGGAGGCGCGATGACCCGCCCGAGCGCCATCGTCACGGGGGCGAGCCGCGGCATCGGGCGCGCGACCGCGCTCGAGCTCGCCGCACGCGGTCTCGACCTCGGCCTGTTGGGGCGCCGCACCCCGGCGCTCGACGAGACCGCCGAGCTCGTGCGGGAGCGCGGCGCCCGCGCCGAGATCGCCCGCTGCGACGTGGCGGACGCGAGCGCGCTCGAGGGCGCGGTCGTGGCCCTGCTCGCCCGGCTCGGCACCCCGAGCGTGGTCGTCAACAACGCGGGCACCATCGACCGCGGCCCGAAGGTGCACGAGACGGCCCTCGAGAGCTGGGACTACGTCCTCGCCGTCAACCTGCGCGCGCCCTTCGTGCTCACGCGCGCCCTCTTGCCCGCGATGCTCGCGGCGGGGCGCGGGCGCTTCATCCACGTGGCGAGCGTCTCGTCCACCATCGCGAGCCCCGAGGCCGCGAGCTACGCCGCCAGCAAATGGGGCCTGCTCGGCTTCAGCAAGTCGCTCGCCGAGGAGCTGCGCGGCACGGGCCTCTTGTCGATCGCCGTCCTGCCGGGCTCGGTCGACACCGACATGCTGAAGCAGTCCTCGTTCGCGCCCGCCATGACCCCCACGGAGGTGGCCTCGCTCATCGGCTACTACGCGCTCGAGGCGCCACCGGCCTGCAACGGCGCCGCCGTGGAGATGTTCGGCTGACGCCATGGGCGGTCCCGTGAGCCTGCCGGATCTCGAGCTCGCGCTCGCCGAGCTGCCGCTCTTCCCGCTGCCGCACGTCGTGCTGTTCCCGGGCGCCTTCTTGCCGCTGCACGTCTTCGAGCCGCGCTACGTCGCGCTCGTCCGGCACGTGCTGGCGCGCCACCGCTCCCTCGCCGTGCCGCAGCTGCGCGAGGAGCGGCACCCCCCCGCGCGCCCGAAGGCGACGCCGTCCGCAGCCCGAGCGCGCGAGCCGGCCGAGCCCCCCATCGTCGAGCTCGCCGGCGCGGGCACGATCGTCGACTTCGAGGAGCTTCCCGGCGGCCGCTACGACATCGTCGTGCTCGGTCGCGCGCGCGTGCGGCTCGAGGAGCTGCCCTTCGTGCCGCCGTTCCGGCGCGCGCGCGCCACCGTGGCGCCGTCGACCGAGCGCGGCGTCTCGGCCTCCGACGTCACGGCCCTCCACGCCGCGGCGCGCGCCTTCACCCAGAGCCTCCCGGACGAGCCGGGCCGGCGCCGCGGTCGCTCCCCCCTCGCCTCCCAGGCCCCGGGCGCGGGCGTCCCGAGCGGCACCACGGCGGGCGCCGTCGCCGACGCCTACGCCGCGACGCTCGTGCTCGACGGGCGCGACCGCCAGCGCGTCCTCGAGGCGCTCTCGGTGCGCGAGCGGGTGCAGCGCGTGACCGAGATC
>JADLAB010000473.1 GCA_020848455.1 Polyangiaceae bacterium
CGCCCTCGTGATGGCGGCGTTCTGGCTCGGCACCGTGCCGGCCCTGCTCGGGCTCGGCCTCGGGCTCGGCCTGCTGCTGGCGCCGCTGAAGAAGCGCCTGCCGCTCTTGACCCCGGCCCTGCTCGTCACCCTCGGCCTCGTCTTCGTCGTGTGGCGCGCGCAGATGCCGCGGCTCGTGCCCCCGGCGGCGCAGGCGGGCGAGCCGCCCTCAGCCACCCCACCGTGCCACCATGCCTCCCCCGCCGAGTAGCGCCGCGACCGAGCTCCGCGCGGCCGTCGCGGTCGCGGCGACCGCCTGCGCTCACTGCGGCGAGCCCGTGCCGGCCGGGCTCGTCGAGGCCGACGCGGCCGAGCAGTTCTGCTGCGCCGGCTGCCGCACCGTCTACGAGGTCCTGCACACCCACGGGCTCGAGGGCTACTACGACGTGGCCCAGGCGAGCGCCGCGCGGCCCACCCGCGCGCGGCCGTCCCGGCGCGGCTACGCCGAGCTCGACGATCCGGCGCTGCTCGCGCGCCACGCCAAGCCTCGGCCGGGCGGCCTCTTGTCGATCGAGCTCTACCTCGAGGGCGTGCACTGCGCCGCCTGCGTGTGGGTCGTCGAGAAGGTGCCGCTCGCCGTGCCCGGCACGGCCGAGGCGCGCCTCGAGCTCGGCCGCTCGGTCGTGTCGGTGACCTGGGACCCGCAGGCCGTCGCCCTGTCGCACATCGCGCGCTTCCTCGACAGCATCGGCTACTCGCCGCACGTGTTCCGGGGCGCCAGCGTCGCGGCGCTGCGCCGCAAGGAGGACCGGGCGCTGCTCGTGCGCATCGGCATCGCGGGCGCCATCGCGGGCAACGTGATGCTGCTCGCGTTCGCGCTCTACAGCGGCGAGGCGGGCGGGATGGAACACGCCGACTGGGACTGGTTCCGGTGGCTCTCCCTCGGGCTCACGCTGCCGACGCTCCTGTTCGCGGGCGACGTGTTCTTCCGCGGCGCGCTCACGGCGCTCCGCGCGCGGACGCTGAGCCTCGACGTGCCCATCGCGGTCGGGCTCGCGGTCGGCTTCGCGGCGGGAGCGCTCAACACGCTGCGCGGCGCGGGCGAGGTGTACTTCGACTCGCTCTGCACCCTCACCTTCCTTCTGCTCGTCGGCCGCTTCGTGCAGCGCCGCGGCCTGCGCCGGGCCGCGGACGCCGCCGAGGGCCTGCTCTCGATGATGCCGGCGCGCGCCCGCAAGGTCGACGCGGACGGGACGCGCGACGTGCCCATCGAGGCGCTCGCCGCGGGCGACGTGGTCGAGGTGCGCGCCGGCGACGCCGTCCCCGCCGACGGCGCGATCACCGCCGGTGAGTCCGAGCTCGACGTCGCGTGGCTCACGGGCGAGCCGCGCCCGGTGCCGGTGCGCGCCGGCGAGGCGGTGCAGGCCGGGAGCGTGAACCTCGTCGCACCGCTCGCGGTGCGCGTGACGCGCACCGGCGAGGAGACGCGCGTCGGGCGGCTGCTGGCGCTGGTGCACGAGGGCCTGCGCCGCCGCGCCCCGATCGTGGCGCTCGCCGATCGCATCTCGGTCTACTTCGTGGCGGTCGTGCTCGCGCTCGCAACGGCGACTGTGGTCGCGTGGTGGCCGGTGAGCCCGGCGCGGGGCTTCACGAACGCCATCGCCCTGCTCATCGTCACCTGCCCGTGCGCGCTCGGCCTCGCGACGCCGCTCGCGATCGCGGCGGGCGTGGGACGCGCGGCGCAGGCCGGCATGCTCATCAAGGGTGGAGACGCGCTCGAGCGGCTGGCGCGACCGGGTCGCATCTGGCTCGACAAGACTGGGACGCTCACCCTGGGCAAGCTGTCGCTCGCGCGCTTCGTCGGGCCGGCGGCGCTCGATCCGCTCGTGCGCGCGCTCGAGGAGCGGAGCTCGCACCCGATCGCGCTCGCGCTCGTCCGGGGCCTGCCGCCCGCGCCCCGACCGCTCGCGGTGCAGGGCTTCCGGAGCACGCTCGGCGGCGGCATCGCGGGCGTGGTCGACGGGCGCGCGCTCGCCGTCGGCTCGCCGGCCTTCGCCGCGGCCCGCGGTGCCGTGCTCGCGCCCGAGCTCGAGCGCGCGCTCGCCGCGGCGCTCGCCGCGGGCGAGACGCCCATCGTGGTCGTCGAGGCGGGCGCGGTCGTCGCCCTCGCGGGTCTGTCGGACGCCTTGCGCCCCGACGCGGCGCGCACGGTCGCGGAGCTCCGGCGCCTCGGGCTCGAGGTGGGGATCCTGTCCGGGGATCATCCCGAGGCGGTGCGCGCCGTCGCGGCCCGGCTCGGCATCGCGCCCGAGCACACGCTCGGCGGCGCGAGCCCGGAGCGCAAGCTCTTCGTCGTGCGGCGCGACGCGGCGCGCGGCTCGGTCGTGATGGTGGGCGACGGCGTCAACGACGCGGCCGCGCTCGCGGCCGCCACGGTCGGCATCGCCGTCCACGGCGGCGCGGAGGCCGGCACCGCCGCGGCGGACATCTTCCTCACGCGGCCGGGGCTCGCCCCGGTCGCCGCCCTCGTGCGCGGGGCGCGCCGCACGCTCGGCGTCGTGCGGCGGAACCTCGTCTTCGCCGTCGGCTACAACCTCGTCGGCGCGACGCTGGCCGTGACGGGTCTGCTCGACCCGATCCTCGCGGCGGCCCTCATGCCCGCCAGCTCGCTCACCGTCGTGGCGAGCTCCTATCGCGCCCGCACCTTCCGCCCCGAGGACGAGCCGTGAGCGTCCTTTACATCGTGCTGCCGCTCGCGGTGCTGCTCGCGGGGGGCGCGGTGATGGCCTACCTGTGGACCGTGCGCTCGGGGCAGCTCGACGACCTCGACACGCCGCCGGCGCGCATGCTGCAGGACGACGTGCCGCGCCGTCGGCCGAGGCCCGAAATGGCCGGCGCGCGCGAGCCGGACGACACCGGCACGCGCGCGCGCCCCGCCGGGCCGCCGACTACGGGAGCGTGAGCTCCACGGCGACGTCGACCGAGTTCTGGCCCTCGCCGGTGAGGTGCAGGGTGTGCAGGCCCTCCCAGCCGTTCTCGTAGAGGACGAGCTGAGCGGTCGTGCCGTACCAGTCGTCGGACGAGAGCTCGTTGCTCGAGGTGTCCTCGTCCCAGATGTCGGCGATCAGGCACACGGCCTGCCCGGCGCCGAAGGCCACGTCCTCGAGGTCCACGAAGGTCGGAGCCGAGGGGACCCAGGTCGAGTACTCGGGCACGTCCACCCACTGCCCGTCGGCGAGGTACCAGATCGCGGCCTCCTCGCCGCCGGCGTCGCACGACACGACGCCGTTGGCGACGGTCGGGTAGCGGATGCCGACGTAGCCGGACAGCTCGATGTTCGAGCCGACGTCCGCGCCGTCCACGTGGTCGATGCTCTTGAGCGTCGCGCGCAGGCTGCCGACGTTCTTCTGGCACTCGCGCTCGGAGTACTCGGTCGTGAAGGCGAGCTTCGTGGCCGTGTTGTCGAGGTAGGCGAGCTTGTAGGCGATGGGGGCCCCGGGCGACTCCTGGGAGTAGTTGCCACCGTTCTTGATGTAACCCATGAGACCCTCGACGCCACTGACGGCGCCGGTCGCCTCGCCGCCCGAGCCACCGAGCACGAAGGCCTTGATGGTCGAGGAGGCGAGGGTCGTCTTCTGCTCCACGCTCACCGAGGCGGTCACGTCGACGGCGCCCTTGTAGGTCGCCTCGAGCGCCGCCTTCACCGCCGACGCGGTCTCGTCCGACTCGATCGAGAAGAGCACGCGCCGACCGAAGGTGATCGACTGCACGTAGAGCGGCGGGTTGTCGTTACCCGTGTACGGCAGCAGATCGTCGACCGTGACGTCGTCGGTGAAGAAGTCCTTCGGGGTGGTCGGGGCGTCGACGTCGATCGTGTAGTAGGCCTGCGTGAAGTTCACGAGGATCTTGGTCTTCTTCGCGGACGAGCTGAAGTTGAAGCTGCCCGCGATCTCGGCGCCGCCCGGCCAGTTCAGGCCGGCGCCGAGCGCGACGGCGATCTGCGACTCGCTGTGCACCTCGAGGATGTCGAAGTCGAGCGACGCCGGGGTCGCGCCGGTGACGCCGCCGCCGAGGATCGCGTTGCGCGCGTCGCGGAAGGACGACAGGCTCGGCAGGTCCATGTACCCGACGGGGCTGTTGGCGATGTTCTCGAGCGACACGCTGAAGGTGACGGGCGCGAGCTCGACGCCCACCGGCGTGAGCATGCCCTCGGCCGCGTCGCTGCCCTTGACCACCACGCCCGGCCAGAGCGTGGCCGAGTTCGGCTGGAAGGCGACGAACTTCTCGTAGTGCGCGACCTCCGCGTAGTGCTTGTAGGTGCAGAAGACCTCGCCCTCCTGGCCGTCGACCGGGCAGTTGTCGCCCGAGCACTCGACCTCGGACTTCGGCATCGGCGGGGCGAGGGGCAGGTCCGGCAGACCGTCGACATAAGCATCGATCGCCTGGTGCCCTTCGCCGAGGGGCCCGTCGCCGGTGCCCGTGAGCTCGCCGGCGGCACAGCCGACGCCGAGCAGACCCAGGGCGACGAACGGGAGCGAGAGCGGGAGGGTGCGCATGATCCTGTCCTTTCGGGTGCGGCCGCATCGCGGCGAGCGCGCGCCGGCGAGAGCAGGAACCGTGCCATGCGCCCACACATCACGACATGAGGCGACGGGTACGTGATGTCGTGCACTTGTAGAGCCTGGACCGACGATTCCCCACACGAGCTGGGTGGTTTGTTGACCACGTGGTCACTCTACTACCCAGTGGGGGCTCGGCAGGATCCGACACGACATCGGGCACTTGCGCACACGCCACCGGCCCTGGGCGCGCGCAACCGGTCGCTCTCCGTGCCGAAGCCTGGGCCTGGAGCCCTGGAGCCTGGGAGCCCTGGGCCCCTGTCGGGCCACCGTTTCGTGCGACGCGGGCCGGCCGTAGCCCAGTGCTGGAACTGGCACCCCGGCCGGTTCGCCACTTGACGGGGCGCATGTCGGCCGGGGCGACGCCGGGCGAGGCTTCGCAGGCGGAGGTCCGTCCCATGCGCATCGCCCTCGTCGGAGCCGAGCACGAAGAGAACCTGGCCGTCCGCTACCTGTGGGGCGCGCTCGAGGCGGCCGGGCACGAGGTCGTGCCGATCGTGTTCAACGAGGCCGAGGACATCGAGCGCGCCGCGGGCGAGCTCGCGCGCTCGGGTGCGGCCCTGGCGGGCCTGTCGATGGTCTTCACGTACCGCGGCCGCCAGTTCGCGGGCCTCGCGGCGCGCGCACGGGCGCTCGGCTTCGCGGGCCACCTCGTCGCGGGCGGTCACTTCGCAGCCTTCCACCCCGAGGAGCTCCTGCGCGACGTCGGCGCCCTCGACTCGATCGCGATCGGCGAGGGCGAGCTCTTGCTCGGCGCGCTCGCCGCGGAGCTCGGGCGCGGCCCGGCCGCGGACCTCGGCGCCGTCCGCGGGCTCGTGTGGCGCGGTCGAGACGGCACGGTGCGCCGCAACCCGCCCGCCGAGAACCCCCCCGATCTCGACGTGCTGCCCTGGCCGCCCCGCAAGCGCCCGCTCGATCAGTACCTCGGCCTGCCGATCACGAACATCCTCGGCTCGCGCGGCTGCGGCTACAGCTGCACCTTCTGCTCGATCGTCGCCTGGCACCGGCTGTGCGGCGGCGCGCGCGTGCGCATGCGCTCGGTCGCCCACGTGGCCGACGAGCTCGCCGCCCTCTACGCGGCCGGCGCGCGCATCTTCAACTTCCACGACGACAACTTCTTCCTGCCCGAGCGCGACGCGATGCTGGCGCGCGTGGCGGAGCTCCGCCGCGCGCTCGCCGCGCGCGGCGTCGGACGCATCGCGTTCGCCGTGAAGGCGCGCCCGGACGCCGTCGACGAGGAGGTCTTCGCGGCGCTCGTCGAGCTCGGGCTGTTCCGCGTGTTCCTCGGCATCGAGGCGGGCAGCGCCGCGGCCCTGCGCGCGCTCGGCCGCCGCCAGACGGTGGCAGAGAACGAGCGCGCGCTCGCGCTGCTCGAACGGCTCGACGTCCACGCGGCGTGGAACCTGCTGCTGTGGAACCCCGACACGACGCTCGAGGATCTCTGCGAGAACGTCGCCTTCCTGCGGCGCCATCCGGACGATCCGATGAACTTCTGCCGCACCGAGATCTACGCCGGCACGCCGCTCGAGACGAAGCTCCGGCGCGAGGGGCGCCTGCGGGGCGACTACTGGGGCTCGGACTACCGCATCGTCGACGAGCGCGCCGAGCTCGCCTACGGGGTCGTGTACGACGCCTTCCTGACGCGCAACTACGGCGCCGCGTGCCTGCACCACGTCGCGATGGCCGTCGACTACGAGCACCAGCTGCTGGCGCACTTCTTCGAGAGCACGACCGAGCTGCGGCGGCGCGCGAAGGGCTTCGTCCGGGCGGTGAACCTCGACACCGTGGAGCACCTCGAGCTCGCGCTCGCGGCCTGCGCGCGCGGCTTCGAGTCTCCGGCTGCGGAGGCGGCGTTCCGCCAGGAGCTCGCCGAGCGCGTCGCGCTCGGCAACGAGCGGCTCGGGGCGGAGGGCCAGGCCGTGCTCGCCGACCTGCGCCGCGCCGCCGGACGGCGCCGAGACGCGCCCGGCCGCAACCTCGGGCGTGCGGCGCGCGCCGTGACGCTGGCCGCCACGGTGACGCTCGCGGCCACGGCGACGGCGGCGTGCGGCGACAGCCATCCGACCGAGATGGTCGCGCCTCCGCCGACCTCGCCCGGCGGCTTCACCCACACCTTCGAGATGGCCCCGCCGCGCACGGAGAGCACGGGGCCTCGCGACGCCGGGGCGCCGGTCCCGGACGCGCCGAGCGCGGAGCCGCGCGATGGCGGGGCGCCGTCCCCGGACGCGGCCCCGCCCGCGCCGGTGCCCGACGCGACGCGCACGCCCCAGCCGCCGAAGCCGCCCAAGCCTCCGTCGGACACGCATCCCACCGAGATGCTCGCCCCCCGGCTGAGGTGAGCGCGTCGCCGGACGGCGGTCGCGGCGTCACCCCCAGGGCTCGCCGCGACCGCGCCGGACTCGCACCCGCCTACTTCTTGGCGTTGAGGACGGCGTTCGCCGCCTCTTCCTCGTTGCAGGCGAGGGTGTTGTCCTCGTTCACGGCGCAGCGGCGCAGCTTCGAGGTGTCGCTGTCCTCCGCGTAGCCGATGTAGATGTACTCGCCCGCCGGACCCTTCCAGACGGACAGGTGCGTGACGGTGCGGAGCGGCTGGCCGCAGCCGACCGCCAAGAGACCGAGCGCGCCGATACCCAGGATAGAGAGCATTCGATTGAGCATCGGTGTCTCCTCAGTACAGTGAAGCCGCGACGACGTTGTCGAGCACGACGGTGTCCTTGCAGGCCGTTTCCTGCCCGCCCTGGTCGAGCGTGCAGACCCGCAGGATCTGGGTGAAGTTGCCCTCGGGGTTGCGCCGGATCACCATCTTGGCCGTGCGCGTCTCGCCGAGGAACGCCTGATCGATGAGCACCATCGGCACCGCGCAGCCCGAAGCACACGCGAGCAGCAGTCCGGCGCCGACGAAAGAAGCGAGCTTGCCCTTGTTCATCTTGCTCTCCCTCATCGCACGTTGCTCGTGATGGTGCCGCCGCCGGCCGACAGCGCGGGGCACTCGAGATCGGTGCCGCTACCGCAGCGGCGGTCGCAGAGCAGCGTGTCGCCGCTGTCCTGGCACAGCCAGAACTGGTGCTCGATGGTGATGACGAAGTAGTAGTTCGTGGTCTTCAGGGTCTCGAGCTGCGTGACCGGCAGCGTGCCCGGGTTCTTGCGGCGCTCGTCGCCCTGGTCGGACGCGGCGAGCACCTGGTAGCGAACGCAGCCACCGAGCAGCGAGAGCGCGGCAGCGGAGACCAACAGCTTCCATCCATTTCGCATGTCGCCCTCCTCACTCGCCCTTGAGGGCGACCTTCATCGGTCGGCAGTTGCTGAGCTTGCCGTCCTCGGCGCGGTCGCACTTGATGACGCCGGTGCCGCCCTCGGCGTCGACGTACACGATCTTCAGCTGACCGGGCGCACCCGTCGTCGCCGCGATGTACTTCGGATTCGCGCATCCGCTCGCCAGCAACAGGACGCCCCCGGCCACGCACAAGCCTAGGAATCTAGTCGTCATGTGGGTCCTTCCCTCGGTTCGCACAACCGCGAGAAGTTCGCCCGGGCCGTAGTGGCCTGTCAACCCGATTCGTCGGCGTGGGCTCGGGATCACGCCCGGCCGTCAGGCGCCGCCGTGCATGGCGGCGCACGGATCGTCCTCGTCGACCCGCGGCGTGAACCAGAGGAAGTCGAAGGGCTCGCGCTCCGGCGCAGGCACCGGCACCTCGCGGTAGCTCACCGGGTCGAGCTCGCCCCGGACGACCTCGACGACGGCGACCGTCACGAGGGCAGGCTCCGCGGCCCCGGCGGCGGCCCCGGGCTCCGCCGCGCGGAGCGCCGCCGGCACGCCGCGATCGGCGCGCACGTGGCCCGCCCCTGCGATGAGCACGACGGCGCCCGCTGCCTCGACGCCGGCGGCCTCGCGCA
>JADLAB010000474.1 GCA_020848455.1 Polyangiaceae bacterium
CGTCTCGGCGCTGCACGCCTACGCGCTCGCCTTCGACGCCCTCGAGCTCGGCGCGGGCGACACGCTCGTCGATCTCGGCGGGGGCTCGGGCTACGGCGCGGCCGTCGCGGCCGAGGTGGTGGGCCGGTCCGGCCGCGTGCGCACGATCGAGCTCGAGCCCATGCTCGGTCGCTGGGCGGCCGAGGGGCTCGCGCCGTACCCGCAGGTCGAGGCCGTGACGGCCGACGCCCACGACACCGCCCGCTGGCGCGGGGCAGAGAAGGTGTACGTCGCCTTCGCGCTCGCGGCGCTGCCCGACGGCTGGGGCGAGGCGCTCGCCGAGGGCGGCCGGCTCGTCGCCCCCATCGGCCCGCCACGCGGCGTGCAGACGCTCACCCTCTTCGAGAAGACGCGCGGCGTGCTGGCGACGCGGTCCCTGGCGCCGGTGCGCTACGTGCCCGATCGCGCACCGGCGGGCGAACGGCAAGCGGCCGTGGCCGAGCCATGACGCGCCCGTCGCGGACCCGTCGCCGAGGTGACCGAGTCCTGCCGCTGCGCCTGTGGCTGCTCGTCGGCCTGCTCGCGCTCGCGGGCTGCATGCGCGGCTGCCCCGCGCCGCGGTGCAGCTGCGGGGACCCGCTGTCGGGCCTGCGCTGCGGCGGCGGGAGCGGCGGACCGACACCGGCGGTGACACCCGGTGTGCCCTGTGGCGCCGGAGCCTGCGAGGAGGGCGCCGTGTGCCTGCGCGGGATCTGTCGCAGCACGGGCTTCGCGGCCGAGGACGAGCTCTGTCGCCGCGGCGAGGCGTGCCGCGAGCACGGCGTCTGCGGCGCCGACTACGAGGCGAGCTTCCTCGGGCTCAGCAGCAAGCTCGAGTGCGTCGCGGTCGACGCCGCCGACTGCCGGGTCACGCCTGCGTGCGCGGCGTCCGGCCTGTGCTCGCTCGGCGACGCCGAGTGTGCGGCCACCTCCGACGCGGACTGCGCCCCGTCGGCGCGCTGTGCCTCGCACGACGAGTGCACCGCCGTGCGCGGCAGCTGCAAGCGCGACTGGACGCGCTGCGACCCCTACCCTGCGCTCGCGTCCGCACCCGCCTGGGCACCCGTCTTCGGTGTGCTCCCGGCGGAGACCTACGCGAGGGTCGCGAGCGCCCGACCGCCCGAGCCCGGCGCGCCGGGCGCGCTCGCCTGTCGCGTGTCGCGCGGCGCCGACTTCGACCACCTCGACGTGCGCGTCGGCGCGCGCTGCGCGGTGCACTTCGGGAGCGTCGACGGCGACTTCCGGGCCGGGGCCTTCGTGCTGCCCGACATCGTGCTCGGCGCGAACGACGCCGTGGCGGTGGCCCTGAGCGACGTCGAGTTTCTGGGCGGCGACGCACCCGGCTTCGGCAAGGCACGCTACCCGGGGACGCTCCCCTTCCGGGGCGCGCTCGACGGCACGGAGGTCGAGTGCCTGCTCGTCGACTCGGACGCGGCGGCGCGCGCGGCCGCCCCGGAGCTCGCGACCGCGGACCGCGCGCTCGCCGAGGTCGCGAGGGAGCGTCCGTCCGCGCGGGCGCCACGCGCCGAGCCGCGCGCGCTCGCGGATGCGCGCGACGCGCTCGCGCGCGCGGCCGCCTGGCTCGGCTGGTCCCACGCCGAGCTCGCCGGGCGCGTCGCGGTCGTCGAGACGGCGCAGCGCGACTGGCCGCGCCGCCTCGGCGAGCTCCACGAGCACGTGTGGGCCGTCGCGGCCCCGCGGGGCACCACCTCGGATCTCGACAGCGGCCTGCGCGTCGAGCTGCGAAGCGTCGTGTGCGGCGATGCCCTGCGCGCCAGCCTCGACCCCATCCACTCGAGCAACCTGCCCACGCCGGAGTGCGCGGTCGAGCTCGCCATCGAGAACCGGGGCACCGGCAAGCTCTACCTCCGCGACCGGCCCGCGCGGCTCGGCGACTTCGTGGCCGAGCTCCTGCGGCCAAAGGAGGGCGCCGCCGTGCTCGAGCGGGGCGCGACCGTGAGCCTCTACCTCGACGGGGAGCCGCCTCGCTACTCCACGAGTCTCGATCTCGTCCCGGCGGCCCGGGCCGTCGTGCGCCTCGTGAGCGAGCAAGGTGCGCTCGCGCTCGGCTCGGGGCGCGCCGACGAGCGCGCGCTCGTGGTCCTCGGCGACGGCAAGGGAGCGGTCTACCTGCGGGCGGACTGAGCTCGCGGGTGGGCCGTGCGGGCGCGGGCGCGGGCGCGGGCGCGGGGACGGGGGCGGGCGCGGGCGCGGGCGCGGGCGCGGGGGCGGGCGCGGGGGCGCGAGCGCTTCAACCTGTTCGGTGCTCTAGGACCGCAGCCTGACGACGAAGTAGGTCCCGCCCGGCTTCTGCTCGACGGCGAGCAGGCGCTTCTCGTGCTTCTGCAGGTGCGCGACGGCCTTGCGATCGAGCTCGTCCTTCACCTCGACCGACACGCGGCCCCCCTCCTCGCTGCCGACCATGACCTGAAAGTCGAAGCCCGCGTGCACCGCGATGGCGCGCGCCGCCTCGAACATGGCCTCTGCGCGCGCCACGACGGCCGGATCGTCCGCGGCCGGCTCGGGCGCCTTCTGCTTCGTGGCAGCCGGCGTCTCGGGTCGGGTCGACTTGAGCTCGTCCCGCACGCGCTTCTGCGGCGCGGGGTCGGGCTGGGTCGCCTTCGCCGCGGCCGGCTCGGGCTTCGTGAGCGCGGGCTCGGCCTTCGCGGGCGGGGGCTCGGCCTTCTGCTTCGGCGGCGCGAGCGCCTTGTCCCCCGCGGGCTTGTCGGCCGCGGGCCTGGGCTTCTTGCCGGGCGCCTCCTCGAGCCGCGCCCGCGCCTTCTCCAGGCGCGCGAGGCGCTCTTCCAGGCTGGCCGCGCGCCGCTCGGCGCCGAGGACCTTGCCGAGTGCGACGAACGCGAGCAGCGCGGCCACCGCCGCGACCGCGAGGGCGACGACATCCATGCCCGAAGCCTCACCGGGAACGCGCTGCCGCGCAAGTGCGGCGCGTCACACCGGCGCGGCGGCTACTCGAGCACGCCGTCGAGCTCCTTGTTCACGGCCTGCTGCCCCACGGTCGTCGTGCCGTCGAGGGACGACAGATCCGTGCCGGAGAGCCCGAGCGGGACCGCGAGCGCGCGCCGGTGGAAGGCCTCGACGAGCTTCTGCGCCTGCTCCTCCGCGGTCGGGGGCTTGTCGCCCTCGCGCGGGGGATCGGGGCGCACGCACGAGAGGCGCGTGCCCGAGGGGCCGTAGGTGCAGAGCGCCACACCGGCGCGGTCGCTCTCGGCCTGGATGGTGATGCCGCCGCTCGCGATGTCGAGCCGGGGCGAGCTCGAGAGCATGTCGCCCACGCGCTCTCCCACGTCGCCCGCCGGCATGGTGCCGAGGCGCGCCGGGATCTTGAGCCCCAGGCGCCGGAACACGGACGGATCGAGCTGCATCGCCTGCTCGAGCATCGATTTGGCGAGGTCCGTCTTGCCCTCGGACTGCGCCGCCCGAAAACCGTGCGCGGCGATGCGCGCCTTCAACAGGGCCTCGCTCTTCGGCAGCCGGTCGAGGGCCTGCTGCGCGAGCCCGAGGGCGCGCGTCTCGTCGCCCTGCGCCATCGCGACCTCGCACTCCAGGGCGTCGAAGTAGGGCGCGAGCGTCGGCTGCGCGTCCACCTGGCGCACGTCCCGCAAGACGACCGCCACGACCCCCGCGCCGAGCACGTCGACGAGATCGCCGACGAGCCAGATGGGCACGCCGTCGAGGCCGCCCGACAGGTACGGGCGGAAGGTCGACAGCAGGATGTCCGAGTCGGTCATCACGCTGATGATGCGCTCCTCGTCGGCGAAGTCGTTGGCCCAGCGCTCGAGCCCGGAGCCGAGCCGACCGAAGATGCCCGGCGTGGTCGAGCCCGCGTAGACCGCGCGCTCCGCCTCGAGCTCGCGCCACGTGCGGCGCAGCGCGCGCCGCAGCAGCGCCTGCCCGCCGATCGCCTGCTCGCTCGTCGAAGAGGACAGGCCGCGACGATCGGGCTGCTCGATGGCACGGTCGATGAGGCGCAGGCCGCGCTCGGCCTCGGCCGCGAGCAGGAACACCGTCGCGACCGCCGCGTCGTTCTCGGCGCTGTCCTGGGCGCGCACGTTCGGCGGCTGGCGCCGGCGCCAGCTCTGCATCTCGCGGAGCGCGCCGATGGCGTCCGAGACGCGGCCCTGGTTCGCGTAGAGCTGCACCAGCAGGCGCCACGGGTTCGCGGGGGTGAACGACAGCTTCTTCGTGCCCTCGAGCGCGATCTTCTCGGCCTCGTCGGGCGAGAGCGCCGCCAGCGCGCCCAGGGTCGCGTTGTAGGCGTGCACGGCGAGGTGCGACTGGTGCGACGCGTCGATCGCCGGCAGGCTCGCCTCCTCCTTGCGGATGTTCTCGAGCGCCGCGAGGCAGGCCTTGAAGTACGGGTCGCGCGTCTGCGCCTTTTCCTCGATGGCGCAGAGCGAGTTGAGGCCGAGCGAGCGCTGCCAGGCGTTGCGCCCGTCGGCCGCCTTGCGCGCGTAGCTGCGCGCCTCGTCGAGCCGACCGAGGCGCATAAGCGGCCAGGCGTGCTCGCCGACCGCCATGGGCGAGTAGAGCGAGTCGTGGAAGTCGAGCACCTGGAGCTGGTAGTCGAACTCCTCCATCTCCTGCGCCAGGCCCGCGATGGCGTAGAGCAGCTCCTGGTGGAAGCGCCAGGGGGCGTTCGCGGGGCGCGCCGTCACCGGGTACTGCTTCTCGTAGAGCTCGCGCGCGCGCCCGAGCTTGGCCATGGCCATCGGCAGCGTGCCCTCGGCCTCGTGCATCACCCGGCCGAGCACGTAGAGCGCGTAGATCGAGTCCGGGTTCTGCTTCAGGATCTCCTCGGCCTTGGTGCGGGCCGTCAGGGGCTCGTTCTTGTCGTAGAGGTCGAGCGCCTCCTTCTCCTGCGGGTTCGCGTTCGGCGCGAGCGGCGGGCGCTCGTTCTGCGCGGGAGGCTGCGGCTGGGCCATCGCGTCCCACATGCCGAGACCCGCCAGGAGCGACCCGACGCACAGCCCGAGCACCACGAGCGGCCGCCGCCGACGCGTCGCCGCGCCCTTCGCTCCTCCCCTCCTCGTGTGCTCGCGCATGGTTCCTCTCTGGAGTTGTCAGTTGTCAGTTATCAGTTATCGGCTTTCGGTTATCGGCTACTGGCCTGACGACTGACGGCTGACCGACGACTTCATCCCCGTTGCAGACTGCCCTTCGCCAGGCGCTCGAGCTCCTGGCCGCAGAGCTCCTTGACGACCTTCGCGGGCTCGTCGGCCCCCGGCGCGAACTCGAGCCGGTGGCTGAAGATCTTGTCGCACAGGGCGTCGATGTCGTCGCTCGAGACGTAGTTGCGCCGCTGGGTCATGGCGCGGGCCTGCAGGGCGGGCACCGACAGGACGAGGGCGCGCGTGGAGGCGCCCTGCAGGATGCGCTCGTCGTTGCGGGTGCGCTGCCCGATGCTGACGAGGGCCTGGTGCACCTTGTCGTCGACGAAGATCTGGTTGGCGACCACCGTGCGGGCGTCGAGGATCTCGGTGCGCGTGACGCGCGGCAGATCGTCGCGGTCGGCGCTCGCCTTCAGCGTGCGGAAGTTCTTCAAGATCTCGTACTCGGCCTGGGGCGCGATGTGCGTCATGCGGATCTTGAAGAGGAAGCGGTCGAGCTGCGCGTTCGGCAAGGGGAAGGTGCCGGCCAGATCGAGCGGGTTCTGGGTCGCGATGACGAGGAAGAAGGGGTCGAGCTGGCGCGTGCGGTTGTCGACCGTGACCTGCTTCTCGGCCATGGCCTCGAGCAGCGCGGACTGCACCTTCGGCGAGGTGCGGTTGATCTCGTCGGCCAGGACGACGTGCGCGAAGATCGGCCCGGGGCGAAAGAAGAAGCGGTTCGTGTTCGGGTCGAACACGGTCGTGCCGGTCACGTCCGACGGCAAGAGATCGGGCGTGAACTGGATGCGCCGGATGGTGACGATGTTGTCGTCGGGCTTGTCGTCGATGATGCAGTCGCCGAGTGCCTTGGCGAGGGTCGTCTTGCCGGAGCCGGGGAAGTCCTCGAGCAGGACGTGTCCGTCCGCGAGGACCGCGATGATGATGAGGTCGATGACGTCGTCGCGACCGTGAACCGCGGCGCGCAGGCGCTGGCGAATGCGGTGGAAGACGCCGAAGGCGCCCTCGAGGTCGGTGATCGGCGGCGCGAGCTTGTCGGTGACGTACTTGCTCTGCAGCGGCCGGCCGTCCTCGCCCGACACGGGCTTCGTGGAGACGGCCTCCTCTTCGCCGCCGCCGGAGATGTCGACGGGGCGGGCGGGCTCGGCGGGGACGGTGCGATTGACGTTGCTCATGGACGGTGCTTCTCCCTCGACTCAGCGCGAGGTGATGAACGACACTGGGTTCAGCCAGCAGAGGAACAGGGGCAGGCTCTTCGGGGCGCGCCCGACCTGCTTCTTGAGATCGCCGAGGCCCTTCTTCCAGGCGTCGCGCGCGAACTCGCCGCGCTCGGCGATGGGCACGGACGGATCGCCGAGGTAGGCCGCCATGTGCATGGCGGTCAGCTCCTCGAAGGCGGGCGCCACGCGCGCGACGCGGCGTGCGAAGCGCTCGCGCGTCTCGCCGGGCTCGCGCGTGAAGCCCGCCTCGGAGAGCACGTCGAGCGCCGCCCGGTAGCCGACGCGCGGCAGCGCGCGCCGGCTCGCGAAGCGCGGGGCCACACGCCGCCAGCCCTTGACGAGGTAGAAGGCGCCGAGCAGGGCGCCGAGCGCGACGAGCGCGTACAGGAGCACGCGCGACGGATCGCGCCGCTTCTGCATGATCTGGTCGCCGGAGGGGTTCTCGAGCGGATCGGTCGGCTCCTCGCGCGCCATCTGCCCGAGCTTCTTCTCCTCCTCCTTGTTCACCGGCTTCGGCGGCGGGTCGATGTTGCGCTCGGCCGCGATGTCGAGCACGACCCAGCCGAGGCCCTCGAGGTAGAGCTCCGGCCAGGCGTGGGCGTCGCCGGCGCGCACGAGCACGGTCGAGCCCTCGCGCGCCTCGGCGTTGACCATGTAGCCGGTGCCAATGCGCGCCGGGATACCGAGCGTGCGCCACAGGAACACGGCCGAGTGCGCGAAGTGCACGCAGTAGCCGGTCTTGTCGCCGAACAGAAAATCGGCGGTCGGATCGTTGACGCCCGCGTGGCGGTGCTTGGTCGAGTAGATGAGGTTCTTGTCCATCCACTTCTTGACGGCGACCGCGGCGATGAACGGGTCCTTCCTCTTCGCCTCGGGCAGCCCGCTCACGATCTTCTTCGCGAGCTCGGCGAAGCGCGGGTCCTCGGGCGGACGCAGGTAGTAGTCCCGCACCTCGGGCGACCACTCGGGGTTGCCGCTCTTCTTGCCGACGAGCGTCGGGTAGTCGGCCACCTGCGACAGCGCCTCGAAGCGGTACGCCCGCACGAAGCGCTGCGGGTTCGGGTTCTTCATCGGCGACATCGCGCGCGGGGTCTCGAGCGCGAAGGGCCGCTTGTGCTCGACCAGCATGACGACGCGCGCCCGCACGACCTTGCGCCCCGCCTCGGGAGGAGCGTCCTGCACGGGCACGCCGCGCGTCGGGTACTCGGCCGGCACGTCGCGGTCCGCGTCGCCGCGCGTCGTCGCCACCAGGCGCGCGCCGGCGAACTGACTCCACGCCTCCTGGCGCAGGTAGAAGGCCTGGGCCGGCGGGTCGTAGTCGTCGCCCAGGATGACGACGGCCATGGGCGCCTGCTTCTGATCCTCGCTCTGCTGCGGGTCTTCGACGTTGGGCGGTTGCGGCGGGGGCGTGCCGCCGCCGCCGTCGTCGCTCGCATCGGTCGACTGGCTGCTGCCGCCGCCGTCCGCATCGGCCGCGTCGGCACCCTGCCCGCTGCCACCGCCGTCGGCGTCGGAGGCGTCGGCCCCCTCGCCCCCGCCGTCGCCGCCGTCCGCGGCGTCCGCGCTCTCGCCGCCGTCGCCGCCGTCGTTGCCGCCGCCGTCCATGGGCGGCCCGCCGTCCTGCCCGTTGTTGCCGCCGCTCGCGCCCGACCAGGGCGGCGTCGGGTTGGGTGGCTCGCCGTGACCGGCCGACGTCAGGCCGAGCTCGTTCTCGTCCTTCGGCTTCGGGAGGTTCTTGAGGTTGAAGAGGCTGATGAGCAGCGCCGCGAGGGCCGGCAGCGCGAGCGCCGTGAGGGCGGACACGCGCTTGCCGGTCTCGGCCCACATGATCGCGGCGAGCAAGAGGAACGCCGCGGCGCCGATCACCATGAGCACGTTCGCCGGATCGAGCTCGTGGCGCCACGCCCAGTCGCTCAGCCACAGGGGCCGGGCGATGACGCCGCCGCGGTGGGCGGCGAAGAGAAACGTGAGCGACGCGACGACGAACGCGAGCTCGAGCGCCGCCACGGTCGGGCGCCGCGCCGCGGCCGCACGCACGAGCGCGAGCGGGAAGAACGCGAAGCAGCCGAAGCGCAGGACGGTGCCCACCTTGAGCGCCATCGCGGGCCCGACCATGCCCGGCACGAGCTCGCTGTGGGTGCTCATGTGGCCGAGGAAGCCCGTGACCGCGAAGCCGACCACCAGCAGGCCGAAGACGACCGGGGCGCGCAGGCGCGACTGGCCGAGCAGCTCGCCGACGACGACGCCGAGGGCCGCGCCGACCCCTGCGGAGACGACCCCCGCGCCGGTCGCGAGCGGCCAGGCGAGGCACATCGCGGCCGCCGTCAGCGCCAGAACGCGCAGCGGGTGCCGGAGCCAGCGGAGCTTGCTGTCGCCCACGCGCTTCGGCCCGCGCACCTGCGCGGTCCTGAGCCAGCTCGCCTGAGACGCCACCCGCTAGCCCCCCTTGGCCTCGGCCGTCGTCGAGACGGCGACGGGGGTGGGCCTCGACACCGGTGCGGCCGCGGCGGCGACGTGGGCGTGCGAGAAGATCTTGCCGGCCGCGCGGTCGACCACGATCACGCGGTGGCGCCCCGCCGACAGGGCCTTGACCACTTCGTTGAGCTCCTCGGCGTCGGCCGCCTTGTCGGCGAGCTCGTCCGCCGGCATGCGCCGCGCGAGCCAGCGCCGCAGGCGCGAGGGGCGCTTGCGCACGCCGTCGGTCCCCACGATGAAGTCGACGCGCCCGGCGCCCACCTCCTTGGCCGAGGCGAGCACGCGCTGGATCCAGGGCCCGGGCTTGGGCGGCACGAACACGATGACACGCCCGACCCGACCCGCCTTCTGCGAGAAGCTCCCGAGCCCGGCGCCCGACTGCTGGTCGTTGGCCTGCGCCGACTGCGTCAGCACCTCGAGCGCCTCCTCCTTCGAGTCGGCGATGGTGGCGCAGCCGTCGGCGCCGAGTCGCCACTCGGGTCCGAGCGCGCCCACGTCGACCGCCACGCGCGCCGCACCGGCCGCGGGCTCGTCGCGATCGGAGGTGACGAGGTAGGCGACCGTGTTCTTGGTCGGCGACACGGCGCGCTCGGGCGTGCGCACGATGAGGTTGCGCGTCTTGGCGAACACCTTCCACAGCACGAAGCGGATCGGATCCCCCGGCGCGTAGCGGCGCGTGTCGTAGGGATCGCCCTCGGCGCGCCCCTCCGGGTTGTAGATGTCGTTGCCGCTGCTCATGCCGTGGATGACCTGCATCTGGCGCAGGCCGCCCATCGCCGGCAGGAAGCGGACCGTGCGCTCTTCCTTCGCGCGGAACGCGAAGCGCACGAGACCGAGCATGTCGCCCACCTCGAAGCGCCGCACCACCGTCGCCGTGTTGGCGCGCCGTTCGGGGCAGATCTCCTCGAGGATGCGCGTGCGCTTGCGGCGCTGGCGCACCTTGCAGGGCGGGTTCTCGACCGTCCAGGTGAGGTACACGAAGGGGATGAACCACAGGCTCGGCAGGTAGAAGCCCGACTCGGTCCAGAAGCCGCACTCGACCTTGACCGGGATCTCGCTGCGCCGCCCCCTCACCCAGAGCCACGTCACGATGGCGGCGACGGCCGACAGGATGAGGCCGAGCGCGCCGACGAAGAGCCCGAGCCCGCCGACGACGAGCAGGATGAGATCGATCTTGCCGTAGCCGTAGCGCGTGAGGGCGAAGTACGAGGCCGTGAGGACGACGAGGCCGATCAGCGTGAACGGGAACAGATCGGCCACGCGACGGGCGATCGAACGCAGCTTCTCGAGGCGAGGTCGCTTCATCGGCGGCAAGGCTCGGCGCGGCGCTCAGCAACCGCCCGTGCGGTTGGGGGGCAAGAAAGGCGGCGGATCGACGTGCGCGGGCTGCCGCACCTCGGGCCCCTCGTCGAAGCACTTCACGCGCCGGAACACGGTCGGGTCGTTGACCGCCTTGCCGCCGTCGTTGTTCACCGACTGGAACTCCTGGATGGCGGGGTCGATCTTGCCGGTGAAGTGGTCGAGGTTGTAGCCGAAGCCGGTCGGCAGGTTGCCGCACACGACCTTGTCGAGCTTCCAGCTCGTGCCCTGGAAGCTCACCTCGCCGTTGCGGTAGCTGCCCTTGGCGGGCATCGACACCTGGAAGCGCCACGGCACCGTGCCCTGGCACATGCCGGGCTCCTGGTCCGTCTTCTGGCCGAGCCACGTCTCGTTCAGGATGCGCCCCTCGAGCTCGGTCTCGCTGCCCTTCTTTCTGCGGATCTCGAGCTGGAAGATCGTCCACTCGGCGAACATCTCGTTGTACTGGTGGCTGCGCCACAGGCCCACCACCTCGTCCTCGCACTTGGCCGGCGGCGGCAGGCGCGCCCGCTGCTCCGCGACCGAGGGCTCGGCGCTGCGCGTCACGAGCATGACCGCCGCGAGGATCGCGGCGAACGCGACGCGCGGGGCGACGCGGCTCAGGCTTTCGACGGTGGGGCGCATGGCTGTGCGGGTGAGCGCTCGGAACGGACCGTGGTGACGCTGGACAAGTGGAGGCTACGAACGCCGATCCTCAGAGTCAAGGTAAGCCCCCGGACCCGTCGCCATCGAGCACGGCCCCGGCAGCTGCCCGCACGCGCACCCGCACCCGCTCCCGCGCCCGCACCCGCACCCGCACTCGCTCCCGCACCCGCTCGCGCACCCGCGCCCGCGCCCGCTCGCACACCCGCACCCGCGCCCGCGCCCGCGCCCGCGCACGCTCCCGCTCCCGCGCCCGCTCCCGCTCCCGCTCCCGCTCCCGCGCCCGCACGCGCGCCCGCACCCGCCCGCGCCGCAGGCCTCCAACGTAACCAACCCCGGGTAGACCGAAGCAGATGTGCCACTTGGTTACGCTCCGCTCCGCCGCTTCGCCGCTCCCACGGGTCGCGTCGACGAGCGGTCGCGCACTTGGCGCCGCGTCCCGCGCGTTCGCCGTCGCGCCGCAGGCCTCCAACGTAACCAACCCCGGGTAGACCGAAGCGGATGTGCCACTTGGTTACGCTCCGCTCCGCCGCCTCGCCGCTCGCGCGAGTCGCGTCGACGAGCGGTCGCGCACTTGGCGCCGCGTCGGGCGCGTTCGCCGTCGCGCCGCAGGCCTC
>JADLAB010000475.1 GCA_020848455.1 Polyangiaceae bacterium
AGGGCAAAGGGCGAGCGGGCGGCGGCGCGGGCAACGGTGCGGCGCGGTCCGGCAAGACGAAGGCGGACGACGCGGACGCGGAGGCGGCGGCGGGCCGGCCCGCAAAGGGCAGGTCGAAGGCCGAGGCAGCTGCCCCGGCGGCCGAGCCGGCCGAACCGCGACGCAAGGCGGCGGCCGCGCCCGAGGCCGGACCGAGCGCGCCACCGCCGGCCGCGGCCGACGCGGCGCCGAGCGCTGCCGCGAAGCCGGAGGCGCCGCGGGCGGCGAGCGCGTCGCGCCAGGGTCCCGACCGCATCGCCATCGTGGCGGGCCTGCGCACGCCCTTCCAGAAGGCGGGCACGGGCTTCGCCCGCATGCGCACGACCGACCTCGGCGCGGCGGTCGTGAAGGAGCTGGTCGAGCGCGCCGAGCTCGATCCGCGCGAGATCGGCCTGTGCGTGTACGGCCAGGTCGTGCCGAGCGTCGACTGGCTCAACGTGGCGCGCGAGGTGGTGCTCGGCGCGGGACTGCCCCGCACGATCGAGGCCTTCAGCGTGTCGCGCGCCTGCGCGACGTCGATCCAGGCGCTGACATGCGCGGCGGACGCGATCCGGGGTGGTCAGCACGACGTGGCCATCGCGGGCGGCGCCGACAGCACGACCGACGTCCCGCTCAAGGTGTCGGCGCGGCTGCGCGACACGCTGATGGCCCTGCAGAAGGCCAAGACGATGGGCGCGCGCTGGAAGGCGCTCTCGGGCCTGTCGGCGCGCGATCTCTTGCCCGGCGTGCCGGGCTTCTCGCGCGAGCCGTCGACCGGCGAGCAGATGGGCGAGGCCGCCGAGAAGATGGCGAAGCTGAACGGCGTGACGCGCGAGGAGCAGGACGTGGTGGCGCTCGCGTCGCACCGGAACGCGGCGCGCGCCTGGGCCGACGGCACCTACGCCGCCGAGGTCATGCCCGTCGTGCCGCCGCCCTTCGCCGAGGTCGTGGAGCGCGACAACATCGTGCGCGACGACGCGACGCTCGAGGCGCTCGCCAAGCTGCCGCCGGCCTTCGACCGGCGCCACGGCACCATCACGGCGGGCAACGCCTCGCCGCTCACCGACGGCGCGAGCGCCCTCGTCGTGATGCGCGAGTCGAAGGCGAAGGCGCTCGGCTACGCGCCGCTCGGCTACGTGAAGAGCTGGGCCTACGCCGCGGTCGATCCGGGCTGGCAGCTGCTCATGGCGCCGGTCTTCGCGGCGCCGGTCGCGCTCGCGCGCGCCGGGCTCGCGCTCCGCGACATGGACCTCGTCGACGTCCACGAGGCCTTCGCGGCGCAGGTGGTCGCGAACCTGAAGGCGCTCGGCTCGCGCGCGTTCGCGGTCGAGCACCTCGGCCGGAGCGAGGCGGTGGGCGAGATCGATCCCGACAAGCTCAACGTGAACGGCGGCTCGATCGCGCTCGGCCACCCCTTCGCGGCGACGGGCGGGCGCATGGTGCTCTCGACCCTGCGCGCGCTCGCGCGGCGCGGCGGCGCGCACGCCCTGCTCACGGTGTGCGCCGCGGGCGGGCTCGGCGCGGCCGTGGTGCTCGAGGCCCCGTGACGCGGTGGCAAGGACGATGGAGGCGACCATGACGCAGACCACGACGACCGCGGACAGTGCGCGCGCGATCCGGCTCGAGGCCCGCCCGGACGGCGTCGGGCTCATCACCTTCGACGTGCCCGGCGCGTCCCAGAACACCCTGCGCCCCGACTTCGGCGCGGACCTCGCGCGCGTGTGCGACGAGCTCGAGCGGAGCCCCGCGCTCAAGGCCGCCGTGCTCGTGAGCGGCAAGCCCGACGGCTTCGTCGCCGGCGCCGACCTCGACATGCTGAAGGGCCTCACCTCGCTCGACGCGGCCCGGCAGATGGTCGAAGAGGGGCATCGCGCGCTCGACCGGCTGGCCGGGCTCGGCAAGCCGGTCGTGGCGGCGATCCACGGCGCGGCGCTCGGCGGTGGCTTCGAGATCGCGCTCGCCTGCCGGGCGCGCGTCCTGTCGAGCAGCAAGAAGACGGTGCTCGGCTTTCCGGAGGTGCGGCTCGGCCTCTTGCCCGGGCTGAACGGCCTGCAGCGGCTGGCGGGGCTCGCCGGCCTGCAGGTGGCGCTCGACTACGGGCTCACCGGCAAGAACATGTCGCCCGACAAGGCGCGGCGCTTCGGGGTCGCGGCGGACGCCGTGCCCGAGCCCATCCTCGTGCGGGTGGCGAGCGAGCTCGCGCTCGCGCTCGCCGAGGGCGCCGCGCTCGCGCAGCCCCGCAAGAGCCCGCCGCCCGTCGAGCGGCTGAAGACGCTCGCGCTCGAGAAGAACCCGCTCGGGCGCCGCGTCGTGTTCCGACAGGCGCGCGCCGCGGTGAAGAAGTCGACGGGCGGCCACTACCCCGCGCCCGGCCGCATCCTCGACGTGCTCGAGACCTTCGCGAAGAAGGGCTTCGAGGCGTCGCGCGCGGTCGAGGCCGAGGCCTTCGCCGAGCTCGTGACGGGCGACGTGTCCGCGCGCCTGGTGAGCATCTTCTTCGCCACGACGGCGCTGAAGAAGGACACGGGGGTCGACGATCCCTCGGTCGCGCCGCGCGAGGTGCGCAAGATCGGCGTGCTCGGCGCGGGCCTGATGGGCGCGGGCATCGCCTACGTCTCGGTCGACAACGGCATCCCGGTGCGCCTCAAGGATCGCGACGCGGCGAGCGTCGCGCGGGGTCTGCGGCAGGTGACCACGATCCTCGACGAGCGCGTGAAGAAGAAGCGCCTCGCGCGGAGCGAGCGCGACCAGAAGCTCGCCCTCCTCAGCGGCACGAGCGACTACTCGGGCATGCGCCAGGCCGACGTCGTCGTCGAGGCCGTGTTCGAGGACCTCGCGCTCAAGCACCGCGTGCTCGCCGAGGTCGAGGCGAGCTGCCGCGAGGACGTGATCTTCGCGTCGAACACCTCGAGCATCCCCATCGGGCAGATCGCCGCCCGCGCGCGCCGCCCGGAGAACGTCGTCGGGATGCACTACTTCAGCCCCGTGCACAAGATGCCGCTGCTCGAGGTCATCACGACCGAGCGCACGGCCCCCGCGGTCGTCGCGACGGCGGTCGCGCTCGGCAAGCGCCAGGGCAAGACCGTCATCGTCGTGCGCGACGGGGTCGGCTTCTACACGAGCCGCATCCTCGGCCCCTACATGAACGAGGCGGCGTGGCTGCTCGCCGAGGGCTGCTCGGTCGACGGCATCGATCGCGCGCTCGTCGCGTGGGGCTGGCCCGTCGGCCCGCTCACGCTGCTCGACGAGGTCGGCATCGACGTCGCCGCGCACGTCGGCCCCATCATGGTCGGCGCCTTCGGCGAGCGCATGCTGCCGCCCGCCACGGTGCAGAAGCTCGTGGAGGACGGCCGCAAGGGTCGCAAGAACGACAAGGGCCTGTACCTCTACGGCGCCGCCGCGAAGGAGCTCGGCCGGGGCAAGCACGTCGACGCGACGGTGTACGGCGTGCTCGGCCTGCCCGTCCCCGGCAGGCGGCACAAGGAGCCCTACCCGGTCGAGGAGATCCAGCGCCGCTGCGTGCTGCAGTTCGTCAACGAGGCGCTGCACTGCCACGGCGAGGGCGTGCTCCGGAGCGCGCGCGACGGCGACATCGGCGCCGTCTTCGGACTCGGCTTCCCGCCGTTCCTGGGCGGACCGTTCCGCTACGCGGACACGCTCGGTGCGGCGACCCTGCTCGGGCAGATCGAGGCCTTCGCCGAGCGCTACGGCAAGCGCTGGTCGCCGGCCCCGCTGCTCGTCGAGATGGCGAAGGGCCACAAGCGCTTCTACGGCTGAGCCGGCCGGGCGAGCGGCTCACCCTGCTCGGAGCCCGGTGGCTGGCGGCGCTCAGGGCGCGCCGACGTCGACGTCGTCGGCGGAGCTCGCCGGGTCGAAGGTGAAGTCGAGCGCGACCGAGCCCGCGCCACCGCCGGCGCCACCCTGGCCCCCCGCGCCGCCCGCTCCGCCGGCGCCCACGAGCGCAGCGGTGACCGGGAAGCGCCACCCGCGATCGCCCGCGCCGGCGGCGGGGTTGTCGTAGACGCCGTTGCCGTTCGCATCGAGGTAGACGTCGACGTCGTAGGCGACGCCGACGTCGATCGTGCCGGCGATGGACGCGTCGAAGTCGACCGCCGGGATGGCGGGGTTGCGGTACAGCGCCACGGTGCTGCGCGGTGCGATGCTCTGCACGATGCGCACCTCGAGCAGGTGCCCCTCGTCCGCGGCGAGCGACGCGTGCTCGAAGTGGAGCGCCGCGTCCGACACCGGCCCGAGCGCGGGCGCGACCGTCCCCGGCGGCCACTCGTCGAGGTCGATGAACTGCGTGTTGTGCTGGAAGTCGACCTGCACCAGGTTCGCGACGTGGGGCGTGCCCGCCGGGAAGTCGACGAGCGGGGCTATCCGCCAGGCGTGGTCGTGACCGGAGAGGGTGATGCCATCGTAGCCGCCCGAGTGGTTCAGGTCGGCGTAGAAGTCGAGCCGGTGCGGGCCGTTGCCCGCCGAGATGGCCCGCGAGAGCCGGTAGGTGACGCCGGTGTCGGCGTCGGGGCCGAGCCCCGCGGACACGCCGCGGCACTGGACGAAGTTCAAGGCGTCGATGACGCGGAACTCGACCATGTGATCCTGGTGGGCCTTCATGCCGCGCAGCGTGAGCGTCAGCGACGACGGCGCGTTCGGATCGTCGGGGGCTTCACCCGCGCCGACCTCGAAGCGGTCGAGGTCCGTGACGAGGAAGCAGCCGCTCGTGCCGGAGGGGACGCCGAGCCCGAGGCCGAGCCCGACGAGGAGCCACCCTAGAGTCTGCTTCTGCGCCACTCAGAACTCCATCGCCACGGCCGCGGCGCAGCCGCGGGCATCACAGGCCGCACCCCCGAAGCGCGCCGGCGCCGGCGCCGACGCCGACTCGTGCGAGGGCTCGTCCGCGAGCGCCCAGGCGAGCCAGCCGAGCCCGGCGGCCGCGACGAGGCCGCCGCCGAGCATGAGGAAATCGCTCGCGCGCACGAAGCCGCGCGTCGTGTCGAGGCTGCTCGCGGCGTCGGGCGGGCACACGTTGCCGGGGCAGCGGTCCTCGAGGTCCGACACCTTGCCGAGCGCCACGCCGCCGAGCGCTGCGCCCGCGACGAGCGCCGCTGCGCCGACGCTGGTGACAATGCCCGGCCCGACCAGGGAGTGCGGTGCGGGCGGCGGCGGCGGCGGCTCGGGCGGGGGCGGCTCGGGCACCGGCGCGGCCGGGGCGAGGACGAAGCGGTGCTCGAGCCTCGCGCCCGGCGCCAGCGTGGCGTCCCACTCGGGCGCGCCGGCGGCCGCGACGCGCGCGTCGAGGACGTGGTGCCCGGGGCGCAGCACGAGCACGGCGGGCAGGGCGCCGAAGCGGTAGGTGTTGCGCACGTTGGTGCCGCGCACCGGGACGCGCGTGTCGACGACCGTGAGATCGACGCCGCTTTCGGGTGCGGGCTCGACGGTCAGCGTCACGCGCACCGCGCTCACGCGCAGCGTCTCGAGATCGCGCTCGATCTGCGCGCGCTCGTCCGGGTCGATGTCGGAGACCTCGGCGAGGTAGCGGGCGTAGCTGTCGATGGCCTCGCCGTCGCGCTCGAGCTTCATCGCGCAGAGGCCGAGGTTGCCGAGCACCTTCGGCGAGCCGGACAGCTCGAAGGCGTGCTTGAACTCGGCGTAGGCCTCCTCGTAGCGCGCGCCCTCGGGATCCTGCAGGAACGACACGCCCGCCTTGAAGTGCGCCTGCGCCTCGGCCGGCGGCTCGGCCGCGCGGGCGGTGCCGCTCGGCGCGCTCACGGCCGCGGCGAGCGCGAGCGCGAGCGCGAAGGGACGGAGCCGCCGGATCGTCATGAGCTCACCTTGTGCCGCCTCGCGACCGGGCGCGCAAGCACCTCAGAACGTCGTCCGGAACTTGCGCGCGCTCGAGGTGGGGGACGGAGCCGGCGCGCTCGGGGCGGCCGAGGGCGGCGAGGAAGCGGGCCCCGTCGCCGTCGTCGGCGGCCGGGGCGCGCCGCCGGCGCTCTTCACCGGGAGCTCGGCGGGCGCGGCCGAGGACGCGGAGGCGGCCGGGTCGAGCGCTGCGGGCGCGGAGCCGACCGGCGGCTCGCCGGGCAGGGTGGTCACCGCCGCGGGCGTCACGGCCACGGTGCTCGCCTCTGCCGGCGCAGCGGCGCGCGCCGGGCTCGAGCCGCTCGCCTCGGTCTCGCTCGCGCCCGGGTCCGTCGTGGGACCGCGCGTCAGGAGCACCACCGCGAGCGCCGCGACGCCGAGCGCGGCGAGGCCCGCCACGGCGAGTCCGACCCGCCCGCGCGGCGCGGAGCCCGGCGTCGACCGCGGGACGGGCGGCCGGGGCTCGGTCGCGGGCACCTCGGTGGGCGGCGCCGAGGGCACCGTGGGGGAGCGCACGTCGCCGCTCGCCGGGGCGTGGGCGAGCGCGGCCCCGCTCGCCGCCGCCTCGGGTGCCGACGCCGAGGGCGTTCTCGGGCGCGCGGCCCAGGACGCCGGGCGTCGGCGATCGCCCGTGCTGGCTCGAGCAGCGGGCGCCGGGTCTCCGAGGGCGACCGTGGCCTCGAACCCTTGCGCGAGGGCGCCGCCCGCGGTCGGCCCGGCGTCGAGCTCGTGGGCGCGCGGGCCGCCCTCGGCGTAGGGCTCGATCGCGGTGGCGAACGCCTCGATCGTCGCGAAACGCTCGTCGGGGCTCTTGGCGAGGGCGACCATCACGGCGTCGCACAAGCCGCGCGGCAGATCGGGGCGCAGCTCGTGGAGCGGCACCGGCGTGTCGGCCGCGATGGCCGCGATGATCGCGGTCGCGCTGTCGCCGGCGAACGGGAGCACGCCGCCGAGCATCTCGTAGAGGATGATCCCGAGCGACCAGATGTCGCTGCGCCCGTCGACGTGCTTGGTCGAGCGCACCTGCTCGGGCGACATGTAGTGCGGCGTGCCGAAGCTCGACTGCGTGCGCGTGACGCTTGCGACGCCCTCCTCGACCAGCTTCGAGATCCCGAAGTCGAGCACCTTGACGATGCGCCCGCCCTCGACGTCCGTGACGTACAGGTTGGCGGGCTTGAGGTCGCGGTGCACGATGCCGGCCCGGTGCGCCTCGGCCATGGCCTCGCAGGCGTCGAGCACGTACCGCACCGCCTCGGCCGCCGGGATGGAGCCGCGCAGCAGGATCTCGTCCGAGAGATCGCGCCCCTGCAGGTGCTCCATCACCATGAAGAGCGCGCCGTCCGGCAGCGTGTCGACGTCGTAGACGCGCGCGACGTGCCGGCCGCTCAGGCGTGCCGCCGCCCGCGCCTCGCGCTCGAAGCGCGCCGCGTGCGAGGGGGCCTCGTTCGCGTCGGGGTGGAGGATCTTGATGGCGACGCGGTGCCCGAGGCGCAGGTGCCGGGCCTCGTACACGAGTCCCATCCCGCCCTCGCCGAGGAGGCGCGAGATCTCGTATTTCCCCGAGATGACGCTCCCAGGCTCGAGCGGATCCAGGCTCTCGTGCCCAGCCGCAGCAGCTCCGTCCACGGGCTGAAAGGTAACAGCGCCGCCGGGGCTTTGCCACTCGGGTCCTTCCTGGCCGGCGAGTCCGGCCCGTACCCGACTCGTCGGGCGCGCGCCTCGAGCCAAGGCGCCGCGCCTCGGCTAACCTACCGGGCGGGAACGCGACCTCGCACAGAGAGGGAAAGGGGAACTTCCATGGCCGTCCATTTCAAGCCCGCCGACATGCCCACGCTCACGCCCGCGCTGCCGGGTGGGGCGCGGCTCATCGAGTTCGCGAAGCGCGTGCTCGGAGCCGAGACCGTGCGCCTCTACCCGATGGGCGACCGCGTCGCGCACGCGGAGATCCGCATCGGCGAGTCGCTCGTGATGACGGGCGATCCGATGGGCGCGGACGCGCTGCCGCCCGCGAGCGTGCACGTCTACGTGCCCGACTGCGACGCGGCCTACGGGCGGGCGCTCGCGGCCGGCGCGCGCACGAAGCAGGAGCCGAAGGACCAGTTCTACGGCGACCGCACGGCGCGCGTCGTGGATCCCTTCGGCAACCAGTGGTCCTTCGCCACCCACGTCGAGGACGTGTCGGAAGACGAGCTCATGCGCCGCATGAAAGCGCTCGAGGGGGGCGGCTAGTCGCGCCCGGTCACGGAAAGGCGACGCCGGGGGCCTGCCCGAAGCTCGCCTCCCAGGCGGCCTTGCACACCGCGGCGTCGACCAGGCGCGCGCCCGTGAAGGGCGCGAACTCCCAGTCCGCGCTCGCGACGAAGCGCTCGAGCTCCGCCGCGGTCGGAGCGTGGTCGTAGGGCTCGAACGGGCGTACGTGCGCGTCCATCACGCTCGCCAGGGCCCAGCGGCGGTCGCCGTAGCTGTTGCGGAACACGTACGCGAGCGCATAGCTGTCCGCGGCCTCGCCGCCCTCGTCCGTGGCGCTCTTGCCGTGGAGCCACAGGAGCGCGCGCTCGCGCTCGAAGGGCCGGTCGTCGCGCTCGACGGCCCAGGCGAGGATGCGGGTCTCGAGTGCGCCGATTCCCGCGTCGCGACCGCGCAGGGGGACGGCCGCCGCCATTTCCCCCGGGACCCAGTCGCTGGGCACGCGGTCGCCGCGCTCGTCGGTGCGCGTCACGGGGGGGCTCGCGGCGCTCGCCGTCGCCGGACCGCTGCCGCCGCCCTTGCAGCCCGCGGCGCCGAGCACCGCGCCGAGCGCGAGCGCGTGCAGCGTGGTTCGAGACGGGGCGCGTCGCACCGGAGCCTCCTTCACTGCTCGCGCGAGAGCAGCTTGCGCAGGAGCTCGAGCGGATCGAAACCGAGCAGATCGCCGAGCTTGCGGTCGCCGAGCGCTCGGTCGCGCAGGGCGGCGAGCGTCGGGGCGAGCATGCCGGTCGCGTCGAGGCGCGAGGCGATGCCGCGGATGGCGCCCCAGGCGGCGCGGCCGGCGTCGAGCGCGAGCGGCAGGGCCATGGCGGCGGGCACCGGATCGAGCACCACGTCGCGCACCGCGACCGCCACGGCCCAGGCACCGGGCGTGGGATCGACCTCGAGAGCGCGGAAGGTGCGGTAGTCGGCGAAGCAGCCGAAGGACAGCGGGCTCGTGCGGCGCGCCACGAGCCGGGCGAGGTGGCGGTGGTCGCGCCGCATGTCGCCCGACAACAGGCCGAGCTCGCGGCGCAGCTCCTCGGGCCCGAGCACGAGATCGAAGCCCCGCTCGCCGCGCGACAGGGCGACGCACGTCCAGAGCTCGCCGCCGTCGAAGAGGCCGAGCAGCATGGTCCGGCCGACCTGGCAGATCATGTCGAGGCTCTTGCCGACCATGGTGGCCGTCGGGAGCGGCAGCCGGTTGCCGCGCGCCGTGCGCAGCCGGTCGGGCCAGAGGTCGATGCGGCCGCGCTCGGCCTGCTCGCGGAACAGGCCCCCGAGGAGCAGGATCTGCGCCGTCAGGTCGTCCTCGGGGCGCAGCCGCTCGCCGAAGCCGTCCATCACGGCCTCGAGCGCGCCGGCCTCCACCGACAGCGCCCAGCTCGCGTGGTGCCGGCTCGCGAGCTCGGCGACGGGCACCGGCCAGTCGGGGGCGAGCTCGTCGAGGCGCAGGCGCCCGACCCGCGTGTGCAAGAGCTTGTGGAGCTTGCCGCCGGCGTGTACGGCGATGATGCCGCCCTGCGGCCGATCGGGATCACGGGGCTTGCCCTTCGGCCGGGCAGGCCGGAAGAGCTCGAGCACGCGCTCCCAGTCGCGGCTCGTGAACCCTTCGAACCTGACGTCGGGGGCGAGCACGGCGCCCCGGCTATCGCACGGCAAAAGGGCCGCCTCAAGC
>JADLAB010000476.1 GCA_020848455.1 Polyangiaceae bacterium
CCCGATGTCGAGCGCGAGGACGCGGGCGCTCGAGCTCGCTCTCCGACACCGGCCAGGTGCCCGCGCCGCAGTGCGAGTTGGGGTTGGGGCCCATGCCGCGCCGCGCCGCGCGCCCCGGCCACCGGGCGACCAGCGCCGCGCGCCCCTGCCACCGGGCGACCCCCCGTTGCTCGCCATCGCCCCGCCTGCTATACGACCGCGGCCCTGCCCGGGGCGGCGCTCCCTCTCTACACATGCGCAGGGGCGCGGCTGCGCCGGTGCGCGGCGGGCGGGGCCCGAGGTGGGCTCGCGGCGCGCGGGCGCCGACAGCGGCCCACGGGCGAGGGTGGCGGGTACCGGTGCCGCGGCACACGCAGGCCGCAGCGACCCAAGAGCAGCACAGTCGAGGAATCACATGTCGAACGACGGCAACGGCAAGGGCGCACAGCAGGTCCAGGGTCTTCAGATCGGCGGAGGCGCGGCCATCGTCGCGCCGGCGACGGCGTTCCAGGGCGGCCTGCCGCCGAATGCGCTCGTGGTCGTGCCGATCACCAAGCCGACGGACGAGCTCAAGGCCCTGCTCGAGAAGGGCCCCACGGCCGTCACGCCCGAGCAGATGTGGAGCCTGCTCGGCTTCAACGGGCCGGCCGTGCAGGTGCACGACGACCAGGGTCGCCCCATTGCCATCGGCCTCGAGGACCTGCTCGGCGGCCTCGAGAAGCACTGGAAGGACGCGCCCGACGACCTGAACCGCGGCCGCATCTTCGCCCAGGAGCTCCTGAAGCACGGCCGCCTGCAGCGCGCCGAGCAGGTGCTCTCGAAGCTCGTGGCCAAGGGCGGCACGGGCGACGACTGGCTCGCGCTCGGCATCTCGCAGCTGCAGCAGGACAAGCTCGACAAGGCCGAGGGCACGCTGAAGGGCGCGCTCAACCTCTTGAAGGGCAACCCCTACCCGGCCCTGCACCTCGCGCGCCTCTACCAGAAGAAGGAGGATCGGGCGGCCGAGCGCGAGTACAACGACAAGGCGATCGCGACCGATCCGGGCTGCGTCGACGCGTGGGCCTTCCTGTTCCAGTCGATCCGCGACAAGGACGGCGAAGACAAGGCGATGGGGGAGCTCGAGGCCCTCAGCGCGGGCAAGCGCAACGCGGCGCCCTACGTGGCGATGCAGGGCTTCTACGCCGCCAAGGAAGAGACGCGCCCCAAGGCGATCGAGCTCGCGAAGAAGGGCGTCGAGGCCAACTCGGACGACCCCGTCGCCGTGCTGTGCCTGTCGGCGCTCTACGGCCAGAGCGGCGATCTCAAGAACGTCGTCGAGCTGCTCGCCAAGCACGAGGCGAAGATGGCGCGCAATGTCCACCTCGCGAACAACTACTTCGAGGCGCTCTTCCAGATGCGCCAGATCGACAAGGTGACGAAGCTCCTGAACGCGCTCGCCGGCTCGCAGAACAAGGAAGTGAAGCAGTTCGCGATTCAGCGCTCGCAGCTCGTCGCGCAGTACCTGCAGCAGCAGCAACAGCGCCTCCAGCAGGCGGCCGCGAAGGCCTGAGCAGGCGCGGTGTCGGGCGAGGAGCCGGCGCGCGCCGACGACGAGCGCGAGCGCGCGCCCGTGGCGTTCGGCGCGTGGCACGCCCTCGCCGCCACGGCGATCGTGACCGGCGTCGTCACGGCGGCCTCGTACCTCGCACCGGCGGGCTACGCCGGCACCTTCGTCGGCGGCGGCTTCCTCGTGGCCTGCTACGTGCTCGTGCTGCGACACGACACGGCGACGGTGCGCGCGTACGGGCTCGCGCTCGGCGGCCTCACCGAGACGACCCGCCTCGACGGGCGGCGCCTGGTGCGCGAGGGCGCCGTCGCCCTCGGCTGGGCGCTCGGCCTCGCGGCCCTCACCTTCCCGCCGTTCTTCTTCGGCTTCCGCCTGTTCTGGCACGTCGAGGGGCCCTTCCGCTTCGCGGCGGCCTCGGGCGTGCTCGACGAGGCGGCCGGGCAGCTGCTCGTGGTGGCGCTGCCGGAGGAGGCCTTCTTCCGCGGCTTTCTCCAGACCGCGCTCGACCGCGCCTGGCGCCCGCGCGTGCGCATCCTCGGCGCCGAGCTCGGCCTCGGCTACCTGCTGTCGGCGGCGATCTTCGCCGCCGGGCACTACTTCACGCTCCCGAGCCCGGCGCGCCTGGCGGTGTTCTTTCCGGCGCTCGCCTTCGGGTGGCTGCGCGCGCGCACGGGCGGCATCGGCGCCGGCTTCGTGTACCACGCGCTCTGCAACCTCTTCGCCTCGGCCTTGGTCCACGGCTACGGGCTCGGCTGAGCGCGCGGACGCTGCCCGCGCGGGCCCGAGCGCGCGCAGCGCGGCGACCGGGCGTGCCTTCAGCTCCGCAAGAGCGCGGTGAGGACGAGCGCCGCGAGCGCCGCGACGACCAGCACGGCCAGGAGCAGGAGCGCGGCCTGACGGCGGCGGCCCGGCTCGACCGCGCGCGCCTCGCGACGCGCGTCGAGGTCGCGGATGGCCAGGAGCGCGACCGCGCCGAGCCGCTTCTCGAGCCCTGCGCGCGAGGGATCGTCCACCGGCAGGGCGTCGCGCCGCTCGCGGTAGCGCCGGGCCGCCAGCGGGAGCTGGCCCGCGCGCACGCAGTGCTCGAGGTAGGCCGTGTGCGCCGCGTCCTCGTCGGGGCGCGCGACCGTGCGCTCCCAGAGCGCCTGCTCGACCGCGTCGTCGGGCGTCGTCACCGGCGCGAGCCTGGCGCATCCGGCCCGGCGCGGTCAAGGCGCGGCGGTTGGGGCACGGCAGGCCCGCGTACCCCGGCCGAGCGTCAGCGGCGGGCGACGGCGCGCGCGGGCTCGCCGGCGAGCTCGCCCCGCAGCTCGGCCACGAGGGCGAAGTACGCGCTGCGGTCGTAGCGCTGGTTCAGCACGTGGAACTCGGCGCCCGCGAGGCCCACGCAGCCGAAGCAGTAGTGGCAGTCGCGACAGTCCACGCAGTGCCCGAGGTACGCCGAGCCCACGCAGCGCTCCGAGCGCTCGCAGTGGTTGCAGCCGATGAGGTCGCGGCTGCCGTGGCAGTGCGTGCAGTCGACCGAGCGCTCGCAGCTCACGCAGTAGTGGCAGCGCAGCAGATCGGTCGACGCGCGGCAGAACGTGCAGGCCGTGCAGCGGCGGCAGTCCTCGCAGGCGACCGAGCCGGGGTTGCCGAGATCGGCGCCCTGGCGCCTCAGGAGCTCCGCGAAGGCGCGTTCGAACTCGCTTCGGGTCATGGGGTTTCTGCGCCGCACCCGGCGCGGCGCGGCTCGGGGCTCAGTCCTCGAACACCGCTTGCCGGGACCCGACCCCGGGGCCCGAGTCGGGTGCCCAGCGCTGGCTGATGGTGCGGCGCAGGTTGGCCGCGGCGACGCGGGTCGCGTCCTCCTCGGCGAGCTCCTCGAGGCGCCGCAGGCGCGAGTCGAGCACGGCGCGGCGCACCGGCGACTCGCTCGCCAGGATGTCGCCGAGCTCGGCGATGGCGCGCATCACCGTGCCCTCGTCGGCGTGCTCGAGCAGCTGCAACCACGCCTGCTGCAGGCGCGGGTACTCGAAGCCCGCCGTCACGTAGGCGTGGGCGGCCTTCGAGATGGCGAGGTGCCCCTCGGCGCCGAGCAGCCGCTCGAGCAGCCGCTCGCGCTCGGCCTGGCGCGGATCGCCGCTGCCGTTGCCCGTGCCGGCCACGATGCGCGCGCCGTCGTGCCGCACCGCGAGCCGCCGTCGGCCGTTCGCGGGCTCCTCGGGCTCGGCGGGGGCTGCGGCGGCCGGCGCAGCCTTGCGCTTGCCCGCACCCACGACGTTGGGGTCGTGCCACACCTTCGTCTCCGCGCGCCACTTACGCCTCATACGTTCACCAACCCGGCAAACCGGGCCGCCGTCGTGCCGGTGCGCACTGCCTGCTGACACTCACGTGCGGGGCCGTGCGCGCCACCTGCCGAAAACGCTGCGTTGCTGCGTGGACGGGGCGGTCGCCCCGGCTTCCCTCGTCTCCGCCCGGCGTTGCCACCGGGGATGCACAAGCGCTCCCGTACCCCGACCCCCGAAGCCGAAGATACCACAGCCGAGCGAGCGCGAAAAAGGCGAAAAGCCGGACACCCGGCGGCAAACCCCTGGAAACCGGGCAAGCCGGGGCGCCGGCGCGCGGCCGGGACACGCGAGCCGCCGGCCCCGGCGACGGGGATTGTGCTAGAGCCCTCGGCCATGAGCGATGCCGAGCCCGAGCGCCTGGCGCTGCCGCGGCGGGTGAGCTCGCGCGTCGTGGGCCGCCACCGGATCTTCGACGTCGTCGAGCACGTGATGGAGAAGCCCGGAGGCGCGCGGCACGAGGTCGTGTGCCTCGAGCTACCGGACTGGGTGACCGTGGTGGCGCTCACGCTCGCGGACGAGCTCGTGCTCGTGCGCCAGTACCGCTACGGCATCGACGCCCCGAGTCTCGAGACGCCGGGTGGTGTCGTCGATCCGGACGAGAGCCCGACCCAGGCCGCCCTGCGCGAGCTGCGCGAGGAGACGGGCTACGCCCCCGCCTCCATCGAGAGCCTCGGCATCGTGTTCGCGAACCCCGCCATCCAGGGCAATCGACTGCACGTCCTTCTGGCCCAGGGCGCGCAGCGCGTCGGCGAGCCCACCTTCGACGAGCACGAGAGCGCGCAGACGGTGCTCGTGCCGCTCGCGGAGGTGAAGGCGCTCCTCGACGCCGACGCGATCGGGCACGCGCTCTCGGCCTTCGCGCTCGAGCGCGCCCTGCGTCGCATGGTGTGGCGCGGCGCCGGCGCACCCTCGACGAGCGAGCCGCCGACCGGGCCGTAGAGCCGGGACCCGACCATGGGCAAGCGAGGCGCGGCGGGCCCCGAGGGTAAGACGAGGCGCGAGGCGCGGGCCGCCGCTCGCGACCGCGCGCTCGCGAAGCTCGGGGCCGTGGCGCGCGGCCTCGCCCGAGCGCCGCGCCCGCCCGACCCCGCGCCGCGTCCAGCCGCCGCCGTCGGGCCGCACGAGGCGCCGCCGAGCTTCGCGGCTCTGGCGACCGACGCCGAGCCGCTCCCCGCCCCCCGCCGCGGGCGCGTGCCGCCCGGTCCACCCGCCCGACCCGGGCCGGTCGTCTGCGCCGAGGACGTCCTCGAGGCGGAGGCCGCCGGGCCGAGGGCGCACGAGACCGGCGAGCCGGCGCCGGAGTTCGACGTCACGACGGCCGACGGCTTCGTCGAGGGCCGGCGGCTCGGGGTGCCCGCCCGCGCGCTCGGCGAGCTGCGCCGGGCACCGACCGACGCCGAGCTCGATCTGCACGGCCTCTCCGAGCGGCTCGCACGCCGGGCCCTCGTCGCGTTCGTGCGGCGCGCCCACGCCGCCGGAGCGCGCGTGCTGCTCGTCGTGCACGGCAAGGGCCACCACTCGAGCGCGGGCGCGGTGCTCGCGACCGCCGCTCCGACGTGGCTCGTCTCGGGCCCGGTGGCGGCGCTCGTCCGCGCTTTCTCGAGCGCCGACGCGGCGCGCGGCGGCTCGGGCGCGCTGCTCATACGGCTTGGCGCGCTGCGCGAAAGGCGCTAGCTCCGTCGGCACCTCCGCGCGCGCGAGCTCGGGGCGCCCGCCCGCGATGCCCGCGGGGGCACCACCGCGACGCGCCCCGGAGCCGAGTCGGAGCGCCCATGGTCGACAAGCTGAAGAAGGTCTGGCTCGATGGGGAGTTCGTCGCCTGGGACGAGGCCAAGCTGCCGATCTTGACCCACAGCCTGCACTACGGCCTGGCCGCGTTCGAGGGCATCCGCGCCTACAAGCGCGCGAGCGGCGAGACGGCGGTGTTCCGCCTGCGCGACCACATCCACCGCCTGGCCGACACCTGCAAGCTCATCGCGATCCAGCCGCGCTTCACCGGTCGCGAGCTCGAGACCGCCTGCGTGGAGCTGCTGCGGGTGAACGGCGTCGACGAGGCCTACCTCCGCCCCATCGTGTTCGTCGGCGACGACGCCATGGGCGTCTACGCGCCGAACAACCCCATCCGCGCCGCGATCGTCGCGTGGAAGTGGGGCGCCTACCTCGGCACGGGCGCGCTCGAGAAGGGCGTGCGCACCAAGGTGAGCGCCTGGGTGCGCCACCATCCGAGCATCAGCCTCGCGAAGGGCAAGATCACCGGTCAGTACACCAACTCGATCCTCGCCAAGCGCGAGGCCAAGATGGCCGGCTACGACGAGGCCATCCTGCTCGACCACACCGGCTACGTCTGCGAGGGCTCGGGCGAGAACCTCTTCATCGTGAAGGACGGCGTGCTGCAAACGCCGCCCGCGCACGCCTCGATCCTCGGCGGCATCACCCGCGAGACCATTCTGACGCTCGCCCGCGAGGCCGGCCTGCCCGTGGTCGAGACCATGATCACGCGCGACCAGCTCTACCTCGCCGACGAGGTGTTCTTCACCGGCACCGCGGTCGAGGTGACGCCGGTGCGCGAGGTCGACGACCGGGCCATCGGCACGGGCAAGCCCGGGCCGGTGACGCGCCAGCTCCAGGAGCTGTACTTCGCGATCGTGAAGGGCAAGGACGAGCGCCATCCCGAGTGGCGCACGGCGGTGTGAGCACCCGCTCGCGGCGCGCGCTCGGGCTCGCCCGCGCCGGCGCGCTCGCGCTCCTCGGGCTCGGGGTCGGCACCGGCTGCCCGCCGGCCGCGGTGGAGGTGCACCCTGCGCCCGCACCGACGCCACGCCCGGATCCCACCGGCTTCGGGCCGGACGCGGCGCGCTTCGCGCGCGTGTTCTCGCCGCGCTTCGACCTCCACGTCCCCCTGCCCGGAGCGCCCGCCTGGGCGGTCACGGACAAGGCCTCGCGCTTCCTCGTGCTCGAGCACCAGGCGACGCGCTCCACGCTGCTCGTGCGCCTGTGGCACGAGGACGCGGCCGTCAAGCGGGCAGGCTGCGAAGCGGCCGCGCGGCGGCTGCGCGCTCTGCCGGAGCGCGGCCGGGCGGTCGATCACCGCGAGCTCGACGTACCGCCCGGCTTCCGCACCGCGGTCGACGTCGGCTTCGGCACGGGCGGCGACGACGCGGCACTCGTCGGCTACGTGCTCGCCTTCGGAGCGCGGGGCAAGCGCTGCTTCGCCTACGTGCTCACGACCGAGGCGACGGGCACCGACGCCGAGAGCGTGGTCGGCGCGCGGCTCGGCTCCATGGTCGCGGGCTCGCTCGAGCAGCTCGAGCTGCAGAGCGAGCTCGAGCCTTTCTAGTCGTCAGCGCCGCTCTTCGGCCGCCGCGGCGTGGAGCGCCTCGACGAGCGTCTCGCACGGGTTGGCCCCGGCGAGCCCGTCGACCAGCCACGCGGCGAAGCTCATCTCGACGATCGCGACCGACTGGCCGATCGGCAACCGGCTGAGGGCGATGCAGCAGTCGAAGGCGAAGCCGAGCCGCGGATCGCACAGCTCGAACTCCGCATAGCTCATGGGGTGCAGCTCGCGGAACCGACCCTCGAGCAGGCGGCCCCGCCACACGATGTGGAACGCGCGGCCGTCGTCGTGCGCGTCGGCGGGCGCGGGCGCGAGGGCGCTCGTCCAGCTCACGTCCGGCAGCCACTCGCTCCAGCGGGCGAGCGAGCCGACGAGGGGCCACACGCGGTCGACGGACAGGCGCGTCTCGGCCCAGCCCACGTAGCGCCGGGCGTCGGGCGCCGCGGCAGCCGCGTGGAGCGTGTCGATCGTCGGGCTCCAGTTCATCATGGCGTCTCTCCCCAGTCCGCGCGGCTCGCGGACCCAAGCACCTGGGAGCGCCAAGCACGTACCGTGCCGCGCCTCGTCGCCTCGCGAGTCGGGCGTCTGGCGCGGCGGCGACCGACCGGGCGTGCAGAGCTGCAAGGTCGCCTTGCAGCCGTGAAACGGCCCCGGCCGCACAACGTCTTGACCCACCGACCCGCTCGACTACCGTTCGACCCGCCCGGCAGCGTGGCTGCGCGGCATCGATCGGAGCCAGCATGAAGCATCGCGCGCGCTTGTGGTTGGGGCTGGGCATCGTGGGCACGACCCTCGGCCTCGCGGGCTGCGGCTACTCCGAGCAGGAGTGGCAGGCGCAGCTCGACAAGTACCAGCGCCTGCTCGCGCTCAACCACGCGACCGAGCAGAAGCTCGCCGAGTCCGACCGGGCGCTCGACGCCGCGCGTCAGAAGGTGGCCAAGCTCGAGGGCGATCTGTCCGCCGCCGGCGTCGACATCACGAAGCTCAACCGCGATCTCGAGTCGCGCAGCACGGAGATCTCGCAGCTGAGCTCGACGCTCGAGGAGCGCGAGAAGGCCCTGCGCGAGTACCAGGAGCGCGCCAAGCTGCTCGAGGCCATCAAGCAGCGCTTCGAGCGCCTGCGCGCCAAGCTCACCGAGCTCACGCGCCTCGGCCTCAACGTCGTCATCCGGCGCAACCGCATGATCATCTCGCTGCCGGGCGACGTGCTCTTCCCCTCGGGCCAGGACACGCTCACGAAGGACGGTCAGGCGATCCTGCTCAAGGTCGCCGACGTCATTCGCAACGATCCGCAGCTGCTGCAGCGCGAGTACCAGGTCGTGGGCCACACCGACAACAAGCCGCTCCGCGGCGGCGCGTTCAAGGACAACTGGGGCCTGTCGATGATGCGCGCACGCGAGGTGCTGCTGTTCCTCGTCGGCGACAAGGGCCAGATGCCGCTCGAGCGCTGGAGCGCGGGCGGCCTCGGCGACATCGACCCCATCGCGACCAACGACACCGACGAGGGGCGCCAGAAGAACCGCCGCTGCGAGCTCATCGTGATGCCGAGCGCCGAGGAGATGCTGAGCCTGCAGAACATCGTGCAGTGAGCGCCGGCGCAGGGAACGCACGCATGGATATCCGCATCCTCTACTGCGTCGTCTGAAGCTACGAGCCGAAGGCCGCGGGTCTCGCGGCCGCGATTCGCAAGCACACGGGCGTCGAGGCCCGCATCGAGCCCGGCGGCCGGGGTCAGTTCGACGTGGTGGTCGACGGCCGGACGATCTTCTCGAAGGACGACGCCGGCCGCTTCCCCGAGCACCGCGAGATCATCGCGCTGCTCGGCGCTCGCTGACCTCGCCGCCGCCGCCACCGCCGCGACCCCGCAGCCGCGCGAGCACGCGCGCGAAGTCGCGCGGTGGCCGGTCCTCGAAGCGCAGGGTCTGGCCGGTCGTCGGGTGGACGAAGCCGAGCTCGACGGCGTGCAGCATGAGGCGCGGCGCCTCGAGGAGCCGGCCCCGGTAGCCGCGCACGTACACCGGCTCGCCCACGATGGGGTGCCCCGCCTCCGAGAGGTGGATGCGGATCTGGTGGGTGCGACCGGTCTCGAGGCGGCAGGCGACGAGCGTCGCGCCGGCGAGCCGCTCGAGCGGCTCGACGTGGGTCACCGCCTCCTGGCCGCCCACGCGCACCGAGCCGCGCAGGCCGTCGCCACGGTTCGACGCGATCGACGTGCGGTAGGTGGCGCGCGCCACGGTGCCGTGCGCGATGGCGAGGTAGCGCCGGTGCATCGAGTGGTCGCGCAGCTGCTGCTCGAGCGCGCGCTTGGCCGCGAGCGTGCGCGCGAACACGATCAGGCCCGAGGTCTCCTTGTCGAGCCGCTGCACGACGCCGAGCGGCGCGCGCTTGCCGAGCCGGTCGCGGCGCTCGAGCGCGCGGCGCACGAGATCGTCGAGCGTGACCTCGTCCGAGCGCAGCACGACCACGGTCGCGGCGGCGCCCGCGTCCGTGCCCGGGCGGGCCGTCGCGGGATAGGGCACGGTGCTGATCCCGGCGGGCTTGCGCACGACCGCCACCGCGGCGTCGACGTGCACGAAGAGCTCGGCGTCGAGCAGGCGCAGCTCGCGGACGCGCGGCGAGGGGGCGGCCATGTCGAGCCCGAGGCGGGCGCCCGCGGCGACCGGCCGCGTGCCCTCCGTCACGACTCGCCCGTCGACCCGCACCTTGCCGCTCGTGATCAGGCGGCGGGCCGAGGCCCAGCTGCCGCCCACGAGCTGGCGCACGGCGCGGTCGAGCGCCGCCCCGTCGAGCTCCGCCGGCACGACGAGCTCGCCCTCGGCGGCGGGCTTCTTCGGGCGGGGGCCGCTCACGTCGCACCCCGCGCGGCGGCCGTGAACGCGTTCGGAACCAGGTACTTCAGCTTGGCCATGGGCCTGACCCGGCCCGAGCATGCGGACCAGCGAGGGCCGGGGTTGTCGCGCGGGGCCGGCTCAACGTCAACCGCCGGGCGCCCCTCGGCCGCGCCCGCGTCGATTGTGGGCCGCCCGCGCGCCTGTTAGCTTCGCCCCATGAGGCGGTCGGTGGGCGTCGCGGGCCTCGGGCTCGGCCTCGCGGCCGCGCTCGGCTGCGGCGACGGCCCCGGGGCGCGGCGCTTCGCCGTGACGCTCCTCGATGCGACGACGATCGACTGCCGCGGCATCGTCTCGGGGCCGTTCGTGACCGAGGAGGAGCTCGACACCCGCGCCAAGGAGGCAGAGGCGAGCTGGGCCGACGCGCACGCCTACGAGCTGCCGGCGCGCACCGGCAACGTGCTCTACCTGGCCGAGCTCGAGACCGAGACCCAGGCCTGGCTCGAGGCCGGCACCTACGACGGCTACCCGTCGAACACGAACCTGCCGGGCACCTCCGGCGTCTACGTCGGGCCGACCGAGAGCGACCACTTCCAGGGCAGCTACGCGGACCTGTTCAACAGCGACGAGAGCGACGAGGCGCTCGGCCTCGCCCCGTGCGGAGACCGGGCGCGGGCGAGCGGCGAGCTCGCCGTGACGCTCGTCGGGAAAGCGGTCGAGGGTCGCGTGCGCTGGACCGCGATCGACTACCTCTCGAGCGCCTACTCGTCCTGCGACGGGCGGGTGGAGTGCGCCCGCGACCTCGACCTCACGGGGCTCGCCTTCGCGGAGCCCTGAGAGCACCCGCCGGGGCGCGCGCACGGCTCCGCTTCACGCGCTCGCGCTCGTCGTGTTACATCCCGAGGCCCCGCCTCCCAGGGGCGCGAAGAAGAGCCGCCACCATGGCCGATGAGTACCCGATCTTCCGCTTCAACGCCGAGCGCGAGGCCATCGTCGAGGAGACCGTGCGGCGGGTCATCGCGAGCACCCGCGACACGCTGTTCGCGCTGAACGACGCGGCCTACCACGAGGCGCGCCGGCTCGACGGCAGTCGCAAGCCGAAGGACCAGGCCGAGCTCGAGGAGTGGCGCCGCCTGGCGCGGCGCCTCGGGCGCATGAGCGAGCTCGAGCGGCGCGACAAGCTGCGCGAGATCGTCGAGGGCTACGGCTGGGACGTGGCGGGCAACTTCGACCCGCGCGTCTACCGCTTCTCGACGAGTCTCGTGCCCTCGCTCGTGACGGGCCTGCTCGCGCCGCGCAAGCTGGCGACGCTGGTGCGCGACCCGCGCAAGCTCTTCGGCTTCGACGCGCTCGCCGAGAAGTTCCTCATCGACGGCGAGGTCGACCTCGCGCGCAAGCTCGCCGCGCGCGGCACGGTGGTGTTCGTGCCCACGCACTCCTCGAACATGGATTCCATCGTGTTCGGGCACGCCCTCGACCGCGCGGATCTGCCCCCCGCCACCTACGGCGCCGGCAAGAACCTGTTCACGAACCCCGTCCTCGCCTTCTTCATGCGCAACCTCGGCGCCTACCGCGTCGATCGCCGGCTGCGCCACAAGCTCTACAAGGACGTGCTCAAGGCCTACTCCTGCGTGCTCATCGAGCGCGGCTACCACTCGCTCTTCTTCCCCGGCGGCACGCGCTCGCGCTCGGGCGGCATCGAGCGCCACCTGAAGCTCGGCCTCGCCGGCACGGGCATCGAGGCCTACGCGCGCACCCTGCTCTCGGGCCACGAGCGGCGCGTGTACTTCGTGCCGGCCACGATCAACTACCTCATCACGCTCGAGGCCGAGACGCTCATCCGCGACTACCTGAGCGAGGCCGGCAAGGCGCGCTACATCATCGAGGACGACGAGTCGAGCCGCCCGGGGCGCATGGCGCGCTTCGTCTCGAAGCTCCTCGGCCACTCGGGCGCCGTGCACATCCGCTTCGGCGCCGCGCTCGACCCCTACGGCAACGGCGTGGACGAGCACGGCGTGTCGCACGACCACCGCGGGCGCCCGGTCGACCCCGCGAGCTACCTGCGCGACCTCGACGGCTCGATCTCGCTCAATCCGTCCCGCGAGATGCAGTACACGCGCCAGCTCGGCGAGGAGCTCGCGGTCGCCTACCGCCGCAACGCCGTCGCGATGGCGACCCACATCGTGGCGGCCGCCGCCTTCGGGGCGCTGCGCCGCGCGGCCGGCACCGACGACCTCTTCGCCGTCTTGCGCATGCGCGACCAGATCACCCTGTCGCGCGACGAGCTCGCGCGCGAGGTGCTCGGGGTCAAGGACCGGCTGCTCGAGCTCGAGAAGCACGGCGAGGCGGCGGTCTCGAGCGAGGCGCGGCGCATGTCGGGCGGCGACCTCGTGGAGCAGGCGATCCAGGCCTTCCGCGGCTACCACACGAGCCCGGTCATCCAGCCGCGCGAGGACGGGCTCGCGCTGTCGGACACCAACCTGCTCTTTTACTACCAGAACCGGCTCGCGGTGCACGGCGTGGGCTGGGACCCGACCGCACACGGCGAGCCGCGGCCGCGCCCGGCCGCAGCCTGAGGGACCGAGGAGAGAGTGCCATGACGGCAATCGGTGTGCTCGGCGGTGGCCCCTGGGGCGTGTCGCTCGCCCGCGCGGCGCGCCACGCGGGCTCGGAGGTGACCTTGTGCACGCGGCGCGACCACCCGGCGCTGCCGGGCGTGCGCGTGACCCCGAGCATGCGCGTGCTGGCGGAGGCCCGCCTCCTCGTCGTCGCGGTGCCCTCCTCGAGCGTCCGCGCCGTCGCGCGCGAGCTCGGCGACTTCCTCGATGGCGGACACGTCCTCGTGCACGGCATCCGCGGGCTGTCCTCGGCGGCCGGCGGCGGCAGCGTGGCCGGTGCGGCGCCGACCGTGACGAGCGCCGACGACATTGTGACCATCTCGCAGGTGCTGCGCGAGGAGACGCCGGTGCGGCGCATCGGCGCCCTCGGGGGGCCGGTGCAGGCGGCCGAGCTCAACGACGGGCGCCCGAGCGCCATGGTGGTGGGCTCCGAGTTTCCCGAGGTCGTCGCGGCGCTCAAGCGCGCGTTCGCCGCCGAGTGGCTCAAGATCGAGGGCACGAGCGATCTACGCGGTCTCGAGTGGGCCTCGGCGCTGGTCGGCTGCCTGTCCATCGGCGTCGGCTTCGCCGCGCACATCGGCGCCACGCCCGGCCTGCTGGCGGCGCTCGCGAGCCGCGGCGTCGACGAGGCGGCGGGCATCGCGCGCGCCGCCGGCGCCGACCCGCAGACGCTCTACGGGCTCGGCGGCTACGGCGACCTGCTCGCGTCGATCGTGCTCGCGGAGCGGCCCGAGGTGGTGCTCGGGCGCGCGCTCGCGCGCGGGGCCCCGCTCGAGGCCGCGCAGGCCGAGGCGGCGCTGCGCATCGAGGCCGTCACCCTCGTGCCGCGCATCCTGCGCTTCGCCGAGCTGCGCCGCACCGAGCACGCGATCTTCACGGCCCTCGCGGAGATCCTGAACGGCTCGCAGGCCGAGGCGACGCTGCGGCGGCTCTTCGACTGAAGAGCCGCCCGAGGCGTCTGCGCGCGTCGCGCCTCACACGGGCTGCGGGTGCTGCTCGTCGAGTCGCACCCCGCGCGAGCCCTCGACCGGCGGCCGCTTCTCCGCGGCCTTCTCGCCCGCCATGAGCGGATATGCGAGGCCGGCGAGCACGGCGCCCACGATCGGCGCCAGCCAGAACAACCACAGCTGCCCGAGCGCCCAGCCACCGACGTAGAGCGCGGGGCCCGTGGAGCGCGCCGGGTTCACCGACAGGTTGGTGACGGGAATGCCGACGAGGTGAATGAGCGTGAGCCCGAGCCCGATCGCGATCGGGGCGAAGCCCTTGGGCGCACGCGCGTCGGTCGCCCCGAGGATGATCATGAGGAACACGAAGGTGAGCACCACCTCCGCGACGAGCGCGGCCACCATCGAGTAACCGCCGGGAGAGTGCTCGGCGAAGCCGTTCGAGGCGAGGCCGCTCTGCACGTCGAAGCCCGCCTTGCCGCTCGCGATGACATAGAGCACCCCCGCGCCGGCGACACCGCCGAGGATCTGGGCAAAGACGTAGGGGACGATGTCCTTCGCGGGAAACCTCTTGCCCACGAAGAGCCCGATCGTGACCGCGGGGTTGAGGTGGCAGCCCGAGACGTGCCCGATGGCGTAGGCCATCGTCAGGACGGTCAGGCCGAACGCGAGGGACACGCCGACGAGGCCGATCCCGACGTCCGGGAAGGCCGCGGCGAGAACCGCGCTCCCGCAGCCGCCGAGCACGAGCCAGAAGGTGCCGAGGAACTCCGCTGCAAAACGCCTGGAAATGGACATGACGAGGTCCTCCGGCGTCGCAGGCCCGCATACCCCGTGCCAGGCGCCCGTGTCCCGCACCCCGGCGTAAGCGCTGGACATGGCATGCGGGCGAGCGAGCGCGCGGCCCGCGGCGTCGCAGAGGCTGCGCGCCCGAGCGCGTGCCTTGCGCCGACGACCGTGACGCGCACGCGGGGCGCGGGCTACCATGCTGCGCCATGGGCGAAGAGCGCGGAGCGCCGAGCAGCCGGCGGCCGGCGACGGCGGCGCAGGCCTACCCGCACGCCGGGCGCCCCGACGACGAGCGGAGCGAGGTGCGCGAGCTCCCGCCGTCGGCGCCGCCCGCTCCGGCGCAGCCTGGCGGCCCGACGGACGTCGACACGGCGAGCGCCACCGACCCGGTGGAGCGCGACCTCGGCACGGTGGCGCGCATCCTGGCCGACGCCCGCACCCAGCTGGCGCGTGGCCTCCTGCCGGCCGCGGCGCTCGTGCCGAGCGAGCTCCCCGCCGCCACCGAGCGCTACCGGGCGGTCGGCGTGCTCGGACGCGGCGGCATGGGCGAGGTCGAGGTGGCGCTCGATCGCGCGCTCGGGCGGCCCGTCGC
>JADLAB010000477.1 GCA_020848455.1 Polyangiaceae bacterium
CGACGTCGCGGCCCATGCGAGGCACCGTCAGAACCGGTCGTTCGAGCCGTCCCTCTGGCTGCATGACCCTGCAAATCGGGTGGCTGCATGAGGGTGCGAATTGGCACACAGAGTCCTCGCTAACCCGTTGACGCTGTTTCGACTTGCCGGAGGAGGGGTTCTTCGGATACGACAGGAGCCATCCACGCGGCCGGCTGGCTTCGGTTCTCAATGCGTGCCGAGTGTGCCCGGCCGGCAGAACTCCGGCTCTCGATGGACCCGAATCCCTGCGCCTCAGGTGGTGACGACACATCGCCGCGTTGTCGGAGACGAAGGTCGGCACCTTGGTGGGGCGGAAGCAGGACTCGGCCCGAGAGCGGGTGGGTGCCCTTCACGAGCGGGGTTGCGGTGAAACGGTCGCGCAGCGTTGCCGGGCCGTGCCATCGGTGCGGACCCGGAGCGTTGAAGCCAAGCATTGGTCCGGCCCGCCGCCGAAGTAGTTCGCGGTGGGCTCACCGCCGCGCCGACCCGGTCATGTCGCGCGCCCTGGCGGTCCCGGCGTCGGCCGGCATCGCTAGCGTCCGGGTGGTGGAGCCCCCGTGCGTGCGACCGAATCACGAGGGCGACTGATTTGCGTGTCTTGGTCTTCGAGCCGGACTACGCGGGCCACCACTTCGCCTACCTGAGGCTCATCCTCAGTGCCTTTGCCGACATGGGCGCGTCGGTGGTGCTCGCAACGAGTGCCAAGGCCGTCGTGTCCACTCCTTACAGCCTGTTCATTGCTCCGATCGCAGACCGCGTGCAGATCGACTCCTGGGTTCCGCCATCTCGTAGCAGTCTCGTTTCCGCGTCATTGCACCGAGTGTATCTGTTGGCCCAGGCTATCCGACGCGCGAGACCCGACCACCTCGTCGTGCCGTACGCCGACGGGCTCTCGCAAGTGTTGGGCGCCGTTCGCCCGCTGAACATCATCCCGCGAAGTGTGCCGTCTGAAGGACTGATGTTTCGTGGAGGTTACGCGTACCCGTCGGGCTCCCACCGTCGAAGGGCCTTCACGCTGGCCTCGTGGGAGCTAGCTGCACGCGCACCGTGGACCAGGGTGCATCAACTCGACCCGTTCGTCCTCGATGTGATTCGCCAACGCGGTGGTCGATTCGCGAGCCGGTGCAGCCTCATGCCCGATCCGGTGGAGCCGGCGGCGCCCATCGAGTCCAACGTGGCGCGCGGGCGCCTGGGCATTCCCGAGGACGGCCGCTATGTGGGTTGCGTGGGCGCGCTCGATCGACGCAAGGGCGTCGACTTGCTGATTCATGCCTTCGCCAAAGCTCAGCTCAGCGCGCGCGACCGATTGCTGCTGGTAGGACCCCATGAGCCATATGTCGCAGACCTACTCCGGTGTCCCTACCGGGAACTCGTGCGCTCAGGCCGCATCATCTCAATCGATAGGTTCGTGTCCCAGGAAGAGTTCGAAAGCGCTGTCGCCTCCGTGGATGTCGTGTGCACACCGTATCCGGCGCACATCGGTTCTGCCAGCATCGTGATCCGAGCAGCCGCGGCGCGCAAGTTCGTGCTTGGGTCGGACTTTGGCTGGATTGGGGCGATGATTCGGCGCTTCGCGCTTGGCCGCGCGTGCCGGGTCACCGATCCGCTCGAGTTCGCGCGCGCGCTGACGGAAAGTCTCGCGGAAGCTCAGGACTTCGCGTTGGGCGAAGCGGCGCGGCGGTTCGTGAAATTTCACTCACCCGAGAATTTCGCTGCATGCTGGACAGCGTACTCCCGTGACCGCATCGGCAAGCCACATGCGCCCGGCCGCGTTGACTGGGAATGGGTTTCGGAAGCGCTCGACGCGCCCTCGGTTTCGTCCTAAGTAAAGGCGAGGTGTCGCGCCGGCCAGGCGGATCGGGCAGCGTCCACGGGGACAACGATGTCACGCAAGCTTCATGCCCTGCTCAACCGCGTCCTGCCGCGGCCAGTGCGCGAGGTGCTGCGGCGGCGCGCCCTGCAGGTGATTCCGTCGATGCGCCACCTGGACATGCCCACACGCCTCGCTCACGCTCGCGATCTGGGCCTCTCGCCGGCGGTGATCTTCGACGTCGGCGCGGCATCTGGCGAGTGGGCCCGCATGGCGGCAGCGGTGTGGCCCCAAGCCTCCATAATCGGCTTCGAGCCGAACGTCAGTTGCGTCCCGGACCTGGAGCGCACCCGCACTAGGCTGCAGAACTTCCGCTACTACCGGTGCTTTCTCGGAGCTTCGCGGAGCACGGTCGGATACGCAGATCGCGGCACGCAGACGTCGCTGTTCGACCCGGGTGCGCAGGGGGCGACGGAGACCGCGCCGATGCTGGTGCTCGACGAGATGGTCCGCGACGGGGTGATCCCAAGCGCTGACCTGATCAAACTCGATGTCCAAGGCTACGAGCTCGAGGTGCTTCGGGGCGCGATCGGCGTTCTCGCTCGGTGCACTGCCGTCATACTTGAGGTGAGCTTCTACCCGCTTGGGCCCGGAGCGCCCCTCGTGGAAGATGTGCTGGAGTTCATGCGGCAGCAGGGCTTCGTCTGGTACGACGTGGTGGGTATCTACAGGCGCCCCTCGGACGACGCGCTCGGGCAGATGGATCTTCTCTTTCTCCGGGCGGGCCACACGCTCCTGCACGGCGGCCTCCTGTGACCGGCACGGTTGCCGGCGACCAGCGTCCAGTGGATCCTCGGCAAGCGCCGCCCCTAGCCAAGACCGTGGGTTGGGGTCTTCTGTGGATGATTCTCAACACCGGGACCGCCAAGCTTGCGAGCTTCGGCGCGCAGGTGGTGCTCGGTGCGATTCTCTCAGCGGACGACTTCGGCTTGGTGGCCATATCGACGTCGATCGCTGCGCTTACCTCGCTATTGCGGGACGGCGGAGTGCGCCAGGTCCTCGTGCAGCGCGGCGACGAGTACGAGAGCCTAGCGGGGCCAGTCTTCTGGATGGGCCTCGCCATGAACATGACCGCGTGCGTACTTCTCGTCGCAGCGGCGCCTGCCCTGGGAGAGGCGTACCACGAGCCCGAGTTGCCTCTGCTTCTCGTGATCACCGCGGTGTCTGTGCCGCTCACGACGCCGAGTGCCGTGCTCTCTGCGCGGCTCGCGATCGATCTGCGGTTCAAAGCGATCGGGCTGATGCAGAGCGGCTCGGCGCTCTTGCGATACGGCGGCGCCATCCTGTTTGCGATGGCGGGGTTCGGTGCCGTCAGCTTCGTCCTGCCCCTCTTACTTGTCGCAATCTTCGAATGGGTCGTGAGCTACGCGCTGACGCGCTCCCGTCTCTGGTCGCGCCCATGGGATATGCGACGCTGGAAGGAGTTGTTCTCCCGCGCGCAATGGGTCCTGCTAGGGACGTTCGGGGTTGGGCTCTGCAACACCGGAACGTACTTCCTCCTAGGCGCCACTCTTTCCTCGACCGTCGTGGGCGTCTACTTCTTCGCGTATCAGCTCGTCATCCAGGTCGGGATCCTGCTCGCGAACAACGTCAACCAGGTACTGTTCCCAGCGCTCGTCAAGCTGCGTGGCGAGCCAATGCGGCTCCGCGCTGCCACGGAGCGCTCGCTGCGCATGCTGATGCTCGTCGCGGCGCCATTGAGTCTCGGACTCGTGGCTGCGGTCGGACCCATCGAGACGCTCGTCTGGCAGGGGCGCTGGGCTGAGGCGGTCGTGCCCGTGCAAGTGGTGAGCATCGTGTACCCATTGAACGTGGCGCTAGGCGTCCCCATGTCCCTGCAGCTGGCGAGCGGAAGGTTTCGTGAGTGGGCGCTCATGTTGCTCGCGTACGGGGCTGGCCTAGTCGCAGCCGGAGCAGTAGGTGCGTGGACGACGGGCACTGCCGCCGGCGTGGCGTCGTGGACAGGGGGGTACATCGCAGCGGGCGCCATCGTCTACGCGACGCTCGCGCTCCGAAGCGCCGGCCTGCGCGTGGGGGCGTTCCTCAACGCGGTCACTCCCTCGTGGGTGCTGTCCATCGGCGCTGCGGGTACCGCGCTACTGATCGACCGCTTCGCACTGGAAGACTCGTCGGCAGCTGCACGCGTGCTGGCGAGCTGCCTCGTGTTCGGGGTAGTGCTCGTCGTCGGAGCTCGGGTTGCTATACCTGGGCACCTGTGTGAGGCACGCGATCTTGCCCCGCGGGGCGGGGCACGGCTCGTGACGCGCCTTCTGCGCTTGTGACCCCTCGAGGTGCTGGAGCCGACTCAGCGACTCGACGACTCAGCGGGGAACCGAGGTCCCGCCCCCGGTCCCGCCCCCTGTGCTAGCAAGTCGCGCCCGGCGCCACCGGGGGGGCGACGACTGCGCCTGGTTGTGCTAGTGACCATGAAACGCGTCGACGCCCCTTGCGACGAGAGTGCGTCGGCAACCATGTGCGACCGGAGAATGCCATGGGCCCAATCGACACGCAGCGACTGGACCGCGCAACGCGCCTTGCCTCAGCCACGCCACTGAGGAAGCTTGCGACGCGGCCGATGAGGCTTGGCGCATCCAAGGTACTGGAGGTTCTCTGTCGCGCTGTCGGCGCAGGCGTCCCTGTCGTGGCGAGGACGTTCTGGGGCGAACGCATGCGCCTCGTCGTGCCGGACCGGGTCTCACTCACCATCTTGCGATACGGCTTCTTCGAGGAGGAGCTCACGCGGGTCTTCATCGAGTGGCTCAAGCCGGGTATGGTGTTCTTCGATGTCGGCTCGCACTTCGGGTACTTCTCCTTGCTCGCGGCAAACCTGGTGGGTCCCGGTGGTCAAGTCCATGCGTTTGAGCCGACGCCGAGCACGTTCCGCGTCCTGGCGGCCAATCTTCGTGGCCGCACGAACGCACGGGCCGTGAACGCCGCTGCCTACCGCGAAGACACCGTTCTCGAGTTCAAGGACTACGGCGTCGAGTTTTCTGCCTTCAACACACTGTATCAGGGAAAGGTCGACGCGGCGGAGCGTCGTCGCTTGCGGGCAAGTGTCGTGAAGGTAAGAGCGCGCGCGCTAGACAGGTACGTAGAGGAAGCCGGGGTCGCGCCAGATTTCGTGAAAATCGACGTTGAAGGCGCCGAGCCGGACGTGCTGCGCGGTTTCGACCATACTCTGCGCGACAAGCGTCCCATGCTAAGCTTGGAGGTAGGGGACAAGGACATCCCGGGTGTCGTGCGAAGCCGCGATGTGGTCCAGTCGCTCATCGACCGTGGATACCGCGCTCTTCAGTTCGAGCGCGGCCACCTGGTCCCGCACCTCATTCGCGAACGGTACGACTACGAGAACCTGCTCTTCGTGCCGGCATGACGCGCGGCTAGAAGGGGCACCTACCAACGGAGGTCAGGAGTGCGTCGTCGATGCGACGGCACGCGTCAAAGCCACGTCCAGCAGCGCCACGTTCTTCTCGATGGAAAACAGCGCACCGGCGCGCGCAGCGGCTCGGACACCCATGTCGGCGCGGCGCTTCGGATCGCCCAAAAGAACGAGAATCTTTTCGGCGAGATCGTGCGGCGCGCCGGGGCTGCACAGGAGACCGGTGATCCCGTCGTCCACCTGCTCAGGATTGCCTCCCACACGCGTGGCGACGATTGGTCGCTCCAGCGCCATGGCTTCGAGCCCCGCCACCGACAAGGCCTCGCTCAGCGACGGGACACAGTAGACGTCGAATGAGCGTACCCATGGCTCGACTTGCGCAACGGCGCCAACCAGGCGAAAGCGATCCGCGAGCCCTGATTGCGCAATGGACCGTTCGATTGCGTTCAAATAGTCCGGAGCACCCGCAGTCGATCCGACGATGCAGAATTCGACGTCCCGCCGCTGCGCACAGACTTGCGCGGCTGCAGCAACGAAGTCCAGGTGGCCCTTGCGCGGGTCAAGGCCCGCAACCATGCCCACTCGAAGCGGGAGTCGCTTGGTCGCCACCGTGGTCATGCCGCCACGAGCGCACCGAACGGCCTC
>JADLAB010000478.1 GCA_020848455.1 Polyangiaceae bacterium
CGGTGTTCACGGCGCCGGCCGCCCGCGCGTCCGGATCGAGCAGGGACAGGTGCGGCACGAGCGCCTCCTTGGCCGGCATCGTGACGCTCGCGCCCGCGAAGCCGAGCCGCTCGAGGAGCGCGAGCGCCGCGAGCGGGCGCGCCGTCACGACGGGCAGGTACACGAAGCCGAGACCGCGCGCGGCAAAGACCCGGTTGTAGATCCGCGGTCCGGGCGAGCGCAGCACCGCCGTGCCGCCGAGCAGGGCGAGCGGCCCGAGCTCGGCCGCGCGCGCCACGCGCCACGTCTCGGCGGTGGCGACGTCGAGCTGACCCGGCGCGACCGGTTGGCTCCCCGCGGCCGCGACGTAGGTGAAGGGCGAGCCGAAGCGCCCGTAGAGCGCGCGCGACGCGATGCCGGCCGGCCCCATCCCGATGCGGATCGCCGGGCGCCCGGCGCCGCGCTCGCTCGCGAGCGCACGGAGCGGCTCGAGCTCGGCCGCGTCCTCGACCGCCACGGCGAGCTTCGTCACGTCGGTCGGCGCGGCGTCGAGCGCGCGCGCGAGCTCGCGCAGGAGCTCCGGGCCCGCGGGCTCGAAGCGGTGGCTCGAGGTGAGGAGCCGCGTCGCGCCGCGCGCGCGGAAGAGCTCGCGCCGGAGCTCCTCGTCGGCCGCGAGCTCGACGTCGAGGTAGGCGGGCGCGCCGGCGAGCGCCCGGCGGAGCACGGCCGCGCGCTCGTGCTCGCTGCCGCGAAAGCCACCGCCCTCCTCGCGCCGGCGGCAGGTGACGACGAGCCCGGGCCGCCCCGCGAGGAGCGCGAAGGCGTCGTCGTCGAGCGCCTCGAGCCTGTCGAGCCGCGCCTCCTGCAGCGGGAAGCGGGCGTGCGCGCCGAGCCTCTCGGCGAGCAGCCGTGTGCTCGGCTCGGCGCCGGTCACGCAGATCACGCAGGTCCTCGCGCGCGCTCCCAGGCGGCCTCGAGCTCGCCGAGCGGCGTGACGAGCGTGTAGCCCGTGGCCGCGCGGTGCATGTGCCCCACGCGCTCGGGCAGGGTGAGCCGCGTCACCCCCGCGCGCCGCTTCTTGTCGCGCGCGAGGAAGGGCACGAGCGCCGCGAAGGGCACGTCCGGCGGCTTGACCGGCAGGCCGAACGCGCGCAGGCAGTCGACCAGGCGCCGCTGGTGCTCGGGCGCGAGCCCGCACAGCCGGACGGCGACGTCGGCCTCGATGGCCATGCCGATGGCGACGGCCTCGCCGTGCCGGTAGTCGTGCCCGGTCGCGGTCTCGAGCGCGTGGCCGACCGTGTGGCCGAAGTTGAGCACGGCGCGCAGGCCGCTCTCGCGCTCGTCCTCCTGCACGATCGCCGCCTTCACCGCGACCGCGCGCTCGACCGCGTGGTCGATGTCGCGGCTGTGGGTCGCGAGGCCGACGGCGCGCGCGTCGAGCCACTCGAACAGCTCCGCGTCGCCCACGAAGGCCGTCTTGACGAGCTCGGCGAGCCCGTTGCGCCACTCCTCGGTCGGGAGCGTCGCCAGGAAATCCGGATCCACGAGGACGGCGTGCGGCTGGTGGAAGGCGCCGACGAGGTTCTTGCCGTGGGGCGTGTTGACGCCGGTCTTGCCGCCGATCGCCGCGTCGACCTGCGCGAGGAGCGAGGTGGGCACGCCGATCCACGGCACGCCGCGCAGGTAGGTCGCCGCCACGAAGCCGCCCATGTCGAGCGAGATGCCGCCCCCGACGGCGACGACGCAGCCGTCGCGCCCGAGCTCCGCCTCGAGGAGCCGGTCCTCGAGCTCGGCCTTCGTGGCGCGCGTCTTGTGCGCCTCGCCCGGTGGAAACGGGCAGCGCACCACGCGCTTCGCGAGCCCGCCGAGCCGGTCCTCGAGCGGCGCCCCGACGAGCTCGAGCACCCGCGCGTCGCCGATGAGCGCCGCGCCCTCGCACCCCTCGGGCCAGAGCTCCTCGAGCGCGCCGACGGCACCGCGCCCGACCCGCAGCCGCGACCGGCCGCCTCCGAGCTCGAGCGTGCGTGCGAACATGGCTCATCCTCCTCGCGTGGGCTCGCCCACGCCGGGAACTATAGCCTTCCTCGCTTGCCTGCGTCCCCCGGCGCCGCTACGCCCGGTCCGTGGCCCCGCAGGATCCCGCGCTCGACGCCCTGCTCGCGGAGCTCGGCGCGCTCGACCGCGAGCTCGTGCTGCTGGTCGAGCGGCGGGGGCGCGCGGCCCTCGAGGTCGCGCTGCGCGTGCGTGCGCTCGGTGGCTCGGCCAAGGACGCCGCGCGCGCGACGACCGCCCTGGTGCCGCCCGTGGCGAGCGAGGCGGGTCCCTTCGACCCGCAGGAGCTCGCCGTCGTGGTCGAGCTCGTGCGGGCGCAGGGGGCCGCGCTCGCCGAGCGGCAGGGGCAGCCCGCCCTCCACGTGCGCCGCGGCGCGGGCGAGCCCGACCGGCAGCTCGTCGTCCGGGGCCACCCGATCGGCGGCGCGCCGATCGTCATCGCCGGGCCGTGCGCGGTCGAGAGCGCCGAGCAGATCGACGCCACGGCGGCCTTCCTCGCGGCGCGGGGCGTGCGCTTCCTGCGCGGCGGCGCCTACAAGCCGCGCACCTCGCCCTACGATTTTCAGGGCCTCGGCGAGCCGGGCCTCGCGCTCCTGTCGGCGGCGGCGCGCGCCCACGGGCTCGCCTCCGTGACCGAGGTGCTCGATCCGCGCGACGTCGAGCGCGCGTGCGAGCACGCCGACGTGCTCCAGGTCGGCGCGCGCAACATGCAGAACTTCGCGCTCCTGCGCGAGGTGGGGCGCGCGCGCCGGCCCGTCGTGCTCAAGCGCGGCATGGCGGCCACGCTCGACGAGTGGCTGCTCGCGGCCGAGCACGTGCTCGCCCTCGGCAACGAGGAGCTCATCCTGTGCGAGCGCGGCATCCGCACCTTCGAGCCGCGCACGCGCGCGACGCTCGACGTCTCGGCCATCGCGCTCCTGCGCCAGGACGTCCCGTTCCCGATCATCGCCGACGTGAGTCACCCGGCGGGCCGGCGCGACATCCTCGTGCCGCTCGCGCGCGCCGCGCTCGCCGCGGGCGCGCAGGGCCTCATGGTCGAGGTCCACCCCGATCCGGTGCGCGCGCGCTCCGACGCGCAGCAGCAGCTCGATTTCCCCGGCTTCGACCGCTTCGTCGCGGCGCTCTGGCCGGACGGCCGCGTGCCGGGCTAGCACCACCCCGGAGGCTGCGAGCGCCCCATGGTACGGAAGCACCGCGAACGGCATCGCACCGAGCGCATCGGCTGGCTGCGCGCGGCCGTGCTCGGGGCCAACGACGGCATCGTCTCGACGGCGAGCCTCGTGCTCGGCGTCGCGGCGGCCGAGGCGACGCAGAGCAGCACCCTCGTCGCGGGCGTCGCGGGGCTCGTGGCCGGCGCGATGTCGATGGCCGCCGGGGAGTACGTGTCGGTGAAGTCCCAGTCGGACACCGAGAAGGCCGATCTCGAGCGCGAGCGCGCCGAGCTCGCCGCCCACCCCGCGGCCGAGCACAAGGAGCTCGCGAACATCTACGTCGCCCGCGGCCTCGACCGCGCGCTCGCCGACGAGGTCGCCACGCAGCTCATGGCGCACGACGCCGAGGGCGCGCACGCGCGCGACGAGCTCGGCATCACGGAGACGCTCGCCGCGCGACCCGTCCAGGCGGCGCTCGCGTCCGCGGCGAGCTTCGCAGCGGGGGCCGCGCTGCCGCTCGGCGTGACCGCGCTCGTGCCGGAGCGAGCGCTCATCCCCACGGTGGCGGTGACCGCGCTCGTGCTGCTCGCTTCGCTCGGCGCCCTCGCCGCGCGGGTCGGAGGCGCCCGGGTGGTGCCGGCGACGCTGCGCGTCACGTTCTGGGGCGCCCTCGCCATGGGGCTCACGGCCGGCGTGGGGGTGCTCTTCGGCGCGGTCGTGTAGCCGCCGGGCCTGGATCGCCGGGCCTGGATCCCGCGCGAACCAGGCGCCTCCCGCGCGGTGCCTGGCTACACTGCAAGTATTGGATTTTGTTCATGTCTCGTCCGGGCCATGGTCCGGGAGGGCCTGGCCCGAAGCTTGCTCACCCGGCCCCGGCGCATCTTGCGCCGAGATCCGACCATGGCAGCGCGGCGTCCCCTCAGCGAGCCCGAGCACGGGCCCACGGCCATGCCGCCGTCGTTCATCCGGCCGGCCGTGCGCCGTCCGTCGCACCGGCCGCGCCCCGCGGCGCGCGAGGCGAGCGGCCTGCCGCCGGCGCTCACGAGCTTCGTCGGCCGCGGTCGCGAGCGCAGCGCCATCGACCGGGCGCTCGGCTCGGGCGCGCGGCTCGTCACGCTCGTCGGACCGGGCGGCGCGGGCAAGACGCGGCTCGCGGTCGAGTGGGCGCGCGGCCGGCGCGCCGAGACGGGCGACCGGGCCATCTTCTTCTGCGACCTCACCGAGGCGCGCAGCCTCGAGGGCGTGTGCGTCGCCGTGGCGAGCGCGCTCGGGGTGCCCATGGCGCGCGGCGCGGGCGCGGCCGAGCACACGGCGCAGCTCGGCCTGGCGCTCGCCGGCCACGAGGGCGCCGTCGTCGTGCTCGACAACTTCGAGCAGGTGGTGGCGCACGGGGCGGCGACGGTCGGGCGCTGGCTCGTCGACGCGCCCGACGCCGTGCTCGTTGTGACCTCGCGCTCGCCGCTCGGCCTGCCGGGCGAGCAGGTGTGCGAGGTGGGGTCGCTCGGCCTGCCGGCGCCCGGCGCCGAGGTGCGCGGCGCGGACGCCGTCGAGCTCTTCGTCGAGCGCGCCCGCGCCGTGCGCGTCGGCTACGAGCCGAGCGTCGCCGACGCGCGCGAGATCGCCGCCGTCGTCGCGCGCCTCGACGGGCTGCCGCTCGCCATCGAGCTCGCGGCGGCGCGCATGCGCGTGCTCACGCCGCGCCAGATCGCCCAGCACCTCGAGCGGCGCTTCGAGCTGCTCGGCCGCGCTCCGGCCGGCGTGCCCGCGCGCCACGCGACCCTGCGCGCCGCCATCGACTGGTCGTGGGACTTGCTCGAGCCCGCCGAGCAGAGCGCGCTCGCGCAGTGCGCCGTCTTCCGCGGTGGCTTCGATCTCGAGGCCGCGATGGCGGTCGTCGAGCTGCCGGGCAGCTGGGCGCTCGACGCCATCCACGGCCTGTGCGAGCGCTCGCTCGTCCACGCCTACGAGCCGCCCGACGGCGACGGCGAGCTCCGCTACCGGCTCTACGAGTCGGTGCGCGAGTATGCGGCCGAGCGCCTGCAGGCGAGCGACACCGCCCTGCGGCAGGGCGTGCTCGGTCGCCACGACGCGCACTACCAGAGGCTCGCGCGCGAGACGCACGCGAGCGCGGCGCTGCGCGGTCGTCCGCGCGCGCTGCAGCTGCTCGCCTGGGAGCTCGAGAACCTCGTGTCGGTGCACGCCCGCGCCCTCGCCGCGGCGCGGGGCGGCGACGTGCAGGCGCACGTGCGGGCGCTCGACATCGCGATCGCGCTCGAGCCGCTCGTGCTCGCGCGCGGGCCGCTCGGGCTCGGGCTCGAGGTGCTCGGCCGGGCGCTCGAGGGCACCCGGGCGCTCGCGGCCGCGGAGCCGGCGCTCTGTGCGCGCGCGGAGCTCGCGCGGGCGCACGTGCTCGCGGAGCTCGGGCGCGAGGCCGAGAGCCTCGCCGCGCGCCTCGAGGCGCACGCGCTCGCCGTGCGCTCGGGCGACGGGCGGCTCGAGGGGCGCGTGCTCGCGAGCCTCGCGCGCCACGCCTGGCACGCGGCCGATCTCGAGCGCGCGGTCGAGCTCTGCGAGGCCGCGCTCGTGCTCCACCGTGCCGCCCTCGATCGCACGATGGAGGGCCGCACGCTCTCGTACCGAGCGAGCGCTCTCCACGCGCGCGGGCTCTTCGAGGCGGCGCGCGGCGACTACGAGCGCGCGCTTTCGGTCCTGCGCGCCGAGGGCGATCGGCAGGGCGAGGCCGTGACGCTCGGCCACCTCGGGCGGCTCGAGCACGATGCGGGCGACTGCGAGCGGGCGCGCGTCCGCTACGCGCAGGCGATCGACACCCTGCGCAGCATCGGCGACCGCTACAACGAGGCCTCCTTCGTGGCGGAGCTCGGCAACGTGGCGCTCGAGCTCGAGGACGGCGCCCTCGCGCACGGCCTCTACGAGCGCGCGCTCGCGGCGCACCGCGAGGTCGGCAACCAGCGCGCCGAGGGTCTCGGGCTCGCCTGGCTCGGGCGTGCCGCGGAGCTCGAGGGGATGCGCGCGACGGCGCGCGAGCACTACGCCGCGGCCGCCGAGCGCCTCGGCCCGACGGGCCATCCGCTCGCGGCGGGCCTGCTCGCCTGCTGGCGCGCGCGGCTCGCCGCCGACTCGGACGAGCTCGAGGCGGCGCGCGAGCTCCACGCGGCCGGCGTCGCGCTCTCGGCCCGCGTGGGCGACGCGCCGCTCGTGCTCGTCGGCGAGCTCACGGGCGCACACCTGGCCCTCGCCGCGGGGCGCCGCGCGCCCTCGGCGGCCGAGGCCGCGACGCACTTCCAGGCGGCCGTCGCCGCCGGCGAGCGCGCGCGGGGCGCCGTGCGGGGCTCGGCCGAGGTGCGGCTCGCGCTCCGGGCGCTCGAGCGGGCGCTCGCGGGGCACGGGCTCTCGGCGTCCCACGCCACGGTCGCGGCCCGCCCGGCGATCCCGCCGCCGTCGCTCCCGCGCTCGCACGCCCCGCACGCCTCGCACGCCTCGCTCGCGGCCGAGGAGCCGGCGTCGCAGGAGGAGCCCGGCGCGCCCTCGACCGATCCGCATCCGCCGCGCCTGTCCTTCGCGGCCGGGCCGCCCTCGGCGGCGCCGACCGCGCCCGGCTCGGGGCCGCCCTCGTGGGCGACGAGCGAGATCTTGTGGGTGAGCGCGTCGGGTCGCGCCTTCCGGCTGCCGGGCGGCGAGCGCGTGGACATCGCGACGCGCGGTCCCTTGCGCCGCATCCTCGCGGCGCTCGCCGACCGGCGCGAGCAGGCGCCGGGCGTGGCGCTCGGTCGCGACGAGCTCGTGGCGCTCGGCTGGCCCGGCGAGCGCATGCACGCCGACGCCGCGGCCGGGCGCGTGTACGCCGCAGTGGCGACCCTGCGCCGGCTCGGCCTGCGCGAGCTGCTCGAGCGGCGCGACGACGGCTACCTGCTCTCGGCCGACGTCCCGCTCGTGCGGGGCGGCGAGGGGCCCGACTCGTCGCGCGGCTCGATTCCGCCGCGCTGAGAGGAAACGCGGCTCCGGCGTGACGTGGCTTCGGGCTTCGGGCTTCGGGCTTCGGGCTTCGGGCTTCGGGCGCAGAGGCCGCGGCGTGGATCCGACGGGCCCTCGGGCAGGCCCGTCGCGCACTGCGTCATGCTCTGGGGCCGCCCTCCTTCAGATTCTTTGGGACCATTTCAGATCTGGTCAGGGAGCCGGCCGCTAGCTTCGGGGCATGAGCTCGCGCGCCACGCTCCGGTCGCTCCTCGTCCTCTCGCTCCTCGGTGCGGCCGGTTGCGCCGCGGGGGCCGACCGCTCCGACGCGCCGCCGGGCGACGCCGTCGAGACCCTGCCCGAGGGCACCTCGCTCGACGCCATCATCGGTCGCGCCGCGCACGAGCACGGCGTGCCCGAGAGCCTCTTGAAGGCGATCGCGTGGGCCGAGACGCACGCGCAGATGGTGGCGGGCGACGAGGAGCACGAGGGGCAGGCGCCGGCGCGCGGCGTGATGGCCCTGCGCGGCGACCAGGTGGTGCGGGGCGCGGCGCTCGTCGGCCTCACCGAGGCCGAGGTCGAGAGCGAGCCCGAGCCGAACGTGCGTGCCGCGGCCGCGCTCCTCGGCGAGCTCGCGGACGAGCTCGGCATCGACCGCGAGAACCTCGGGGCGTGGGCCCCGGTCGTCGCGGCGCAGAGCGGCATCGAGTCGCTCGAGGGGCGCATCGGCTGGGTCCACGACGAGGTGTACGCGACGCTGCGCGACGGCGTCGCCATCGAGGGCTTCACGCTCGAGGCGAGCGACGTCCTGCCGGCCTACCCGCTCATGGACGGCTCGCCGACGCCGGGCCCGGACTACGCGGGCAGCGTGTGGCGCCCCTCGCCGAACTACTCGTCGCGCGCGGCCGGCAACCCGGGCGTGCCGCAGATGGTGATCATCCACACCTGCGAGGGTGCGTACTCGGGCTGCTGGGGCTGGCTCACGAACCCCTCGTCGAGCGTGAGCGCCCACTACGTCGTCAACTCGACCGGGAGCGAGATCTCGGAGCTCGTGCGCGAGTCGAAGAAGGCCTGGCACATCGGCGCCACCTACGACTGCTCGCTCAACTCCGGCAAGGAGTGCGACGTCTCGGGCTACGGCGCCAACAACTTCACGATCGGCATCGAGCACGCGGGCTACGCGAGCCAGGCCTCGTGGAACGCGGGCCTGCTCGACGCCTCGGCCGCGCTCGTCTGCAACATCACGAAGGACCAGGCCATCCCGCTCGACAAGTACCACGTGGTCGGGCACGGGCAGCTGCAGCCGTACAACCGAGTCGATCCGGGCGCGAACTGGCCGTGGGCCCAGTACCTCGGCCTCGCGAGCCAGAAGTGCGGCGCCGTGCAGCCGCCGCCCCCGCCGCCGCCGCCGCCCGGCGACGCCACGACGATCGTCATCGACTCGAACCAGGCCGCGAACGGCCCGAACGCGGCGATCGAGGTCGGCTCGAACTGGACCGCGAGCACCAACGTCGCCGGCTACTACAACACCGGTTACTGGTGGCGCTCGACCGGCGCCTCGTCGGACCTCGCGAAGTTCAAGGCCTACCTGCCGAGCGCCAAGAAGATGGCGGTCGAGGCCTGGTGGCCGGCGGCGAGCGACCGCGCGCCCGAGGCGCCCTTCATCATCTACGATGGCAACGGCAACCAGCTCGACACCGTGCTCGTGAACCAGCAGCAGAACGGCGGCAAATGGGTGACGCTCGGCACGTACAACCTGACGGCGGGCTGGAACGTCGTCGCGCTCTCGCGCTGGACGACGGCGGGCTACGTCGTGGTCGCGGACGCCGTGCGCCTGCGCGCCGTGCCCTGAAAGGAGCGCGGCTCGTCGCGACGAGCGCGCTCGTCGCCACCGTCTGCGGCGTCGCCGCGTGCCGGGGAGGGGAGCGCGACGCACCCGGCGCCACCTCGTCGTCGGCCGCCGCAGCCCCGCCCGCGCGCGCGGTCGTCCCGTCGGTGGCGTCGAGCGCGGTCGTCACGGCGGTGGCGTCGAGCGCGAACCGAGCCGACCCCGCGCGACCCGGCCTCACGGCCCCGCGACCCGGCCCCACGGGCTTCGTCGCGTTCGTCTCCGAGCGGCAGCCCGAGCGCGACGTCTACCTCGTCGCCGCGGCGGGCGGGCCGGCCGAACGGCTCACGACGGCGCCGGGCGACGACTACCCCGCCGCCGTGTCGCCCGACCGGCGCACGCTCGTCACCGTGCGCGCCGAGACCCGCGCGGACGGCGCCCACCGCGAGCGGCTCGAGCTCCTCGTGGCCTTGGGGGAGCGCGAACGCGAGGCGCGCCCCGTCTTCGAGGCGCGCGAGCTCACGAGCCCGAGCGGCCGCTGGCGCAACCCGGTGTGGCTCCCGGACGCCGGCGCGGTCGTCGCCGAGAGCGACCGCGACGGCTTCGTGGCGCTCTACCGCGTGCCCCTCGACGGGCGCGCGCCCGAGCGGCTCACCGACGACCGCACGGGCTCCTTCGACCCGAGCGTCGATCCGCGCGGCGCCTTCGTCGCCTTCGCGTCGAGCCGCGACGGCGACGCGGAGCTCTATCGCCTCGAGCTCGGGAGCCGCGAGCTCCGGCGCCTCACCTGGTCCGAAGGCGACGACGCCACCCCGCGCTTCGCGCCCGACGGCTCGGCCATCGCGTACACGAGCCTGCGGCGCGGCGCCTTTCGCGCCTACCTGATGGGCCCCGACGGCGCCCACCCGCGCCCGCTCCTCGGCGCGGCGGACGCGGCCGAGGGCGCCGAGACGGGCTTTCTCGCCCACGA
>JADLAB010000479.1 GCA_020848455.1 Polyangiaceae bacterium
GCGGCACCTTCCTCGCGGCCGAAGGGCCGGTCGCCGTCAAGGCCGGGCAGCTCGTGACCGCGAAGGCGGGGTCGCAGCGCGGCTTTCGCGCCGAGACGGAGCGCCTCGTCGTGCTCGTCCTCGCCGTGCTGCCGCCGGCCGCGTAGCTCGGCCTCGTTGCCGCGGCGGCAACGCAGAGTTTCCGAGCGCAGAACGGCGCGGCGCGCCCCCGGGCCTTAGCTTGTCCGGCATGAGCACCGACCTTCGCCCCGTCGTCGATCTCGTCACCGCCCACCGCCAGCGCGAGGGCGCCGGCTTCATCGTGCGCCGGCCCTTCCCGACCGCGGGCCGCCGCCACGCGGACCCGTTCCTCATGCTCGACGAGATGGGGCCCTCGACCTACGGACCGGGCGAGGCGGTGGGCGCGCCCGACCACCCGCACCGCGGCTTCGAGACCGTCACGTACATGCTCGACGGCGAGTTCGAGCACGAGGACTCGGTGGGCCACCGCGGCACGCTCGGCGCGGGAGACGTGCAGTGGATGACCGCGGGCAGCGGGGTCATCCACTCCGAGATGCCCTCCGAGCGCATCCGCAAGGAGGGCGGGCGTGTGCACGGCTTCCAGCTCTGGGTGAACCTGCCGGCGCGGGACAAGATGGTCGCGCCGCGCTACCAGGAGATCCCGCGGGAGCGCATCCCCGAGGCCGACTCCGAGGATGGCCTCGCCCACGTGCGCGTCATCGCCGGCGAGGCGCTCGGGCAGAGCGCCGTCATCGAGACGCGCACGCCCATCGCGTACCACGACTGGACGCTGCGTCCGGGCGCGAGCGTGACGGTACCGCTGCCCCGTGGCTACACGGCGTACGTGTACGTGTTCGGCGGCACGGCGCGCGTGTCGGGGCGCGCCGCGACCGACGGACAGCTCGCGGCGCTCGGCGACGGCGCGGCCGTGACGCTCGAGGTCCCCGGCGAGGCCACCGAGCCCGCGCGGCTGCTGGTGCTCGCGGGGGTGCCGCTCGGCGAGCCCATCGTCTCGTACGGGCCCTTCGTGATGAACACCGAGCAGCAGATCGCCGAGGCCGTGCGCGACTACCGCTCGGGCCGCTTCGGGGCGATCGCGCGCTGAGCTAGAGAGCGCGGTCGTACCAGAGGTCGCAGCCGAAGTGGCCGGTCGCGCCCGACGGGCGCTCGCGCCGCACGAAGCCGCGGCGCTCGTAGAGCCGGCGCGCGGCCGTCATCGTCGCGAGCGTCTCGAGGTACGCGCGCCGGAAGCCGCGCGCCCGGGCCGTCTCGAGGATGAGGTCGAGCAGGGCGGCCCCGACGCCGAGCCCGCGCGCCTCGGGGTAGAAGTACATCTTGCGCACCTCGCAGGTGTCGGGGTCGCCGCCGGCGAGCGGTGCGAAGCCGCCCGCGCCGACGACGCGCCCCTCGCGCTCGAGCTCCACCACCCAGTACGCGGCGCGCTCGCCCGCGTCCTGTCGACCTCGGGGTCGTGGATCGCGAACCCCGCCCCGCACGCGCCGAGCTCGGTCATGACCTGCCGGATGAGCGCCGCGACCGCGGCGTCGTCGGCGGGCGTCACCGGGCGGATGGTGCACGGCGCGCCTCCCGCTCGCGGCGTGCGCCTGTCGCCGGCTGGCATCGGAGTGCTCCGTCAGTTCGGGATGGGCGGGACGACGACCTCGTTGATCGCCTGCACGCTGGCGCCCGCCGGGTAGGCGTAGGAGACGTACTGGGTCATGAAGCCGCCCGTCGCCGCACTGCCCCAGCCCCACACTGTGACGCCGAAAGGCACGCTGCTCGAGATGACGTGCCGGCCGTTCGAGCAGCCGTTCACGCTCTGGAAGTCGCCCGTCACGAGGTCGACGCGCGTGTACTCGTAGGGCCCGAGCGGCTGCCAGCCCTGGAGGGGACCGGAGCAGTCGAGCACGACATCCGCGAAGGTGCTGTCGATCTGGGAGGGGCGACGGACCACGACGAGGCTCGTCTCCGGGTAGGTCGGATCGGTGAAGAACACGTAGTCGTCGAGGTACTGGCCGACCGGGATGACGTTGACCCATTCCGGATCGCCCTCGCCGGCGATGCCGCCGATGTGGCCGGCGCCGGTCATGTACTGGGCCATGTAGAACGGGTGATCGATGTCCTGGCTCCGCGCCACGAAGGGCCCCGACGCCTCGAACTCGTACACGTCGCCGAGGTCGAGCGCGGTCGGCGCCCCGGGAGGCGTGGATGGCGTCCACGTGAGCTGCGTGCCGTCGACGGCGCCGACGAGACGCCACGGCGGGGTCTCCTCGCCGGGCGCGCTCGAGCGATTGCGATAGCGCACGGCCGCGTACTCGCTGCCGAGGGCGCGCACGGGCGGGATCTGCTGGTGCGCCGAGTCGCACGCGACGTCCGCCGGGAGCACGTTGAGGCAGCTCGCCGCACCCCACAGCCCGATCGGCTTGTCGGCCTGGATGGGGCTACCCGTGAGCTCCGCGTCCTGCGAGAGCTGCAGGTACTCGCCCGCGTTCAGCGTGTAGGTGATGGGCGTGTTGGCCGGCGAGCCCGCCACGCCGGCGCCGCCCGCGACGGCCACCTTCGGCAGGATCGTGACCGCGGTGTTGTCCTGGTAGGCGAGCACGTCGAGCGAGGGCTGCGCCACGGGCACGGCCTCGCTCTTGCGGTAGGCGTTCACCGCCACGTAGTTCGTGTCCCAGGCGCTCGTCGGCAGGAGCAGCGACGCCGACGTCGCGGCGGAAGGGCCGCCGCCGTAGGGCAGGATGCTGTACGCCACGACGGGTCGGTCGGTGGTGATGTGGAACGCGGCGCCGCGACCCGTGCCGATGACGCCGCTCTCGCCGTCGAGGGCGGCCGGCACGGGGCACTTCGGCAGGAAGCCCTGCGCCGAGTCGTGCGACAGGAACACGATCGCGACCTCGCCGACCGGCAGGCCGAGCGCCGGGTCGTAGGGGGCGTAGGTGAGCCCGGGCCCTTGGCCCTGCGGCACCGCGATGAAGGTCTGCGGGTTGCCGAAGGTCTGGCCCCCGCGCTCGACCGTGATGTGCACCGGCACGGACCAGGTGTTGGCGACGTAGGCGGCGAAACATGCTCCGACGCCCTCGGCGATGAAGTCCGGCTTCACCGCGTAGTAGTCGCAGCCGTACGAGCTCTTGGCAGCCTCGGAGGCCGCGCAGGGATCGTTGGAGCAGCCGCCCGCGAGGCACGCCTGATCGCCCGGGCACGTCTGGACCACCTGACCGTTGCAGTCGATGACGCTCTTCAGGTCGGCGCTGCAGGTCGAGCCGCAGCTGCCGCCGGCGCCGCCGGTCGTGAAGATGAAGCCGCCGATGCCCCCGCCCGTGCCGGTGGCGCCGCTGCCGCCGTTCGACGTGGCGCCCGTGCCGGTGAAGGTGTTGTGCTCGCCGCCGGCGCCACATCCACCCGCCGCGCCCGCGACGGACAACGACACCAGAGCCGCCGCAAAACCGAGCCAAGCCAGTTTGGTCATGGGTCCACTCCCGCAGCGACGATAGCACGCCAGGCCGCCCCGCCGGCACCGCCCGACCGCGTGCTACCCTCGGCGCGTGGCCCTGCTCAAGATCGCCCACGTCGGGCACCCGGTCCTGCGCGAGTGCGCGCGCCCCGTGACACGCGAGGAGCTCGCGACGCCGGAGCTGCAACGCTTCGTCGACGATCTCGTCGAGACCATGCGCGACGCCGGGGGCGCGGGGCTCGCCGCGAACCAGGTCTACCGCCCGATCCGCCTGTGCGTGCTCGAGCTGCGCGCGCCCCATTCGTTCCGGCCCGAGTGGCCGCTCACGGTGCTCGCGAACCCGGTCGTCAAGGCGCTCGACGAGGAGCGCTTCGACAACTACGAGGGCTGCCTCAGCGTCCCCGAGCTGCGCGCGCGGGTGCCGCGCTGGGCTCGCATTCGCGTGCGCGGCTGGAACCGCGACGGCAGCGCCTTCGACCGCGAGATCCGCGGCATCACGGCCGGAACCTTCCAGCACGAGATCGATCACCTCGACGGCACGCTCTACCTCGACCGCGTCACCGAGCCGCAGAGCATCTGCACGGCGCAGAACTACGCGCGCTACCGCGAAGAGGAGTACGTGGCCCACGCTCGCGAGATCGTCGCACGCCATGGGAGCTGAGCGGGCGGCCCTCGCAGAGGGCGCACGCGGTGCGCTCGGGCTGCTCGGGCTGCTCGGCCTGCTCGGGTGCGCGAGCGGCGGGCCCGCGGTCGCGCCGCCCGGCCCCCCACCGCCCGAGCCAGCCCCACCGGCCGCCGCGCGGCCGCTGCGCGCCACGATCTTCTTCACCTCGGACGAGCACGGCGGCCTCTTGCCGAACGAGCGCGGCGCGCGACGCTTCGGCGGGGTCGGGCCGCTCCTCGCCGGCCTGCGCGCGGACGGGCGCTGCGGCGAGGGCGAGCGGGCGGTCGCGTTCGTGCCCGGCACCTGGACGCCGCCGCTCGTGCCCGACGCGGGGCTCGACGTCGCGCCCGTGCCACCGGTGACCGGCTGCGAGACGCGCGCGGACGCGACCTTCCTCCTCTCGGGCGGTGACAACTACACGGGCCCGCCCGTGAGCGGCCTCTACCGCGGCGAGACCACGGCCGCGGCGCTCGCCCGGCTCGGCTACGACGCGAGCGCGCTCGGGAACCACGACTTCGACTTCGGGCGCGAGCAGTTCCTGCGCAACCGCGCGGTGGCCGGCGTGCGCTACCTCGCGGCGAACCTGCACGCGACGGACGACGCGAGCGGCACGGGCTCGACGCCCTGGGCCGAGCCCTACGCCGTGCTCGAGCGCGGCGGGGTGCGGCTCGGCGTCGTGGGGCTCGCGACGAAGGAGACGCCCAAGGTCGGCGCCGCCAAGCTCTTCGTGGGCCTCGGCTTCGAGGACGAGGAGCAGGCGCTCGCGCGCACCGTGCCCGAGGTGTGGCGGCAGGGGGTCGACGCCGTCGTCGTCGTCGCGCACGTCTGCCACGACGAGATGGAGCCCATCGTGGCGCGGCACCCGGAGTGGCACCTCGCCTTCGTGGGCACCGGGCACTGCCACGAGACCCATCTCGCGGTGCAGGCCGGCGCACCCGTCGTCGCGCCGGACTGGCGCTTCGAGCACTACGCGCGGGTGACGCTCGACATCGACCGGAGCCGGCCCGAGCCGGGCGAGCGGGCGCGCCCGACGAGCCACGAGCTCGTCGCGGTCGACAGCTCGCTCGCCGTGCCGCAGCCGAGCCGCGACGCGGCGCTCGACGCGACGCTCGCGGGCTGGCAGGCGGAGGTCGACGGCAAGCTCGGCGAGGTCGTCGGCCACGCGCGGTCGGGCTACCCGCGGCGCAGCGAGACGCTCGGGCGCTGGATGACGCGCGCGTGGCGCGAGACCTACGGGGCCGACGTCGCGGTCACGACGTTGGGCGCGATCCGCGACGACCTGCCGGCCGGCCCGATCCGCGTCGCGACCGTGTACGCGATCATGCCCTTCGACAACGACCTCGTCGTGTGCACGGTGCCGGGCGACGCGCTCGCCGCCATGCTGCGCGAGCCGAAGGCGGTCGTGAGCGGCCTCGTGTGCCAGGAGGGCCGCTGCACCCACGAGGACGGCAGCCCGCTCGACCGGGCGCGCCGCTACCGCGTGGTCGTCACCGATTTCCTCTTCCACGGCGGCGACGGCTTTCGCTTCCACGAGGTCGATCCGAGCCCGACCTTCACGGGCGTGAACTGGCGCGAGCCCGTCCTCGCCTGGACGCGCGCGCACGCCCCGGACGAGGCACACCCGCTCGAGGCCGCGCTCGCGGCCGGGCCCGCGCCGGGGCGTCGCTAGGCGCGCGCCCTCACTGCTTCTTGAAGGTGCCGATGTCGATCAGGCGCTGGTCGACGAGGTAGTCGCCGACCCGCTCGTAGGTCCACTCCTCGCTCGCCGGCTTGCCGTCCGGGCGAGTGCGCCCCGGCGGCGCGTGCGTGACGGTGAACGATTGGCCCTTCGTCTCGCACTTGGCCTCGGCCACCTGCGCGTACTCGTTGACGACCTTGCAGCTCGCACCGTCGACCATGAGCCACGCCCGGTGGACGGCCACGGTGTACTTCTTCTCGTTGCCGACCTTGAAGAAGCCGTAGGCGAGGTTGTTGGACGAGTAGAAGGTCTTCGGATCGAGCTGCATGAAGGAGTAGGTCTGGCTCGAGGTGGCGGTCGTGCCGACGGCCATCACCCCGCGCTCGGCGAGCTTGATCTTGTAGGTCTTCTTGTCGGTCTTGCCGTCGCGCTCGGTCTCGACCGCGACCTCGCCGTCGGCGGCGATCTTCCAGGTCGTCTTCTGCTTGTAGGACTTCCAGTCGCTCACCCAGGTGCCGACGAGGGCCGCGAGCGCCTTCTGCTGATCGTCGGCCGAGAGCGCCTCGGGCTTCGGATCGACCCACACCGAGGGCAGCCACAGGCTCTCGGCCGGTGCCTTGCCGTCGTTGACCTTGCAGGTGACGATACCCTCGAGGGGATTGTCCGACTTCTCGAGGCAGGCGCGCTCGGTCTCGCCGAGCTTGCCGCAGCGCTCGAGGAACGAGCCGCCCGCGAGGTAGCTCTTCTCGACCGCGCCGGGATCCGCGCCGACCATGGCGAGCACCGGCTGCGCCGCCTTCCAGGCCTTGCCGAGGATCGCCGGGCACGGACCGTCGCCGGCCGCCGTCGCCGAGCTCGAGCCGGCCGCGCTGGCGCTCGGTGCCGCGGAGCCCTCGGTCTTGGCGGCCGACCCACCCGCAGGCGTGCGCGCGCCGGACGACGCCGCGGGTGCAGCGCTCGAGCTACTCCGCCGCGCGCTGCCGCTCGCCGTGCCGTCGCCCCCGCCCCCGCTGCCGCCGCAGGCCGCAGCCGCGCTCGCGAGGGCCACCACCGTCCACCAGGTCGTCCGGATCGAGATGCTCATGCCGGGACCGTAGGCCAACGCGCCCCGGCGTGAAATCGCCGCGTCGGTCGGGACCGAAGGCTCAACGGCGCGCGATGGGGCCGAGCACCGCGCCGGTCGCGCGCACGTAGTCGGCCGGTGCGAGCACGAGCTGCGTGCCCCGCACCCCCGCCGACACGGAGACTTCGGGCAGGCCGAGCAGGCGCTCGTCGGCATAGACCGGATAGCGCTTCTTGCCGGCGAGCGCCGTCACGCCGCCGCGCACGTAGCCCGTGAGGGGCTGTACCTCGGCGAGCGCGACGAGCTCGACCTTGCGGTCGCCGCTCAGGCGCGCGAGCGCCTTCGGATCGAGCTCCGCGTCGCCTGGAACGACGGCGAGGCACACACCCGTGCGGTCGCCGCGCGCCACGAGGGTCTTCCACACCTGCTCGGCCGGCAGACCCACGCGCGCGGCGACCTCGTGCGCCGCGAGGTGCTCGTCCCCGATCTCGTAGTGCGCGAGCCGGTGGCGGATCCTGAGGAGCTCGAGCGCGCGTGTGGCGTTGGTCTTCACCCGAGTGCCTCGACCGGTCGCAACCTCAGGGAGACAGGGTGAAGCGCGCGAGGAAGAAATCCCAGGTGCTCGTCCGGTAGAGCGTGCCGCCGACCACGGGACTGAAGCTCACCGAGTCCCAGAAGGAGCCTGCCAGGACGAGGCGGCCGGCGCCGTCGAGCGCCAGGCGTGCCGCGACCTCCTGGTACGGGTCGACGAGGCGAGAAGCGTCGACGAGGGCGCCGGCACCATCGTAGGCCGCGAGGAAGAGATCGTGGTAGCCCGTGCCGAGGTCGCCCGGCGGCCCGAGGACCGGGCTGCCGGCGCCAAAGTCGACCCCGAGGCCGCCCACGGCGTCGCTCACGCTGCCCGCGACGAGGATGCGGCCGGCGCAGTCGACCACCACGCTGGCCGGGGCCTGGTGGCCGAGGCCCCAGATGCGGTGGAGCCACGCGGTGGCGCCGTCGGCCGCGCCGAAGCGCCCGAGCCAGGTGTCGTCGCCGTCGTAGCCGGTCTCGGCGCCCGAGAAGACGGTCGCGGTCCCGTGCTCGACGAGCTCGGAGAGGTAGGTGCCGCTCGCCACGACGTCGCCGCCCGGCGCAAAGCCGACCGTGCGCCCGGCCTGGGCGTCCACGCCGCCGAGGAGGCGGTGCCACTGCCAGGTGCCGCTCGCGTCGTAGAGGGCCACGAAGGCCTCGGTGCTGTCGAGCACGGTCTCGGTCGGATCGCTGCCGCCGAACACCCCGGCCGAGGACGTCGCGCCCGTCACCGCCAGCCGAGCCCCGTCCGCCGCGAGGGAGATGGCGCCGAACTCGACGCCGTCGCCGGCGAGCGCACGCTTCCAGAGCACGCCGCCCGCGGCGTCGAGCTTGGCCAGCCCGAGGCCCGAGAAGGGCGGGCCCGCACCGTCGCCCCAGTCGAGCGCGCCGCGCGTGCCGGCGAGCAGATAGACGTTGTCGTCGGCGTCCGCCTCGACGCCGAGCATCTGCTGGAAGTAGCCGTCGCCGAGCGCGCGCGCCGCCGTGAAGGCCGAGGCGGCCGGGTCGAAGGTGGCGACGAAGGCGTCGTAAACCGACCACTCGCTCGCGTCGGCGGGGGCGGCCGCGACGAGCACGTGCGTGCCGAAGTGAGCGGTGCCCGTGAAGCTCCCGACGAGGAGCAGCGTGCCGTCCGACAGGAACGCGAGGTCCACGACGTCGACGATGCCGTCGCCGCCGAAGGCCACGCCGCGGAGCGCCGTGTCGCCGTCGAGCTCGACGAGCATGCCGTCGTCGACGCCGTCGCCGGGCGTGGGGACGCCCGAGCCGCCGACCTCGAGCGCGCCCACCGTGGTGCGCGCCGCGAGCCACACGTGGCCGTCCGGCGCCACGGCGACGCCCATCGCCTCCGCGAACGACGGCTCGACCGAGCCCGAGGCCCAGGCGTCGAGGAAGACCGGGGCGAAGGTCGCAGGGTCCGCGACACAGCTCGGCACGCCACCGGTGCCGCCGCTCCCGCCGCTCGACGTCGAGGTGGTCACCGTGCCGCCGCCACCCGCGGCACCCGCGCCGGCCTTGCCCGGGGTGATGCCGAGGATCGCGTTGCACGCGGCCGTGAGCGCGACGGCGGCGCCGAGCCAGACGAGACGCGAGCCCATGGGGGTACTTCTATCACGACCGCGCGCGCGCTCGCCGGCCGGCGCGCGTCGCGCGGCGGCCACGGCGGCGCCTACCCGAGACTCATCCGGGGCGCCGGCGCCGCGCGGCGGCTCGCAGCGCCCGACCGGTGTGGCTCTCGGCGACGCGCGCCACGGCCTCGGGGGGCCCCGCGGCCACCACGCGCCCGCCGCCGAGGCCACCCTCGGGGCCGAGGTCGATCACCCAGTCCGCGAAGCGCACGACGTGCAGGTTGTGCTCGACGACGACGACCGTGTTGCCGGCGTCGAC
>JADLAB010000480.1 GCA_020848455.1 Polyangiaceae bacterium
CTTCTTCGTCTCCCTGGTCGCGACGGTCGGCGTCGGCGCGACCACGATCTGGAGCGGCGTCGACACGGTGAAGAACCCGGGCGCGGACGCGGTGCGAGCCGCGTGCCAGGGCCTCGGGTCCGACTGTCCCGAGTACCAGGACGGGCGGCAGAAGCAGCTCCGCACGAACGTGCTCATCGGCGTCACCGCCGGACTCGGTGTGCTCACGGCGGTGTTCGCCGGTGTGTCGGACTGGGCGGCCCTCGGCGGGGGCTCGGCTCCGGTCGCGACGGCCCTCGAGCTCGGACCCGAGGGCGGCTCGCTCGGGCTGCGCGCGTCGTTCTAGAAGAAAACGGGTCGGGCCGAGCCCGGTGCTGGAACGGACGCCGGGATCGCCCTCGGGGCGTGATCTGGCACCGAGATCGAGCGACTTCGTTGCAGTGCCACCCCGGATCCACCCATACTCCACGGGTATGCAGGCGGTCGGCGTAGCCTCGGCGGAGCAGCGTGGGACCGACCGCGCCGGGCGGGAGCGCCGCGCCCCATGAAGGCTGCCGACCTCGCGTCGCAGGACGAGCCCTTCGTCCTCGACCGCTACCAGATCATCGGCCAGATCGCGTCCGGGGGCATGGCGAGCGTCTCGCTCGGCCGGCTGCAGGGCGTGGGCGGGTTCCTGCGCTTCGTCGCCATCAAGCGGCTGCACCCCCACCTGGCGCTCGAGCCCGAGTTCGTCGAGATGTTCCTCGACGAGGCGCGCCTCGCCGCCAAGATCCACCACCAGAACGTCGTGCCGATCCTCGAGATCGGCGAGAGCGACGGCCACTACCACATCGTGATGGAGTACATCGAGGGCGCGACCCTCGGGCGCCTCATGGGGCGCGCCATCGCGCGCGAGCTCCCCGTGGCGCGGCCCGTGCTCCTGCGCATCGTGGTCGACGCGCTGAGTGGGCTCCAGGCGGCGCACCAGGCGTGCGACGAGCTCGGCAAGCCGCTCGGCATCGTCCACCGCGACGTCTCGCCGCAGAACATCCTCATCGGCACGGACGGCTGCACGCGCATCACCGACTTCGGCGTGGCGCGGGCCACCGCGCGCCTGGCCAACACGCGCGCCGGCTCGATGAAGGGCAAGCTCGCGTACATGGCGCCCGAGCAGACCAAGGGCGAGAACCTCGATCTGCGGGCCGACCTGTTCGCCATGGGCATCGTGTTCTGGGAGGTGCTGGCCGCCCGGCGGCTCTTCCGGGGGCAGAGCGAGGCGCAGACCCTCGCCAAGGTGCTCATCGACCCCATCCCGCGGCTCAAGTCGGTGGTGCCGGACATCCACCCGGCGCTCGACGAGGTGGCGGCGCGGGCGCTCGACCGCGACCCCGACAAGCGCTTCCAGACGGCGGCGCAGATGGCCGACGCCATCGAGCGCGCCGCGCGCGTGGCCGAGTGGGGCCGCTCGAGCATGCTGGCGCAGTCGGAGGCGCCCGAGGCGCCGCCCATCGCCACCGTGCGCGACGTGGCAGCACTCGTGGCCGAGGTGTGCGGCGACGAGCTGTCGAGCCAGCGCGAGGCGGTGCGGAGCTGGCTCGCGGCGACGCCGTCCACGACGACCGGCGTGCGGCCGCCACCGGCCTCGCGTGCGCCGGTGTCGGCGCGGCTGTCCTCGCACGGCGCGCCGATGCCGTCGTCCGGGCGGGGCGAGGCTCCCCCCGAGGCCGCGCGCTCGAGCGAGAGCACGCTCGCGCGGCCACCCCGTTCGCGCGCCGTGAGGCCGCCCCCCGCGACCAACCGCGCCTGGCCACCTGCCGACGCCGACGACGATGCCGACGACGCCGCGGCCGAGCTCGAGACGGTCGCCGGGGCGACGCCGCCGCCTGTGGCCGGTGCGCTCGGGGCGCCGGCGGACGGCGTACCGAGCACCTTCCGCTCGCCGGGTCTCGGCTCGACGCGCCGCTCCTCGGGCAAGACGGTCGCCTGGGTGCTCGTCGTCGCCGCGCTGCTCGGCGGCGGAGCGGTGCTGTTCTTCAAGCTCCGCTCCGGCGCGAGCGACGAGCCGAGACCGACGGCGACCGGCAGCGCGAGCGCGCCCGCCGAGATCGCAAGCGGCGCGCCGGCCCCGAGCGCCACGGCGCAGCCGAGCGCGCCTCCCACGGCCTCGGCGGGCGACCCGACGGCCGTCGCCGCACCGAGCGCTGCCGCTCCGGCGCCGAGCGCGAGCGTGCCCCGCGACACGCAGGCACCGAGCGCCCCGCGCGCCCCGACGGCGAGCGCCGTTGCGCCCGCGCCGCCCGCGCCGAGCGCGCCCAAGAAGCCGAGCGAGGTCGAGGACCTCAAGAACCCCTATCGCTGATTGTGCTAGTGTCCGCCGCCCGTCGCGGCGACCCACCCCGCGCGCCTCGTCGCTCGAGGAGTGCCGCGCACGGAGCAGGGGAGCGCATGGGCGGCGAGCGACAACGAGGCGAGGGGAGGGCGAGCGGCAAGCTCATACTGCTCGGCGAGCACGCCGTCGTCTACGGCGTGCCAGCGCTCGCGGTCGGGATCTCTCGTGGCCTCGAGGCGCGGGCGTGGCGCGTCGCGGCCCGGGCCGAGCGCTCGGCCGCGCCCGATGCGCGGCCGGGACTCGACGTCATCGGGCGGCACACGAGCGAGGACGCGACGCTCGCGGCGGCGTATGCGGCGCTCCTCGCCGCGGGCGAGCCCGTCGCGGGCGATGACCTCGCCGTGCGCGTGCACGGCGACCTCACGCCCGGGGTCGGCCTCGGCTTCTCCGCCGCCGCCGCCGTGGCGATCGCCCGCGCGGTGGAGTCGCTCGTCCACGGCGGCGCCGCGGTCCCGGCCGTGCAGGCGCGCGCGATGGCCTGGGAGCGCGTGTTCCACGGCAACCCGTCCGGGGTCGACACCGCGGCCGCCCTGCTCGGCGGGTGCATCCGCTACACCCGTGCCGAGGGGCCGCGCCCCTTCGACCCGCCCGCTTGCTTCGAGCTCTGCGTCGGCTTCACGGGCACCGCGGCCTCGACCGCCGCGATGGTGGCACGCGTCGCGGAGCTCCGAAACGCGGAGCCGGCGCGCTTCGAGGCCGAGCTCGCGGAGGTCGGCGGGCTCGTGGCCCAGGCGATCGCCGCCCTCGAGCGGAGCGAGCTCGCGCGGCTCGGCGCGCTCCTCGACCGGAACCAGGGGCTCCTCGCCGGCTGGGGCGTGTCCACCGACGCCATCGACGTGCTGTGCCGAACCGCGCGCGCTGCCGGAGCGCTCGGTGCGAAGCTGAGCGGCTCGGGCGGGGGCGGGGTCGTCGTGGCGCTGGTCGGGCCGGGCGGCGACGACGGGCGCGCCGCGACGCGCGTGCTCGAGGCCTGGCGGCGTCTTGGCTTCGGCGGCTTCCGCACGGCCGTCGGCGCGGGCGTCGCGGAGGCGAAGGAGTGAACATGCAGCCGGCAAGGGCCACGGCGGTCGCGCATCCCAACATCGCGCTCGCCAAGTACTGGGGCAAGCTCGAGGGGGGGCACAACCTGCCCGCGGTGCCGAGCCTTTCGGTCACGCTCGCGGGCATGGCCACGCGCACCACCGTGGAGGTCGCGCCCGGGCTCGCTGCCGACGAGCTCGTCCTCGGCGGCAAGGCGGCTGCGGAGGGCGAGCGGGCGCGCGCGAGTCGCCTGTGCGACCTCGTCTGGCCGGGCGGTCTCGAGGCGGCCGCGTCCGGCGCTGGCGCGGCGGACCCGGCGGCCGCGCGGCCGCGCGTGCGCATCCTGAGCCACAACGACTTCCCGACGGCGGCCGGCCTCGCCTCGAGCGCCTCCGCGTTCGCGGCGCTCGCGGTCGCCGCCGATGCCGCGCTCGGGGCGGGCCGCGCCCGCGCCGAGCTGTCCGACATCGCGCGGCGCGTGTCGGCCTCGGCGGGCCGCTCGCTCTACGGTGGCTTCGTCGAGCTGCCCGCGGCCCGCGAGGGCGAGCCCTCCGCGCGCGTGCTGCCGGCGGTGGAGGTCGCGCCCGCCGACCACTGGGCGCTCGCCGTGGTGGTCGGCGTCACGACCGAGGCGCGCAAGGAAGTGGGCTCCACCGAGGGCATGCTCCACACGGCGCGCACGAGCCCCTACTACCCGGCCTGGGTGGCGAGCGCGCCCGCGGTCTGCCGCCGGGTGCGCGCGGCCGTGCTCGCGCGCGACATCGCTGCCCTCGGCGAGGCCTGCGAGGAGAGCGCGCTCGCCATGCACGCGGCGGCGATCGCCGCGCGGCCGGGCATCGTCTACTGGAACGGCGCGACCGTCGACCTCATGGCGGCCGTGCGGGGGCTGCGGCGCGAGGGGCTGGCCGCGTACTTCACCATCGACGCCGGACCGCACGTCAAGGTCGTGTGCGAGCAGGCCTCGGTCGCCACGGTCGAGACGCGCCTCGCTTCGGTGCCGGGGTGCCTGCGCACCATCGCGGCGCGGCCAGGCCCCGGGGCGCGCGTCGAGCCGTGAAGGCACGCGCGCCGGGCAAGCTCGTGCTCTCGGGCGCCTATGCGGTGCTCGAGGGCGCCACCGCGATCGTCGCCGCGGTGGATCGCTACGCGACCGCCGACTCGTCGGCTCCCGCGAGCTTCGTGACCGCCGAGGTCGCCGCGGCGATCGCGCGCGGTGCGCTCGTCTCCGCGCCCGCCTTCGACGCCGCGCCGCTACGCGCCGCGACCGACGGGCGCTCGCGCAAGCTCGGGCTCGGCTCGAGCGCGGCCATCCTCGTCGCCTCCATCGCGACCGCGCTCGGTGAGGCCGGCCTCGGCGGGCACGCGCTCGCGCAGGAGGCCTTCGCGCGCGCTCTGCCCGCGCACCGCGTCGCCCAGGGCGGTGGCAGCGGCGTCGACGTCGCGGCGAGCGCCCACGGCGGCGTCGTGCGCTGCCGGCTCGAGCTCGCCGCGAGCCCCGAGGCGACCGTCGCGGCGGCCGGCCCGCCGCTCGAGGTGGCGCCGGTGGCGCTGCCGGCCGGGCTCCACGTGCACGTGGTCGCGAGCCAGGGCGAGGTCGCAACCCGCTCGATGCTCGGCGCCGTCCGCGCGCTCGCGCGCGAGGCACCCGAGCGCTACGCCGCGTGGCTCGCGCGCGCCCGGGTGGGCAGCGACGCGGCCCTCGCCGCGACCACGGCGGGCGCCTTCGTGGCGGCGCTCGACGAGCAGTTCCGCGCGCTCGCCGAGCTCGGGCGCGCCGCGGGCGTCCCGATCGTGACGCCGGCGATGGAGTGCGTGGCGCGCCAGGCGCGGGTGCTCGGTGCCACGTTCGGTCCCTCGGGGGCCGGCGGGGGGGACGTCGCGCTCTACGTCGGAACCGAGGCGCTGCCCGCGGAGCTCGTCGCCTGCGCGGCGCGCGAGGGCCTCGAGCGCCTCGAGGTCGCGCTCGGTGCCCGCGGCGTGCACCTCGTCGAGGACGGTGCCCCGTCCGGAGCGGAGGAGCCCTCGTGACAGCCCGGACGACGGGGCGCCGCCGGGTCGCCCGCGCGTGCGTCCTCGCGCTCGGCCTGGCGGCGGCCGGCTGCGGCCACCGCACGGTCGTGCGCCGAGTCGACGGCGTCGCCGTGGAGGGTCCCTTCGTCGTCCCCGCAGCCTACGCCGCGTACGCCGCGGGAGCGGCCGCCGAGGCCCGCGCCGACGAGGCGCTCGTGGCCGGTCGCAGCGACGAGGCCGCCAGCCTGCGCCGCGAGGCCGCGAGCTCGTTTCGCCGCGCGCTCGACCGCGACGCCGCGAGCGCGGAGCTCTGGACCAGGCTCGCGCGCAACCTCGACGCGGACTGGCGCGGGGCGCTCGACCGGGCCGAGGCGCTCGACCCGAGCTATGCGCCGCTCTGGTGCGTGCGCGCCGAGAGGCTCGCGGCCGAGGGCGAGCTCGGGGCGGCGGTCGAAGCGGCCGAGCGCGCGTTGGCGCTCGAGCCCCGCGATCTCGAGCTCGCGCTCGGGCTCGCGCGCCTGTGGGCGCGCGCCGGGCACGCCGAGCGCGCCTTCGTGCTCGCGCGCGAGCTCGTGCTGCGCTTCCCCGAGCGGGCACGCGCCTGGCAGCTCGTGCGCGAGCTCGCGTCTGCGTCCGCCTCGGCCGGCTGGCGCGTGCGCGCCGAGGACGCGCTCGCGCGCCTCGAGCGCGCGCGGGGCAAGCCTCCGCACCCCGCCGCGGGGAGCGTGCCTGCCGTGGCACCCGCGGACGCTTGGCGCACGGTCGACGGCGCCCTGCGCGCCGGCGATCTCGCCGCCGCCCGTCGGGCCTCGCGCACCGCGCACCTGCCGGAGCGCCTGCTCGCGGCGCGCGCGCTCGCGCTCGGACGGGGGGATCTGGCCGGAGCTCAGGCGGCGCGGTCGCTCGCCGCCGACCCCTCCGATGCCGAGGCGCGCCTCGTGCTCGTGCTCGCGCTCGAGCTCGGGGGCGAGCGCGCGGGCGCCGCGGCGCTCCTCCAGGCGCCGGCGGCGCGCGCCGTCGAGGGCGCGCTCGGGAGCGAGCTCGTGCGCCTGCTGTGGACCGAGCTCGTGCGCCGCCACCTCGGCGCCGACATCGCCGACAACTGGCTCGCCGCGACGGCGCGCCTCGCGCCGGCGCCCGACCCCGAGCTGCCGGGCGATCTTCGCGCCCTGCTCGAGGCCCGGGCGCGCCCGGAGGGCCCCCTGTGACCACCCCCGTCCCGACCGAGCCCGCGGCCGCGCGGCGCGCCCTGACACCGCTCGACGCCTACCAGAAGAAGCTCTTCGTCTTCCTCAGCGTGGCCACCTTCTTCGAGGGCTACGACTTCCTCGCGCTCTCGCAGGTGCTGCCGAAGCTGATGAAGGAGATGGACCTGACGAAGGGGCAGGCCGGTCTGCTCGTGGCCGTCATCAACGTCGGCACGCTCGTGGCGTACCTGCTCGTGCGCGCGGCCGACCGCTGGGGCCGGCGCCGGCTGCTGACGCTCACCATCGCGGGCTACACGCTCGCCACCTTCGCCACCGGCTTCGCGCCGAACGTCTGGGTGTTCGCCGGGCTGCAGCTCGTCGGGCGCGTGTTCCTCATCGCCGAGTGGGCGGTGAGCATGGTGTACGCCGCCGAGGAGTTCCCGGCCGAGCGCCGCGGCATGGTCATCGGCGTCATCCAGGCGTTCTCGAGCCTCGGATCGATCGCCTGCGCCGGGGTGGCACCGCTGCTGTTCCAGACGCCCTACGGCTGGCGCAGCGTCTACTTCGTCGGGATCGTGCCGCTCGTCATCCTCGCCATCGCGCGCCGCTCGCTCCGCGAGACGAAGCGTTTCGCCGCGCTCGCGACGGCTCGGGCGGCGGCGCCCGAGCGCGCCGAGGAGCGCTCGCTGTTTCGCATCTGGCGGCGCGGCTACGGCAAGCGCGTGCTCGAGCTCGGCCTCTTGTGGAGCGTCACCTACCTCTGCACCCAGAGCGCGATCACCTTCTGGAAGGAGTTCGCGAGCAGCGAGCGCGGCATGGACGACGCGCAGTCGGGCCTCGCCATCACGGTCGCGGCCGTCGGCTCGATGCCGCTCGTCTTCCTGTCGGGCAAGCTGCTCGACAAGATCGGGCGCCGGGCGGGCGCGGTGTGCATCTTCGGCGCGGGCGCGCTCGGCGTCTTTCTCTGCTACACGCTCGAGGGGCAGTGGCCGCTCACGGTGGCGCTCGCCTTCGGCATCTTCGGCACGAGCGGCGTCTTGCCGGTGCTCAACGCCTTCACCGCCGAGCGCTTCCCGACCGAGCTCCGCGGCGACGCCTTCGCCTGGGCGAACAACCTGCTCGGCCGCGTGGGCTACATCGCGTCGCCGCTGCTCATCGGCGTCGTCGCCGAGTCGATCGGCTGGGGCCACACGATGCAGCTCGCGTCGCTCGCGCTCCTCGTCGCGCTCGGCCTCATCTTCCTCATGCTCCCGGAGACCCGCGGCAAGGAGCTCGAGGAGACCTCGCGCCTGTGACGGGCAGCGGGCCAGCGTAGCTCGGGGCCGAGCGACGCGAACCGCGCGCGCAGAGCGACGGAGGCACCGAGACCCGCGCGTGGCACGAGCCTCGCCCGGTCCGGGCGGCTTCCCGCGTCTCCGCGTCGCCGTGGTTGCCTCTTTCCGGGCACCTGGAGGGGAGTTACGGATGAGGGGCCATGAAATCGCTGACCCGATACCTCACGTTCGCCGTCCCGGCGCGCATGGATTTCGTGAACATCACGGGCGACGTCGAGGCGGCCGTCCGCGACAGCGGCGTCGCCGAAGGGTTGTGCCTCGTCAACGCCATGCACATCACCGCCAGCGTGTTCATCAACGACGACGAGCCCGGCCTGCACGCCGACTACAAGCGCTGGCTCGAGAAGCTCGCGCCCTTCGACGCGAGCCCCGAGCGGTACCACCACAACCGCACGGGCGAGGACAACGGCGACGCCCACCACAAGCGCCAGATCATGGGACGCGAGGTGGTGGTCGCCGTCACGAAGGGGCGCCTCGACTTCGGCCCGTGGGAGCAGATCTTCTACGGCGAGTTCGACGGCCGACGACCCAAGCGCGTGCTCGTCAAGATCATCGGCGAGTGAGCGGCGCCGCGACGCGCGTCACTGCGGGGGCGTGAGCGCGAAGGGGTAGGTCACGGTCACCGTGCCCCGCTCCGGCGCCGGGAAGGTGAGGGCCTGGAAGCTCGACGCGATGCAGGACACGACGCCGCGATCCGGCAGATCGCTGCCGCCGTCCGCGGCGCTCATGACGCGCCCGTCACGGCCGATGAGGAAGCGCACGACGACGCGCCCGGCGAGGCTCGGGTTCTGCAGGAGCCCCGTCTGGTAGCAGGCACGGAAGCGCCCGAAGCTCGCGTGCACGACGCGCTGGATGAGCTCGGAGGGCAGGGTGCCGCCGCCCTGGTCGGGCTTGCCGACCTCGCGGAAGGTGGGGCCCTCCGGGCGATGGTCGCGCCGGCGCGGCAGGCCGCCGAAGCAGTCGCGGCCGCGGCAGCGCGCCTTGCGGAGCGCTCCGTCGTCGTCGGACAGCGTACGCACGTGGTCGAGCAGCTTGAAGTCGCCCTCGAGGCGCGGGTCGCTCAAGAGGTCCATGGTGCGAAAATCGTCGCCTGCGGGCGGAAAGAGGGCCGGGGCGGCGGCCGACGGGTCGTGCGGCAGGGTCCAGTCGAGGTCCGCGGCGGGGCTCTGCTGGGTGACGAGCTCGATCATCGCGCTCGTGCGCGCCGCCTCGAGCAGCTGCTCGCGCGAGCGCGGATCGCTCTCGCGGCCGGGCTCCTCCGCGCCGGGGGTGCGGTCGGTGACGGAGACGCGCGGCGCCGGGACGGTGCTCGCCGTGCAGGGCACGTTGCCGCACAGGCTGCGGCGCTCCGCGGCGCGGCCGGGCCGGTCGCGCCGGCCGACGTCGTCGCCCGCGACCGAGCCGTCGGGCGAGCCGTCGAAGGCCTCGCGCGCGCTCTCGAGCTCCCGCTCGGCGGCGCTCTCGAGGTAGTGGCGCATGGTGATGCGCTGGTCTTCGGTCACCTCGTCGTCGGCGAGCCCGCTCGTCGGCGGCATGAAGGCCGCGAGGGCGGCGAGCAGGCCGGCGTGGGCCGCGCCGGACAGGGCGCTCGCCAGGAGCCCGCGCCCGGCGCGGGGCACCCGCTCGGTGCAGCGCGCCGCGCGCTCCGCGTGCTCGATGCGGATCCGGAAGCCCGCGAGCTCGATCTCGGCGCTGGCGCCGACGGCGAGCGGGAGCCCCGCGCCACCGGCGGCGAGCTCACCGGCCACGCGCGTGCGTGCGCCGGGCGGGGGCTCGATCGACACGGTCTCGGCGCTCGCGCGTACGAGGCTCCAGCGCTCGGCGCCGAGCAGCTCGGCCGGCAACGCGAAGGCGCCGTCGTCGCTCGCGGCGCCGCCGAGCGCGAACGGCGCGGGCGGGCACGAGGACGCGGTGTGGACGACCGAGTCGCCCCAGAAGACGGTGATCTGCAGGGCGCGCGACGGAGCTCGACGAGGGGTGGTCATGGGGGATCCTTGGTGGGGTGCCTGGCTCGGGCGCGCGTCGCGGCAGTGCGACCGGTGCCTCGCCGGCGGAGCTGCGGTCGCCGCGGGTCTTGCCGCTCGCTGCGGCAGCCGCGTGACCGTTCGGGAAGATAGGACAGCGGCGCCCCGCGAAGGTTCCCGGCCGAGCGGGTCTTCGGCTTCACCGCGCCGCCGGGGTCCTCTCCGCCACCCGCGTTGTCCCCCGCGCGCGGCCGCGCTACTCGAGCCTGCGGAGCACGCGCGAGCGGACGCCTCGGACCATGTCGACACGGATCCCCCAGCTCGGTTCGTCGCTGCGCGCCCTCGCCCTCGCGGGCCTGCTCGCGACCGCGGCCTGCCGGGCCGAGGCCGAGGCCGCGCCCCGCGCCGATGCCGAGGCCGAGGCCGAGGCCCGTGCGGTGCCCCGCGACACCGCGCCGTCCGGTGCGCCGCCCGCGTTCCCGTCGGCGCCTGCAGCCGCGGCCGCGCCGAGCGGGTCGTCGTCGGCGCCGGCCACGCCGGCCCCCACGCCCGCGAGGCTCGCCTTCGTCGGCGATCTGGCGATGACCATGCTCGTGCAGCACTGGATCGACGCGCGCGCCGACGGGCGAGCCGTGCCCCCCGCGGTCGACGCCGCGTTCCCGTTCTCCCACGTCGCCGCGCGCCTCGCTGCGAGCGATCTGGTCGTCGGCAACCTCGAGTGCGTGCTGTCGCCACTCGGCGCGCGCGCCACGACGCACAACCCCTTCCGCTGCTCGCTCCGCACGCCCGAGGTCCTGCTCGGGGCCCACATCGGCCTCGTGAGCGTCGCGAACAACCACGCCCTCGACTTCGGCGCGAACGCGCTCGCCGACACCCTGCGCCGCCTCGAGCGCGGCGGGCTGCCGTCCATCGGGCGCGCCGCGATGGAGGGCCGTCCGACGGAGCCCTTCGTGCGCACGATCGCGGGCGTGCGCGTGGCCATCCTCGGCTACGCCGTGCCGCCCCGGCAGGCGCTCGCCGACGTCGCCGCGGCGGCCGGCCGCGCGGACTTCGTGGTCGTCTTCGCCCACTGGGGCGCCGAGAACCGCCCCGAGCCGACGCCCGAGCAGCGCGGGGGCGCGCGCGCGCTCGTCGACGCCGGCGCGGATCTCGTGGTCGGCACGCACGCCCACGTGCTCCAGCCGTGCGAGTGGTACGAGGGCAAGCTGCTCGCGTACGGCCTCGGCAACTTCGTGTTCAATGCCATGCAGGATACGGAGGCGCGCCGCGGTGGTGCGATGCTCGAGGCGGAGCTCCTGCCCCCCGACGAGGCACGGGGTCGGGCGCGCGTCGCGGCCTACCGCCTGCAGCGCACCCGGCTCGACGACCACGGCGCCCCCGTGCTCGTCGGCGAGCCCGAGCCGCTCGGGCCACCCGCCGAGCCCTGAGCACGCTCGAGCTGCTATGCTCCCGCCGCGATGGCGCAGGACGAGGACCAGTGGGGCGCGGTGGAAGAGGCGGCGGAGCTCATGCTCGAGGGCGAGTTCGAGCTGGCGCTCCGCGCGCTCCGCGCCGTCCTCGAAGCAGATCCGCGCAACGCGTACGCCTACAACTACCTCGGGGCGACCTGCTACGAGCTCGGGCGCCACGTCGAGGCGCGCGACGCCTTCCGCGCCGCCGTGCGCCTCGCGCCGGACTACCTCGGCGCGCGCGTCGGGCTGTCGCAGGTGCTGCGCGATCTCGGCGACGCCGAGGCCTCGCTCGACGAGGCGGAGGAGGCCCTGCGCCGCTTTCCGGGCGACGCCGACGCGCTCTACGCCGCCGCGCTCGCCCACGCGGCGCTGGGCCAGAACGAGCTCGCGCGCCGGCGTCTGCACGCCTTCCTCGAGACGGGACCGGAGTTCGAGGTCCAGGCCGAGGTGCAGGCGCTGCTCGAGCGGCTCGCCACCCCGCGGAGGCGCGACGTGCCGCAGGCCTGACGGGCCCCAGGCCACGGCCAGAATCCGCGCCGGGCGAGCGCGCCCGCGGGCCCGGTCGGGGCGCGACGGGTCAGTTCACGTCGACGGCGAGCTCGAGCTCGAGCCGGTCCATGATGCAGCTCGCGTCGCTGCACACGCTGAACGCGAACACGCCCGTCACCTTGGCCTTGCCCGCGCGCGCCGGCACGAAGGGCACCTGGAAGGTGCAGCGCGCGGCGTCGCAGCTCGCGTCGTCGCGCTTGAGCACGGCCTTCGGGTAGCTCACGCCCTCGGGCGCCGGGTCCGAGAGCTTGAACTTGATCGGGTACTTCTCGTTGACGTGGTAGCCGGTCTTCGACGCGAGCGTGAGCTCGACGGTGCCTTCCTTGCCCGCCTGGTAGCCGCCCGACGCCTTCATCTCGACCGTGTAGGCCTCGGCCTGCACCTTGTTCTGTGCGTCGAGCGCGACCACGCGCCCGGCGTCGCTCGCGACCGCGAGGGTCGAGACCGCCGTGAGCCCCACGGCCGCCGCCAAACACACACCTGCCCCGAGCAACCACACCGGCCTACGCATCATGGTGCTTACGGCTATCACGGCCGGCGCCGTTGCGCCAAGCCCGCGAGCACGCAAGCGTCGCCCAGCCGACCCTGCCGGGACGACGCCCGCGTCCGCCGGCTCAAGGCTGGAGCGGTGCCACGCCTCCCTTGGGGTCGTCGGCCAGGCGGCGCAGGAACTCGCCCGCCTGCTCGCGCGCCTCGGGCACGTCGTAGACCACGAAGTGGCCGTCCGATCCGCCGACGGGCGCGAACTGCGCGAAAAGACCGGTCGCCTGGCCGTTCGCCAGGTTGCCGCTGAGGCCCTCGGGGGGCACCTCCACGGCCGTCGGACCGCCCCAGGCGAGCTCCTCGATCGGGTGCGTGCCGGGTAGCTGCAGGGGCAGGCCGAGGGCGATGGCATGGGCCTCGATGCCCTTCGGCGGGGCGTAGCTGTCCCCGACGCCGTCGGGGCCGATGCCCTCGGTCATGTAGATGCTCTTCGGCAGGAAACCCTCGCGCGGCGCCGCGATGCTGACCGCCGCGTAGTTCGCCCCGTCGAGCTCGTCCACGATGGACTGCACGAGCATGATCGCCGGGTGGTAGAGGTCGAACTCGCCGTAGTCGGGCGGCTGCAGACCGAGGAGCACGCTCTTGACGAGGCCGGCGACGCCCGGGGCGGGCGCGGTCTTGTCGCGGAGCGCGATGCCGATGACCGACCCCGAGCCCGACAGCACGCCGCCGCGGCACGAGTCGTCGGCCGCGAAGTAGAGCGGCCCGTTGATGCCGCCCTGCGAGTGCCCCATGAAGAGCACCCGGCTGCCGTCGAAGCGGATCGGCGCGCCGGTGGCCGACACGGCGGACGGGATGTACGCGCCGGTCTCGGTGAAGAGCCGCGCGCGCTGCACCTCGTCGATCGCCGACTGCTGCCCGTTCGTGCGCGCGGCCACGGCGTTCTGGAAGTTGAAGAACAGGAGCTCGATGTCGCCGATGGTGGCGGGGGCTCCCGGCCGGTCGCCGTGGAAGATCTGGTCGACGCCCATCGAGGCGAGGCATTTGCCCGCGAGCGTGTCGGCGAACTTCAGGTGCGAGGTGTAGCTGCCGCCCGTGCCGTGCGCGAAGAGCACGATGGGGTAGCCGGCGGACGGCATCGGACAGCTGGCGGCCTTCGGCACGGTGAGCGAAAAGCGCAGATCGAAGGTGTCGACGACGGCGGGCACGCCGTTGACGAAGTTGAACTGCCCGCCGTCGCCGTAGTGCCAGAAGGGCAAGAGGCCCGCCTGGTAGTTCGGCGAGGGGCCGTAGCGCCCGCGGTACTCGTCGTAAGCCGGGCCGACGTCGACCGGGCTCCAGTCGTTCGGCAGGAAATCGGGGGCGGGCACGTTGGCGCGCACGTCGTCGCGCACGGCGAACAGCTCGCGCCGCGGGCTCGAGGTCCGGAAGACCGCGAGGTGCGCGATGCGGTCGGCCGGCAAGCCGAGGGCCGCGAGCTCGACCACGGTCGGCGCGAGCTCGGTCGCGGCCGCGCTGGCCTCCGGCGTCTCGGGGGCGTCGAGCCCGAGCGCCTGGCGCAGCGTGGCGTTCGGGTTGACCGGCAGGCCGCCCGCGGTGCGCACCGAGCGCGTGACGACGAGCGCGTACGTGGTGTCGGGCGCGAGCGGGAAGCCGAGCGTCGGCATGAACCGCAGGGTGTTCGGCACGACGTAGACGCCGCCCTCGGCCCGGAACGACACGGACACGAGGCGCCGCTCGCCGTGGGTCGGCGAGCCAGGATCGACGTCGACGAGCTGCACGGTCGCGTCGGGGTCGGTCGCCGCGAGCGGCGTCGCGGGCAGGCTCGCCGGGTCGAGCGCCTCGCTGAAGCGCAGGTACCCGGGCGCGACGGGCGAGAACCCGTCGAACAGGCCCGCGGTGAGCCCGACGTACTCCTCGACGAGCGCCACGCCCTTCGGATTGTGGAAGCCCGTGAACACGGGCGCGCCGTCGACCGTGCGGAGATCGCTAGGCCACGGGTGGTCGAAGAAGCGCTCGTCCGAGACCACGCTCGGCGTCGCGGGCAGCACGTAGATCGCCTCGGCGGCGGCCGGTCCGGGATCGCTCTCGGTGCAAGCGCTCGCGCCGAGCGCGAGGAACGTCACGGCGAGGTGCGCGAGGTCCGAGCGTGTGCAGCGCATACGACCATCCTGCCCCAAACGAGCGCGCGATTGAAGCGCCGGGGGCGGGCGGATGCGCGGACGCTGCGTGGGTCGCCCACGCCGAGCACGCCCGGCGTGGGCGGCTGGCGCCTCTTCAGGCCTTCACGATCGCCGTGTCGGCGACGGGGCACACGCTGACGCACGCGACCTCGTCCTTGCCTTCGCACTCGTCGCACTTCTCGGCGTCGATGACGTAGACGTCGTCGCCCTGCGCGATGGCCTCGTTCGGGCACTCCGGCTCGCAGGCCGCGCAGTTGATGCAGTCCTCGGTGATCTTCCTTGCCATGGGGTCTCCTGCTTGAATCGGTAAGTGACCGGAATTTTTGTTGTTTGGCGGTGGCCCCCGCACCGCCTGGGGGCGCGACGGCGTGGCCCGAGGGGGCGGCCGATCGCGCTCGAACCGGGAAATACTCGCCGATTGTCGACGGTCAATACCACACCTGAGCCGACCCCGAAAAGCGCCCTCGGGACTTGGCCCTTCTCGGCGCGCGGAGGTCGGGCTACGCGACCTCGTATGACGCACGAGGGATCGGGCTTCGACGGGCGGACGGCACTCGTGACGGGGGCGGGGCGGGGGATCGGCCGTGCCGTCGCCCGCCGGCTCGCGGAGCGGGGCGCCCACGTCGTGCTCGTGGCCCGCACGACCGCCGATCTCGAGCGCGTCGCGGAGGAGCTCGGCCCGACCCGCACCACCGTGCTGCCGATGGACGTCGGCAAGGCGAGCTCGGTGACGGAGGCGCTCGGGCGTCTCGAGCGGCGGGTCGACATCCTCGTCAGCAATGCCGGGCTCGCCGCCAGCCTGCCTTTCGAGCGCACCGACGACGCCGTGTTCGAGGAGCTCATGGCGGTCAACGCGCTCGGGGCCTTTCGCCTGTGCCGCGCGCTCATCCCGCGCATGATCGAGGCCGACTACGGCCGGGTCGTGCTCGTCGCGTCGAACGCGGGGCTCGCGGGCTACGCGTACTCGAGCGCCTACTGCGCGAGCAAGCACGCCCTGCTCGGCATGATGCGCGCGGTGGCGCTCGAGATCGCGCGCACGCCGGTCACGCTCAACGCCGTCTGCCCCGGCTGGGTCGAGACCGAGATGGCCGACCGCGCCATCGCGCGCATCGCCGAGACCACGGGCCGCAGCCCCGAGCAGGCGCGCCGCACCCTCGAGAACATGTCGCCCAAGCGGCGCATGGTCGAGCCCGACGAGGTCGCGCACCTCGTCGTGTGCCTGTGCGCCGAGGCCGCGCGCGGCATCCACGGTCAGGCGGTCGCCCTCGACGGCGGCCAGACCATGCGCTGACCGACCGCTGCGACGTTCCGAGCACCCCGGGAGAAACACATGAGCGCCTCGCACATCACCGTCGTCGAACCGCCCGGCTGGCCGCGGCCGAAGGGCTACGTGAACGGCATGCTCGCCGTGGGTCGGAGCCTGCACGTCGCGGGGCAGGTGGGCTGGAACGAGCGCTGCGAGATCGTCGGGCCGGACCTGCCCGCGCAGTTCGACCAGGCGCTCGCCAACGTGCTCGCCGTGGTGCGAGCGGCGGGGGGCGCGCCCGAGCACGTGGTCACGCTCACGTTCTTCTGCACCGATCTGCCGGCCTACGAGGCGAGCCAGCGCGAGCTCGGCGCCATCTGGCGCAAGCACTTCGGCAAGCACTACCCCGCCATGGCGCTCATCGGCGTCGCGGGGCTCATCGAGAAGGGTGCGCTCTGCGAGCTGCTCGCGACGGCCGTGCTCCCGATGCCGGACGCGAGCGCGGGAGGCGCGCCGTGACGCTCGCGCCGCGAAGCTTCGAGCTCGTGGTCGAGCGCGGCGTCGCGACGCTCACCCTGAGCCGCCCCGAGCGCCTCAACGCGCTCACCTTCGAGGTGTACGGCGAGCTCCGCGAGACCCTGCGCTCGCTCGAGCGCCTGCCCGAGGTGCGCGCCGTCGTGCTCACGGGCCGGGGCCGCGGCTTCTGCTCGGGCGGAGACGTCGAGGGGATCATCGCCGAGCTGTTCGAGCGCGACCCGAAGGGCCTCTACGAGTTCACGCGCGTCACGGGCGCGCTCATCCAGAGCCTCTGCGAGCTGTCGCGACCGGTCGTCGCGGCGGTCAACGGCGTGGCGGTGGGCGCCGGGGCGGTCATCGCTGCCGCGTGCGATCTGCGCATCGCGGCGGCGAGCGCGCGCTTCGGGTTCATCTTCCCGAAGGTCGGGCTGTCGGGCGCAGACATGGGCGCGAGCTACCTCGTGCCGCGGCTCGTCGGACGCGCGCATGCTGCCGAGCTGCTCTTCTTCGGCGACGTCATCGACGCCGAGCGCGCCCTCGCCATCGGGCTCGTCAACCGCGTGGTCCCGGACGCCGCCGCATGCCTCGCGACGGCGCACGAGTGGGCCGAGCGCCTCGCCCGCGGCCCGGCCTTCGCGCACGCGATGACGAAGAAGATGCTCGACGCCGAGGGCACGATGTCACTCGCGCACGCCATCGAGGCCGAGGCGCAAGCCCAGGCGATCTGCATGGGCCACCGCGACTTCCGCATCGCCTACGAGGCGAACCGGCAGAAGAGCACCCCGTGCTTCGTGGGCAGCGAGGTGTGCGACCCCGAGCCGCCGCCGGCGGCCTCGACCCTCCCCGGTGCCACCGAGCCCACGGGCGAGCACGGCGCATGAGCCCGCGGCCCGACTCGCTCACGAGCGTCGGCCTCGGGCCCTTCTTCGCGGCCGAGCACCACGCGCTCGCGGCGGAGCTCGCCAGCGTCGCCGCGGCGCTCGCCCGGGCGCCGCATGCGGAGCCGCGCGCCGTCGTCCGGGCGCTCGGCCGGGAGCACGGCCTGTTCGCGCACCTCGTGCCGCGCGGGGCTGCGACCGCGGCGGAGCTCGGCCCGGCGGCGAGCGACGTGCGCACGCTCGTGCTCGTGCGCGAGGCGCTCGGCTACACGAGCGCGCTCGCCGACGCGCTCTTCGCCGTCCAAGGTCTCGGCAGCTACCCCATCGCGCTCGCCGGCAGCGCCGCGCAGCGCGCCCGCCTCGTGCCCGATCTCCTCGCGGGCGAGCGCGTCGCGGCCTTCGGGCTCACCGAGCCCGAGGCGGGGAGCGACGTCGTCTCGCTCCGCACCCGCGCCACGAAGGACGGGGCCGGCTACCGGCTCGACGGCGACAAGACGCTCATCTCGAACGCTCCCATCGCCGACGTGATCGTGGTGTTCGCCACGGTCGAGCCCGGCGCCGGCAAGCGGGCGATCACCGCCTTCCTGGTCGAGCGCGGCGCTCCCGGGCTCGCGACGGAGGCCCAGGCGCTGTCGGGCGACCACCCCATCGGCAAGCTCCGCTTCGACGGCTGCCGCGCCGAGCTGCTCGGGGCCGAGGGCGCCGGTCTCGCGCTCGCGCTCCGCACGCTCGACGCCTTCCGCGTGACGGTCGGCGCCGCGGCGAACGGCATGGCCTCGCGCGCCCTCGACGAGGCGCTCGCGCACGTCCGCGCGCGCCGGCAGTTCGGCAAGCCCTTGTGGGAGCTCGCGACCGTGCAGGCGACGCTCGCCGACATGGCGACCGAGCGCGACGCCGCCCGCCTGCTCGTCGCCCGTGCGGCCCACGACAAGGACACGCGCGGCCCGGCGGGCGAGGCGGGCGGCGCGGAGCGCGCGCGCGCGAGCGCCGTCGCGGCCATGGCCAAGATGTTCGCGACCGAGACGGCCCAGCGCATCATCGACCGCGCCGTGCAGCTCCACGGCGGCAGCGGCGTGCTGGCGGGCAGCGTCGTCGAGGCGCTCTACCGGGACATCCGGCCGCTGCGCATCTACGAGGGTGCGACCGAGGTGCAGCGCCTCGTCATCGCGCGGGGCCTGCCATGAGCCCGCGCCACCGTGCCCCGAGCCGCGCACGTTTGCGCTCACCGATTGCCCGGGCGCGCCCGGGCGCCGTGGTTATGATGCTTGCCACGTTTGCACCATGAAGTTCCCCGAATTCGAGACAGCGGTGATCGAGCTCGCGAGCGAAGGCACGCCCATCACCACGGCCAACGTGGTCGCGCACCTCAAGATGCGCCCCGCGACGGCCGAGGCATGGCTCGACAAGATGGCCAAGGACGGTCGCCTCGACGTCGACGTGGACGAAGAGGACGCCGTCCTCGTCTACCGGGTCAAGGGCCTGACCGTGAAGGGGCCGGGCGCGAAGAAGGAGGGCACGGCGGCGAAGCTCGTGCGCGACCTCGAGGCCTGGGAGCCGCCGGCGCGCGCGCTCGGCCTCGCGCGGGGCGCCTCCGGTGGGCGCGCCCTCGCGGCCGGACAGAAGAAGAGCGTGCTCCTCGGCGCCCTCATCGGCCTCGTCCCCGGCCTCGGGCTCTTCTACGCGGCGCCGTTCTCGGTGGCGCTCGTCGCGTCGGTCGCCGTCCTCGTCGTCGTGGGCGCCCTGAAGATCCTGGCGCTCGTCCCGCTGCTCGGCGGCTTCATCTGGTTCCTCGGCGTGGGCGCGCTCGTCGTCGTGTCGGCGCTGCTCGGCGCCATGTACGCGCACCTCTACAACCAGCACGGCCGCCGCACGAACCTCGGCAAGAACGCCGAGCGCAAGCGGCTGCGCTGACCCCCGGTCCGCCTTGATTCGCGCGAGCGAGAAGGCTCCAGACCACCGGCTACGGGCTTCAGGGAGCCATCCGCGCCGAGTGGACCGCCGCGAGGTCACCGTCCGGGCGACCTCGCGATGGGTCGCCCGGTCCGAATCCCGCCTGGAGCCTGGAGCCCTGGTGCCCGTAGCCTCGCGCGCCGCGTGAGATCCAGGCTCAGCCGAGGCGGCGCAGCAGGCGCTCGCGCACGGGGCGCGGCAGGCGCGCGAGCCAGCGCGTGGCCGACGCGAGCGGCTCGGGGAAGGCGATCTCCGCCGGCGCACTCGGCAGGCGCGCGAGGACGTGCCGCGCGGCGTGCGCGGCGCTCCAGCGCTGCGGCATGCGGTGCGTGGAGCGCGCGGTCATCGGCGTCGCGATGAAGCCGGCGTGCACGGTGGTCACGTCGATCCCGAGCGGCACGACGTCGAGCCGCAGGCACGCGAGCAGCATCGAGAGGCCGGCCTTCGGCGCCGAGTACGCCGCGGCGGCCGGCAGCGCGCCGAAGGACGCGAGCGACGAGATGCCGACGAGGTGACCGCGGCCCCGCGCGACCATGGCGGGCAGGGCGCCGGTCAGCGTCGCCGCGGCGCCGCACAGGTTCACGTGCAGGGCCGCGCGCACGGCCTCCCAGGCGTAGGGTGCCACGTCGCGCGGCGCGCCGACGGCGGCGTTCGCCACCACGAGATCGAGCCCGCCGGAGCGCTCGTCGATGCGGCGGAGCGTCGCAGCCGTTCGCTCGCCGTCGGCGACGTCGAGCGGACACGCCTCCGCCGTGCCGCCCGCGGCGCCGATGGCGGCGACGAGCTCGTCGAGAAGCGCCGCCCGGCGTGCGCACGCGAAGACGCGCACGCCGCCGGCCGCCAGCCCGAGCGCGAGCTCGCGCCCGAGGCCGCTCGAGGCCCCCGTCACGAGGGCGGTGCGGTAGCGGGGCCGGGCCATCCGGGCTCGTCGACGCGCGGGCGTGGAGCCGGGGCCGGGCGTCAGCCGCCCGGGGGAAAGCCGCCGCCCGGCAGCGGCAGGCCGGAGCAGTAGTCGCCGCAGGTGCCGAAGATGCAGCTGAAGGCCTGCAAGGCGTCCATCGCGGCCTGGATGTCGCCGTCGAAGCAGCCCGCGACGCACAGCAGATCGGGCTGCCCGCCCGCGAGGCAGTTCTGCACCGTGCAGAGGATGCCCTGGGCGCACGCCGAGTCCGTGATGCACGAGAGCACCTCGGGACAGCTCTGACCGACGCAGGCGAGGCAGTCGATCGGGTTGAAGGGGGTGCCGCCCGTGCCGCCGGCGCCGCCCGTGGCGCCGCTGCCGCCGGCGCCCCCGGTCGGGCTGCCGCCGCCGTCGGAGCCGCCGGCCCCCGTCCCGTTCGTGCCGCCGGTCGCGCCGCTGCCGTGGCCCTCGGCGGACATGGGGCTTCGCCCGCCACACGCGCAGAGGACGCCGGCGAGCAGGGAAGCGAAGCACAAGGAGCGGAGCATGGGTCGACCTCGGTGCGCGCCAATAGAGCGCCTTTTGCCGGTGTGCGCAATCGCTTCGGCAGGGAGGCCGTGGTGCAGCCGTGCTCGCCATGGCCAGCGGGCCTCGGCTCGACCACAATGAACGGGATGTCGCCGCGCCTGCCTTCTTCCGCCGCCACCGTTCGCGCCGCCTGGCTCGGGCTCGGGCTCGGCCTCGCGCTCGTCACTGGCTGCGGCTCGACGACCGGAGAGGCCGGCCCATCCCCGCCCGCGCCGGCCGCGCCACCGCCCTACCTGCAGGCCGACGGCCTGCCGGGGGACACCCGCGCGAGCTTCGATCTGCACCGCGATCTCGCCGCCGAGGGAGCCTTCTGGCAGCTGCCTTTCCCGAGCGAGGCGCGCCGCGGCGCGGACGGGCGCATCGTCTGGCGCGACGTGCCGGGCTACGACTCCTTCGTGCTCGGCGCGGGGCTCGCCGATGCGGACGCCGAGCTCGACGCGTTCTCGGTCGCGCCGGTCGTCTACTTCCGCTTCTCCGGCCCGCTCCGCGAAGGGGCCTTGCCGCGGCCCGAGGCGAGCCTGCGGCCGGACGCGCAGGTCCAGCTCGTCGACGTGGATCCCGCGAGCTCGCACCGCGGCGAGCGCGTGCCGCTCCTGTTCCGCTACTACGCCGAGGATCTCGCCTACGTGCCGCGGAACACGCTCGCGGCCCAGCCGGTACCGGGCTTCATGCTGCGGCCCGGCACGCTCTACGCCGCCGTGGTGCTGCGCTCGCTCGGCGACGCCGCCGGCAAGCCGCTCGGCACGGCGCGCGACCTCGAGCTCACGAAGTGGACGCTCCCGCGCCCCGATCCCGGCGAGGAGCGCGCACGCGCCGCGCACGCGCCCGCCTTCGAGCTGCTCGAGCAGGGCGGCATCGCGCGGGCAGACGTCGCGGCCGTGGCGCTGTTCCGCACCCAGGTGCCCGCCCGGTCGCTCACGGCGCTCGTGGACTCGCTCGGCACCCTCGCCACGGGGTTCCAGCCGAAGCTGCTCGCCGCCGACTGGCTTCCGGCCGACGGCGCCGCGGGTTACGGCATCGTGCGCGGCTACTACTGCACGCCGAGCTTCCAGACCGAGCTCGAGCGCGCCCCCTACCTCGACCGCGGCGGCATGCTCGTGCGCGGCGAGGGGGGCAGGCCGACCCCGGTGCCGGTGCCCGCGTCGAGCCGCTACAACGCGCCCGAGTGCGGCAACATGCTGCGCGCCCGCTTCGTCCTCACCGTGCCCCGCACGCCGATGCCCCCCGGGGGCTATCCCCTGCTCGTCGTGGCGCACGGCACGACGGGCGACGCCATGAGCTACCTCGGGCGCCGCGACTTCGCGGGCTGGGCGGCCCAGGCGGGCGTCGCCGTGGTCGGCACGGATCAGCCGCTGCACGGCGGGGCCGATCCCGTCGGCGCGCGGCCGGGGAGCCTCGAGGAGCCGGCCTTCCGCATCCTCGGGATCCGCATCCCGCTGCCGGTCGGGGGCAGGGGCTCGGAGATGCTGTTCTACAACGCGCTCCGGCCCGCGGCGATCGTGGGCAACCTGCACCAGGCCGCCGCGGACATGGCCCTGCTCGGGCGGCTGCTGCTCGCGACGGACTTCGCCCGGGCGACGCGGCCCGACGGCGCACCGCTGCTCGCACCGGCCGAGGGCGGTCCGGCGCTGCCGCGCTTCGATCCCGGCAAGCTCATGGTCGCGGGCCACTCGCAGGGCAGCCAGTCGGCGGCGCTCGTCGCGGCGGTGGATCCCTTGGTGCGCGGCGTCGTCTTGTCCGGCGCGGGCGGCAACGCGCGCATCGGGACCACCCGGCGTCAGGACATCCCGGCGCGCCCCGTCATCGAGACCCTGCTCGGCCTGAAGCGCGGCGAGCTCGACGAGTACCACCCGTTCATGGCGATGGCGCAGACCTTCGTCGACAGCGTGGATCCGCAGAGCTACGCGCCGCTCTACGCCGAGCTCCTGCCCGGACGCGCGGGGCGCAGCGTGCTGCTCTTCGAGGGACCCACCGACTCGATGAACGTCGCCGAGGTGAGCGAGGCGCTCGCGACCGCGCTCGGTGCGACCCCGCTCGAGCCGGTGTTGCGCCCGGTCCTCGGGCTCACGATGCGCGGGGTCGCGGCGGCCCCGACGGCGCGCGGCAACGCGGCCGGGGGCCAGGCGACGCTCGCCCTCGTGCAGCTCGCCGCGCCCGCGGGTCGCGACGGTCACTTCGTCATGTACGACGACCCGGCCGGCGGCGTCCTCGTGACGAGCTTCCTCGGGGCGCTGGCACGCGGCGAGGTGCCTCCGACGATCGGACCGGTCCGCAAGCCGTAGGCGTGGTCGATCGCGCTCGGAAGTCGTCGGTTGTCGGTCGACAGTCATCAGCCCCAGACGGCCCTCCGGGCCGAGCGGACGCCTCTCGCTCCGGCTCCGGGGCCGACGACTGACAACTGACGACTGACAACTCCGGTCCCTCGAGGGAAGACTCTCGCCGCCCGGGCGTATCAGGGGACGTGACGCAGCGGGGCAGGGAGATCGGCATCTTGGCCGTGGTGTGGGGGCTCGCGGCCTGCGGGCCCGCGCCGCGGCAGCCCGAGCTCCCGACGCCCGGCGAGCCCCACCTGAGCGTGCTCAGCTACAACCTGAACTTCGGGCTCGGCGGCGACCCCGCGGGCGTCGAGGCCATCCGGCGCAGCTTCGCCGATCTCGTGCTCCTGCAGGAGACGACCCCCGAGTGGGAAGAGGCGCTCCGGCGCGAGCTCTCGGACCGCTACCCACACATGGTGTTCCGGCACTGCTGCCGCGCCGGGGGGCTCGGGGTCCTGTCGCGCTTCGAGCTCGACCCACGCGAGTACATCGCGAGCGACACGGGCTGGTTTCCGGCGTGGCGCGTGCTCGCCTCGACCCCGCTCGGCACGCTGCAGCTGCTCGACGTGCACCTGCACCCGGCCGTCAGCGAGTCGGGCAGCGTCGTGTCGGGCTACTTCACGACCCCGCCGCTCCGCCGCGCCGAGATCGAGCGCTTCTTCCCGGCGCTCGATCCGGGCCTGCCGACGCTCGTGGCCGGCGACTTCAACGAGGGGCGCTCGGGCGGCGCGGTCGGCTTCCTCGAGGAGCGCGGGTTCCGCTCGGCCCTCTCGCAGTTCGACGCGCCCTCCGTCACCTGGCGCTGGGATCTCGGGGGCGACGGCATCGCGCTCGAGCTCGACCACATCCTCCACGACGCCGCGCTCGAGCCGCTCGACTGCCGGCCCGTCCCGCTCGGTCGCAGCGATCACTACCCGGTGTACGCGGTCTTCCGGCTGCGCCGCACGCCGGCGCCGGTGGCCCTCTCGGGTCGCTCCACGCTCTGAACCTCCTCGACCGCCGGTCCGCTCCCGCCATGGCTAGTCCCAAGCTCCTGCTCGTCCTCGCCTTCCTCTTCGCCACGGCGGTGGCGCTGCTCGCGTGCTTCGTGTGGCTCGTGGGCTGGCCTTGGCGCGCGCTGTTCCGGCGCTCGCGGGCGCACCGCGGCAGCCGCGCACCGCAGGCGCTCGCCGCGCGGGCGCGCTGAGGGCGGGGCGGTCGTCAGCCGTCGTCGACGCGCTGACCGAGCCCGCGCGGCGCCGCCGCTCGGCCGATGCCGAGCGCGAGCACGACGAGGGTCGCCACGTATGGCAAGAGCTGCACGAGGGTCGTCGCCTTCGAGGTGCCGCTCACGTCCTGGAGCGCGATCTGCAGCGCCTCGAGCGCCCCGAACACGAGGCAGGCGAGCGCGGCGCGGCCGGCGCGCCAGCCGGAGAGCACGACGGCCGCCAGCGCGATGAAGCCGCGACCGGCGGACATGCCGCTCTCGAAGCGGTGCTGGTCGAAGGCGAGGTGCACGCCCCCGAGCGCGCCCACCGCGCCCGAGATGGCGAGCGCGAGGACGCGCGTGCGCACTACGTCGATGCCGAGCGAGCGGGCCGCCTCCGGGCTCTCCCCGCACGCCCGCAGGCGCAGGCCGAGCCGCGTGCGCGCGAGCAACCACGGGCTCGCCGCGATGACGAGCGCGGCGGCGAGGGTCACGGGGTCGAGCAGCACGCGCGCCAGCATCGCGCCCACGTCGCCGCCCTTCGGACCGAGCTCGAAGCCCGCGATCGAGGGCGAGTTCGAGGCGCTGTCGTAGAGGCCGCGGAGCGCGAGGCGCGTGGCGGCGTAGGCGAGCAGGTTGAGCGCCACGCCGCTCACCACGGCGTCGACGCGCGCGCGCTCGACGAGCAGGGCGTGCCCGACGCTGACGACGACGCCGGCGAGCACGCCCGCGAGCATCCCGACGAGCAGGCTGCCGCTCGCGACTGCCGCGGCGACGGACGAGAACGAGCTCGTGAGCAGCACCGCCTCGAGCCCGATGTGGATGACGCCCGAGCGCTCGGCCCAGACGCCCGCCACGGCCGCGCACGCGTAGGGCACCGAGATGCGCAGGGTCTCGGGCAGCATGCTGAGCCAGCTGCTCATGGCGTGGCCTCCGGGCTCCGGCCCCGCTCGGCAGGCGCGTCCGGGAGCGGCTCGGCGGGCGCGTCCGGCGCGGGCGGCCTCGCCCCGTCGGGTCGCGCGCGCCGGGCACGGTCGCCGTGCGCGGAGCCCGCCACGAGCAGGATCACGAGCGCCTCGAGCACGGCCATCGCCTCCTTGGGCACCGCGGCGTTCACCGCGAGACCGGCCTGCGCGAGCGTGCCGAAGAGCAGGGCCGCGCCCACGAGCGCGACGGGGTGCGCGCGCCCGAGCATCGCGACCGCGATGCCGGAGAAGCCCGCGCCGCTGCCGAGGCCGAGCTCGTAGTAGCCCTTGTAGCCGAGCACGGTGCCGGTCACCCCGAGCGCGGCGATGGCGCCCGAGAGGCACATCGCCTCGATGCGCCGCCGCGGCACCTCGACGCCCTGGGCGAGACAGGCGTCGGGCCCCAGGCCGATCCAGCGCATCTCGCGGCCGGGCCGCGTCCGGTCGAGCCAGAAGTAGAGCCCGAAGGCAGAGAGCACGGCGAGCGGGAAGGCGAGGCTCGCCGCGCTGCCGTGCAGGCCCGGGATGAAGTCGAGTCGCGGCAGGCGCGCGCCGGGGGCGATGTCCGCGCTGCGCATGCTGTCGGCGCCGAGCCCGGCGGCGAGCACCCAGGGCAGGAGCACGTCGGCCGAGCGGTTCAGCATGATGCCCGCGATGATCTCGTGGACCCCGAAGCGCGCGCGCAGCACGCCGGCGATGGCCGCGTAGCCACCGCCGACCAGCATCGCGACCGCGAGCGTCGCGGGCAGGGCGAGGACCGCCGGCACGGACGCCGGGAGCTTCGAGGCGACCCACGCCGCCGCCAGGCTCGCGAGCGCGAGCTGCCCCTCGGCGCCGATGTTGAACAGGCCCGCGCGGAAGGCCACGTGGAATGCGAGGCCGCAGAAGAGCAGCGGCGTCGCCTTGAACATCACCTGCCCGATGCCGTAGGGCGTGCCCCACGTGCCCGCATAGGCGCGCTCGAGCACGACGAGCGGCGCCTGCCCGAAGGCGAAGCACACGAGGGCGAGCACCAGCAGCGCGGCCGAGGTCACGAAGAGCACGCGCCACCACGTCACACCCGTGCGCAGCGCCGCCGTCGACGTGCTCACGCCGCCTCCACGCCGAGCATGGCGCGGCCGAAGGCGTCCTCGGACGCGTCGGGCGGCAGCTCGCACACGATGCGCCCGCGGCGCACGACGACGATGCGGTGGCAGAGCGCGGCGAGCTCGGACAGGTCCGCGCTCACGCACAGCACCGCCGCGCCGGCCGCCGCCGCCTCGGCGAGCGCGCTCTGGATGCGGCGCGCCGTCCCCACGTCGACGCCGCGCGTGGGCTGGGCCACGACGAGCGCGCGCACCTGCCGATCGAGGGCGCGGCCGAGGACGAGCTTCTGCTGGTTGCCGCCCGAGAGCGCCTGGGCGCGCAGGCGCGGCGACGCCGGCTCGACCGCGAAGCGCCCGAGGCGCCGCCGGACGCGCTCGGCGTCGTGGC
>JADLAB010000481.1 GCA_020848455.1 Polyangiaceae bacterium
CCATGACCGCCACCGGCACCCGCACCCACGACGCCTGGCTCGTCGATCTCGACGGCACGCTCTACCACCCGCTACCGGTCAAGCTCGCGATGGCGGCGGAGCTGGCGCTGACGGGCTGGGGCGCCGTGGCGGTCGTGCGGCGCTTCAGAAAGGAGCACGAGGCCGTGCGCGGCGAGGGCGCACGCGACCCGTTTCGCGCGCAGCTCGAGCGCACGGCCGCGGCGCTCGGGCACGACCTCGCGCGGGTCGAGTCGGTGATCGACGCGTGGATGCACGCGCGCCCCGGGAAATACGTGCGCTGGTTTCGCCGCCGCCCGCTCCTCGCGGCGATCGCTGCCTTCCGCGCCGCGGGCGGCCGGACCGCGCTCGTGAGCGACTACCCGGCACGGAAGAAGCTCGCCGCGCTCGGCGCGGACGCGCTCTTCGACGCCGTCGTCGCGGCCGGGGAGCCGGGCGGTCCCGAGCGCCTGAAGCCCGACCCGGACGGCTACCTCCGCGCGGCCGAGCGGCTCGGCGTGCCCGCCGGCCGCTGCCTCGTCGTCGGCGATCGCGAGGACGCGGACGGGGCGGCGGCGCGCGCGGCCGGGATGGATTTCCGGCGGGTCGGCTGACGCTTCATCGCAAGGGCAGGGCGTAGGTCCGCTGCGCGACCGCCTCGGCGAAGGAGTCCATCCCTCGGCGCACGTCGGCCCTGGTCTTTCGCGGCCGAAGGGCGAGCTCCGCGAGCGCGTGCACCAGGAGATCGACGTCCTCCACGGTGCTCCCGAGCCCGAGGCTCACCCGGGCGACGCCGGGCAGCTGCAGGCGTGGGAACAGCGTCACGATCGCGCGCTGGAAGCGCTCCAGGAAGGGGCCGATCCCGACGAGCTGCTTGACCACGAGGTGGGCGCAGTGGCAGCCGGCCCGGATGCCGATGCCCGCCCTGAGCGCCAGCTCCTGGGCTACCCGGTCGGCCATCATGCCCTTCAGCGCGAATGCGATGACGCCCACCTTCTGGGAGAACCGGGCCGCCGCTGGGTCCTGCACGCCGTAGATCTGGAGCCCGGGGATGCCGGCCATGCCGTGGAGCGCCCGCGTCGTCAGGGCCCGCTCCTCCGCTTCGACGACGTCCATCCCGATGCGGCCGAGGAGCGAGAGGGCCTCACCGAGCGCGGCGATCCCGGCCACGTTCTCCTCGCCGGACGCCCGGATCGCCTCGCCGTCGGCGTCGAGCTGGAGCAGCTCGCGCCGCGCCACGAGTGCGCCGCAGCCGAAGGGCGCGTAGATCTTGTGGGCCGAGAACGCGAGGTAGTCGATGCCAGACGCGGCCATGGTGACCGGCCGGTGCGCGACGAGCTGCGCCGCGTCGACGAGCAGGCGCGCGCCGTACTGGTGAGCGAGGCGCGCGATCTGCGCGAGGTCGTTGCACGACCCAAGGACGTTGGACGCGCCGCTCACCGCCACGAGCACGACCCGCCGGCGCCCGTGGCGGCCCTCGTGGTGCGCGCCGAGGATGGCTTCGAGCTCCTTCGGGTCGACGAATCCCTCCTCGTCGATCGACAGCCGGACGACGGAGCCACGGGGCAGCCCGCGCCACGGCAGGTCATTGGAGGTGTGCTCGAGCAGGGTGGTGACCACGACCGGGTCGATGCCTGGGTCGACCGCGCGGCCCATGGCCTCCGCGACGAGGTGGATGGCCTCGGTGGTGTTGGCGGTGAAGACCACGTCGTGGTCCGCCACGGGCGCCCCCATCGCCTCGGCGCAGATGGCGCGCGTCGCGCGCACGACCTCGTCCCGGGCCGACGCCGGCAGTCGCAGTGCCCGCAAGAAGGCGTCGGCGATCGGTGCGAAGGTGGGGGCGCTGGCGGCGTAGTCGAGGTGGACGTAGCGGCGCTCGCCCTCCGCCGTCGGGACGCGCAGCCCGGCGCCGAGCCTCGTCTTTCGAAGCTCACCCAGGAGCTCCGCCCCGACGAGGTGCTCGAGACCGTCGCCGCGCGGCGCCTCGGGCAGCGCCGGCTGTCGGAAGAGATCGGGCCCGGAGCGCTGCACCATTCTCAGCGCCTGGGCGAAGGCCACGACGTTCACGACGGCGGGCGTCCCCGGCTCGAACCGGTCCGGTGCGCCGGCCCACACGACCCACTCCCGCGCGACCAGCCGGGCCGTGCCCCCGCCGGGCTCGTGCGGCGCGCCCCGCGGCAGCGCCCGCTTGCGGACCGCCACCGCGCGGACGCCGAGCGGCAACCCGAGCTCCTCGCTCGACACGACGCGGTAGCTCCCCGGGTCGAGATCGCGTGTGAGCGCCGCCGCGCGTGCCGGTGCGCAGAAGACGACCACGTGCCCGCGGTCGAGCCCGAGGTGCTCGAGGACGAGCCCGCGCGCGCGCTCGTACAGGCGCGTCGTCGCGACGGACGCGTGCCCGCTGCCGCGGTGGACGTTGGAGTAGGTCTCGAGCGCCGCGCGCACCGCGCGATCGAGCTCCGCGAAAGCCGCCGCTGTCTCTCCGCCGTGGGTACTCATGTCGCGACCTCTCGATCGGGCTTCAACGAGCCGCAGCACTCGACGTCGTCGCGGGCCGGTTCACTCGTGATCACGTGGTGGACCGCGAGCGGAGACTAGACCACCGACCTCGATCCTCGAACACCTTTGTGCCGCCGCATGCCGTCGCGCTCGAGGTGGACGTGCGTGCAGCCAACCGCCAAGGCGCCAAGAGCGCCAAGAGGTTGAAGGGGTCGCGACGCTTGGGAGCGCCGGCATCTGCTTCTCTTCTTGGCGACCTCCGCGCCTTGGCGGTCTCATCCTCTGCTGGTGGACCGCAACCCGGCCGTAGCCAGCGCGCGAAGAATCGCCCATGCTCGGCCCATGGTTGACCTCATCGCCGACACCCGCGACGTCCGCTTCGCCCTCTTCGACCACGCCGGCTTCGAGAAGCTGTTCCAGACGAGCCGGTACAAGGATCTCGACCGCCCCACCGTCGAGGCGATCCTCGACGAGGCCTTCAAGTTCGCGCGCACCCAGCTCGCGCCCATGAACGCCGTGGCCGACGCCGAGGGCTGCTCCTTCGACAAGGCGACCGGCAAGGTCACCGTGCCGAAGCCCTACCACGAGGCCTACAAGCTCTACCGCGAGAACGGCTGGCTCGGCTTCGTCCACAACCCGGAGTGGGGCGGCCAGGGCATGCCGTACTCGCTCGGTCTCGCCTGCAACGACTTCTTCTTCGGCGGCTGTCTCGCCTTCTGTCTCAAGATGCTGCTCGGCACCGGCGCCGCGCACCTCGTCGAGGTGTTCGGCACCGAGGAGCTGAAAGCGATCTACCTGCGCAAGATGTACGAGGGCACCTGGTCGGGCACGATGTGCCTCACCGAGGCCGGCGCCGGCTCCGACGTGGGCGCCTGCCGCACCCGCGCGCGCAAGGAAGGCGACCACTACCTCATCGAGGGCGAGAAGATCTTCATCACCTTCGGCGACCACGACATGACCGAGAACATCTGCCACGCCGTGCTCGCCCGCGTCGAGGGAGCGCCCGAGGGCACGCGTGGGCTCTCGCTCTTCCTCGTGCCCAAGCGCCGCGTGAACGCCGACGGCTCGGTCGGCGCGCCCAACGACGTCACCTGCAGCGGCATCGAGCACAAGATGGGCATCCACGGCTCGCCCACCTGCACGCTCGTCTTCGGCGCCGACGGCGCGTGCCACGGCTGGCTGCTCGGCGAGGAGGGCAAGGGCATGCGCGCCATGTTCCAGATGATGAACGAGGCGCGCATCTCCGTCGGCCTGCAGGGCGCCGCCCTCTCCAACGCCGCCTACCAGCTCGCCCTCGCCTACGCGCGCGATCGCAAGCAAGGCAAGCACCCGGCGACCGGGCGCGACGCGAACATCCTCGAGCACCCCGACGTGAAGCTCATGCTCCTCTGGCAGAAGGCGATCGCCGAGGGTACGCGCGCCCTGCTCTACCGCGCGGCCCTGTACTTCGACCTCGCCGAGACGGCCGAGGACCCGAAGGACAAGGAGCGCTACCAGGGTCTGCTCGAGCTGCTCACGCCCATCGCCAAGGCGTTCTCCACCGACCGGGGCTACGAGGCCATCACGCTCTCGATCCAGACGCTCGGCGGCTACGGCTATCTCCGCGAGTACGGCGTCGAGCAGCTCGCGCGCGACACGAAGATCGCCTCGATCTACGAGGGCACGAACGGCATCCAGGCGATGGACCTCGTGGCGCGCAAGGTGCCCGCTCGGGGTGGCGCGGACTTCAAGAACCTCGTCGGCCTCGTGAGCGCGCTCGTGAGCGAGCACGCCAAGCACCCGGTGCTCGGCCAGGCGATGGCCGAGCTCGGCAAGGCGCGCGACGCCCTCGTGGCGACGACGATGCACTACGCCAAGGTCGCCGCGGAAAAGCCCGCGCTCCTCATGCTGAACGCCTCGCCCTTGCTCGAGCTCTTCGGGACCGTCACGGTCGGCTGGCTCCTGCTCGAGCAGGCCACGCTCGCCTGGCCACGCCTCGAGGCCCTCGCGGCGCAGAAGGGCGTGAAGCTCGACGACGCGGCCGCGCTCGCCGCCCTCTGCCAGGGCGACGAGGACGCGCGCTTCTACGCGGGCAAGGTCGAGACCGCGAAGTTCTACGCGGCGCGCGCCGTGTCGCTCGTCGCGTCGAAGGCCGAGGTGCTGCGGCGGAGCGACGGCACCGAGCTCGGCGTCGTCTTGTAGGCGCCGGCCGCACGGGCCGCCGCGAGCTCTACCGGAGCCCGTCGAGCATCTTGCCGAAGAGGAACACCGCGGCGGCCGGGTTCGTGCCGATGAGGACGTGCACGTCGTGCTCGAGCCCGCCGCCCGCGGACATGAACTGGTGGCCGACCTCGAGGCTGAACATGTCGAGCAACATGTGCAGGCCGAGCGCGTTGCGCATGCCCACCGTGCCGTGGCGCGCGCCGTCGTCGAGGTCGTCGCGCGCGAGCGTGCCGGCGAGCAGGCGCGGCTGGTAGAGCGCGTACACCATCGGCACGCCGGCTCCGACGCCGACCGTCAGGTTGAAGGCGTGGCTGCCGAAGCCGTCGAAGGAGTACCCGAGCTCGGGCGCCACCGCGAACGAGCCCTCGTCGCCGAACAAGATCCCCGCGCCGACGTCGAGATCGAGCGCGAAGGTGGCGGTCGCCGGCATGTGGATCGCAGGACCGAGCGCGACCCGCACGATGGGGATCCCGAAGAGGTCGTCGTCGTCCGCCCGGGCCGCCGGCGCCACGGTGAGCACGAGGGCGGCGGCGACGGCAGCGCCGCCGAGCGCGCGCGACGGGCGGGGTGCCGCGGGGAGTCGATGCATGGGGCCAACGGAACGCCGGAGCCGAGCCGCGTCAAGCGGGCGGTCGCGCTCGGCCCAGCCGGGTTGGTGAACGCAGTCCAGGTCCTGCGCAATGGGGAGCCAGCGTGAGCCCCGAAGACGAGCACCGGCAGCTCGGGACGAGGATCGCGCTCGCGCCGCCGTCGCGCGGGACGCGCCCGACGACCGTGACCGAAAGCGAGCAAACGCGCTTCACGACTGCCTCAGGGCGCCCCCGTGGGCTCCACGGTGAGCTTGGGCGCAGGGCCGTCGCGCAACCAGACCGCGAAGGTCGCCATCAGCTCCTCGGCCTCGGACTCGTCTCGGAGGACGAGCTCCCCTCGCCGCGCGCCGAGGTCGAAGTCGACGTAGAGCTCGACGCTCAGCGCGTCGTGCGGCGGCGGTCGCGCGACGAACCACTTCGTCGACACCCACCCTCCCGGCGCGGGAGTCGCGCCGATCGGGGAGTTCACGGAGCCGAGGCCGATGCCGCGAATCATGAAGGGGAGCGGCCACGCGAAGTCGCCGAGCTTGCGGCGCTCGACGGCAGGGTTCTTCGCACCGAACGCCGCGGCGAGGCGCGCGACGAACTTCGCACCGCGGCTCGCGTCGACGGCCTGGATGGTCGCGTCCCCGCCCCCACCCGGGCCCTGCGTCGGGGCGATGTGGACGCCGATGGTGATGCTCGGCTGATCGTCGCCCTTCAAGGCCGCGTCGAAGAACGTGAAGTTGCCTCCAGGTGCGTGCCACGGCCTGGCGTTCTCGGGCCGCTCGCGCGGGTAGATCGCAGTGATGCGGAACCCGAGACGGCCCTCGCCCTCGGCGAGCTCCTCGACCGGAGCGCTCGCCGCGTCGGGGAGCGCCGCGGTCGTCGCGACGCGCGACGCCGACGACGTCGTTGGAGACGAGGGCGGCCGCGGCTGCGGGTGCGACCGTCCTGATGGCGTCGGCCGCGTCTCTTCGCACGCGGCCAGCGCGAGGACGACGAGCGCGAGAACGCGCGTCCGGCGCATGCGCTCGCGCGTTGCCATGGAGGGAACATCGCATGCGCCCGGCGCACCGTCCATCGACGGTCGGCGGAAGACAGCGGGCGACGCGCGTCTGGGGCGCGCGTCACGGCTCGAGGTAGCTAGTGTCGCCGCGGAGCGCGCGGCCGAGCGCGCCCGGCACGAGGTCCCGCTCCACGCACACCTCGCGAGGCGCCAGCACGTCGCCGAAGTGGCACACGAGGCCCTCGCCGGCGCCGTCGAAGGGATCGACGACGCCGTGCGCCAGGAAGGCCGCCGGGGCGGCGCCGCCGACGAGCGTCCCGAAGACGCTGCGGGTCACGGTGTCGGCGAGGACGACGCCGCCCGCGAGCCCGACGACCGCCCGACCGGGCGCGAGCGCGACCCAGAGCGGCCGACCGAGCGCGGCCGCGCGGAGCTCGATCGATTCCGCCTCGATGGGCCTGCCGCTCGCATCGAACGGGCCGACGAAGCGGCCCTCTGCGCCGGTGAGCCACAGCGTGCCGTCGGCCGTGAACGCCCCGGCGCCGCCGGCGCGCGCGCGCCGCTCGTCGGGCTCGGCGAGGGCGATCTGGCGGAGGCGGGCTCCCGTGCCCGCGTCGACGACCTCGCTGCCCGCGATGAGCGCGGCATCGCCCGTCGGCGACAACGCCACCGGGCCGTCCTTGCCGTCGAGGTGCCAGAGCTCCCGGCCTGGCTCGAAGACCGCGGTCCGCCACGCTGCAGAAACGGCCACGAGCGCGCGCCCGCCGTCGCGCGTGACGGCGAGCCCTCGCACGCTCCCGACCGGTGGCGTCGGTACCGGCAGGCCGAGCTCCCCGCGCGTCACGGTGTCGAAGAAGCGCACGCTCGTCGCGCCGACCGCGACGAGGCGCGTGCCGTCCCCGGCGACGGCGACGCCGAGCGCGTCACTCGGGAGCAGGAGGACCTCGGAGGCGCCGCCGTTGCGCGCGACGCGGACCACACGCCGATCGGCGCAGTCGATGCTGGCGGTGACGCTCCCGTCGTCCGACGCCGCGAAGGCACAGCCCGCGACCGCCGTCGGGGGGACAGTGCCCGTGAGGTCGACGTCGATGGCCCCGGCTGGGGCGGGCCGCGGCAGGTAGGCATGGCGCCCTGCGGTCGTGGGTGTCACGTCGTCGAGCGCCCACGGCACGAGCTCGAGGCCCGCCTGCGTGCGGAGGTCGTAGGAGCCGACGACGAGGCCGCCGGCGTCGCCCCTCGGCAAGTCCCGGAGCACGGGCCGCGGTCCCGTCGTGGCGGCGCCGGTCGCGAGGTCGAGGGTGGTCAGCTCGTCGTCGCCCGTCGCCACCTCGAGCTTGCGGTCGGCGTCCGCGAAGTGCACGAGGTCGCCGCCGAGGATGGCGCCGGGAAACGGGAGCGAGCGCAGGACGCGCGTACGCTTCGTGTCGACGAGCAGGACCTGCGCGCCGGTTGGCGGGGGGTGCGGCGAGCGGATGCCGCCGGGGTCCGTGGCCGCGGCCACGATGGCCGCGACCGCGCCGTCCTGGCTGAGCGCGCCGTTCTGCACCCAGAGTCCCCGCGCGGCGAAGTTGCCGATCGGTCGCCGGGGGCCGTCCGCGGGTGCACCGCTCGGCACCTCGACGAGCGCCGCGACGCCCCCGCCGGCGTCGAAGCAGTGGAGCAGGCCGCGCGGCGTCTGGGGCGGGACGAGCCCGGCGCTCGCGACGGCGTAGATCGAGGTTCCGACCGGCGACACCAGGCACAGCGTGCGCGCGTCGCGCGTCCACCACGCGCGTTGGGGGTCGTTGCCCATGAAGTAGAGCGACCCACCGCTACGCCCCGCCGCGGGCGAGCCGAGCGCCGTCGTGCGCCTGGAGGCGACCGCGACGAGCTCGACCTCGGCGCGCGGACGCTGGTCGTCCCCGAAGGCCGTGTTCGTCGCGAGCCAGCGGTCGTCGGGGCTGATGCTCATCGCCCACGCGACGTTCTTGCACGGCTCGTGGCGTCGCATGAGAGCCCGGCCCGTCTCGACCTCGTACACCGAGAGCGGACAGCCCCCGTCTCGGCCCTCGATCACCGCCAGGAGCCTTCCCGAGGGGCTCACGACGTACTGCTCGCCCCACGGTGTCGCGAGGTCCTCGAGCCCCGGCAGGCGCAGGATCTGCCCAGCCACGAGAAGGAGCCGCGCGGAGAGCAGCTCCGCCGCCAGCTCGGGGCTCGCGGGGGCACCCGTCGGGGCCTCGAACGTGCGGCGCGCGAGCTCGCGCCCCGTGGGCAGCTCGTGCACGACGACCGTCGTGCCGGTCACCGCGACCGCGAGCTTGCCGCCGGGGCTCACGCGCGCATGGTGCTCGCCCGGGAAGGAGAGGAGCACGCCCGTGCCGGCGTCGAAGAGCCGTGCGCCCTCGCTGCCCTCCAGCGGGACATAGCCATTCGCGTCGCGCCCATCGAGGTGTCCCGTGCCGAGCAGCCTGCGCAGCTGAAGGGGGCCGTCCGTGCGCTCGAAGAGGGCGACGCGCGGCGTCGGGTCGGGGGCGATCGCAAGGGTCATGAAGAGCGAGCGCCCCCCGGGGCCGATGATGGCATTGGGGTGGGCGCCGTCGAGCGCGAACGGCGCCAAGGGCGCGAGCGCACCGAGCGCGCCATCCGTGCCCGTCGCGCGCGCGAAGGCGTGCCGGGCGCGATCGAAGGCCCGCG
>JADLAB010000482.1 GCA_020848455.1 Polyangiaceae bacterium
GCGATGACGGTGGGCGTGCTGCTCACGAGCACCGAGGGCGGGTGCGTGACCGTGGGGCTCGTCGCCGGGCCGGGCAAGGCCGAGAGCCACCTCGTGCCCTGGGGCGGCGCCGTGCAGTTGAAGAGCGAGACGGTGGCCTTCCGCGACCCGCCCGAGGCGCAGATCACGATCCGCGACCACGCCAAGTGCAGCGCCATCCTCGAGAAGATGACCGCCAAGGACGAGGCCATCGTGCAGGCGATCCAGGCCGCGGCGAAGTAGCGGGGGAAGTGGGCAGCTATCAGTTGTCAGTTGTCAGTTGTCAGTTGTCAGTTGTCAGTTGTCAGTTGTCAGCTGTCAGCTGTCAGCGGTCAGTGGTCAGTGGTCTGACGGCCTGCCGGCCGAGCCGCCGAGAGCCGAAGACTGACGACTGGCAGTCCACGCTCGTTTCGACGCCGCGCTGCGTCGGGTGGAACGGCTCTGGCGGAGCGGCTACGGTCCGTGGATGAGTAAGCGTGCTTCGGTTCTCGGTGCGGCACTCTTGGGCTTGACGGTCCTCGGCCTCGTCGCGGTCGGTTGCAGCGATGGCGGCGTCGGCAAGGACGGCGACGTGGTCGGCGGCTCTTGCGCCACGACGGACGATTGCGCGGGGGGCTCCACCTGCCTCGCCGGCACGATGTACCCGGACGGGACCTGCACCATGCCGTGCGTCGAGCAGGCCGAGTGCCCGGACGGCAGCGTGTGCGTGCAGGAGAGCGGCGGCACGTGCTTGCTCACGTGCTCGAGCCCGAGCGACTGTCGCGACGGCTACGGCTGCATCGACAAGAGCACGCGCGGCCCGGACGGGCACGCGCTCGTGTGCATTCGCTGAGACAGCCGGACCGGAAGTCGTCCGTCGTCAGTTATCAGTTATCAGTTATCAGTTGTCAGCCGTCAGTCGTCAGCGGGGCGTCGTCGGTTCTCAGCCCCAGACGGCCCTGCGGACCGAGCGGCCGGAAGCTGAGAGCCGGAAGCTGAGAACTGACACCTGACCACTGAAAACTGACGACTCTCTCTCAGCTCAGTGCGGCACCGGCGGGATGACGACCGTGTTGATGGGCTGCACGTTCATCCCGCCCGGGTAGCCGTAGGACACGTTGGCCGTGAAATTCGTCGTGAACGGCGTGCCCCAGCCCCACACCCAGAGGCCGAAGGGGTTGTCGCTCGTCATGAGGTGTCGGCCATTCGTGCAGCTGCCGACGCCCTGGAAGTTGCCGGTCACGAGGTCGGCGCGCGTCCACTCGTAGTCGCCGACGGCCTGCCAGCCCGCGAGGTTCCCGGCGCAGTCGAGGTTCACCTCGGCGAAGGCGTCGTTCACCTTCTTGCGGACGACCACGAGGTTCGTCTCGGGGTAGGTCGGGTCGGTGAAGAAGACGTAGTCGGTCATGTACTGCGCGGGAGGCACGCTGATGACGAAGTCGGCGTCGCCGAGGCCGTTCGTGTCCGAGAGCGAGCCCCAGGTCGAGCCGGACATGTACGTGAAGAGCAGGAACGGGTGGTCGTCGTCCTGGCTGTGCACGGCGAAGGGCGTGCCGGTCTGCAGCTCGACCACCTGCCCGCGGTTCAAGGTCGCCGGGCCACCGACGGGCGTCGACCAGGTGAGCTGCGTGCCGTCGACCGCGCCGATGAGGCGCCAGATGGCGGGCTCGCCGGCGCGCGGGCGATACATGACGCCCACGTACTCGCTGCCGAGCGCCTGGATGGGCGGGACCATCTGCTCGCCGTGATCGCAGTAGGCGACGCCGTAGGGGGCGCGCATGCAGGGGTGACCGGCCATGAAGCCGATGGGCTTGTCGGCCTGGATGATGCTGCCCGTGAGCTCTGCGATCTGGCTCAGCTGCCCGAACTGGCCCTTCTGCAGCGTGAAGCTGAACGGTGTGTTCGCGGCCGAGCCCGGGATGCCGGCGCCACCCTGCACCGGCGCGACCGGCACCATGGTCACCGTGGTGTTGTCCTCGGCTGCGATGATGTTCATCGACGGCCCGGTGATGTCGTCGCGATAGGCGTCGACCGCGACGTAGTTCGTGTCCCAGGCGCTCGTCGGAAGGAGCAAGGAGGCGCCGGTGACGGCCACGCTGCCGCCGCCGTACGGGTTGATCTGGTAGGCCACGACCGGCACGTCGGTCTGGATGTGGAACGAGCTGCCGATGCCCGTGCCGCCGATGGCGGCGTCCCCGCCCTGCGCGGTCGGCACCGGGCAGTCGGGCGCGCCGCCCTGGTTGCCCGACAGGAACAGGATCGCGACCTCGCCGGGGGCGAGGCCGGCGGCCGGGTCGTAGGCGTCGTAGGTGATGCTGGCGCCGCCGCCCTGGGGCCGGCGCGCGAAGTTCGCGATGGGCAGCGAGGCGCCGTTGCGCTCCACCGTGATGTGGACGGGCGTGTTCCAGGTGTTCGCGACGAAGGCCGCGAAGCAGTACGACGAGGAGTACGACTCCATGTCGGTCGCGTAGTACTGGCAGCCGACCGACTGCTTGTTGTTGGCGGCCGCCGTGCAGGCGTCGGCGCACGACAGGCTCGAGAGGTCGCAGCCCTGTGTGCCCGAGCACTGCTGTACGACGACCCCGTTGCAGTCGAGCACGGCGTGGAAATCGCTCGAGCACTGGTAGTCGCAGGTGCCGCCGTCGAAGTTCCAGTTGCCACCGAAGCCGATGCTGCCGCCGGTGCCGGTGTGCGTCGAGCCACCGCCGCCGAGGGCGCCGCTGCCGCCCGTCCCCGGATCGTCGCCGAACCGGGACGCGTTGGCCGAGCAGCCCGCCGCGATGGCAAAGGGCGCCGAAACCGAGGCTGCGAGGACGAGATAAGCCCACGTCATGATGGCCCAAGCTCCGTTCGCGGGCCCGCGTCGCGCGCGCCCTGCGCAGCCGAGCGTATCACGCACCCCGCAGCGCAGCCCCACGCAACCGCCACACCATCGCCACGGCCTCGGCGAAGACGCGCCGGCTCATCTTGCTCCGTCCGACGCGCCGGTCGTGAAAGACGATCGGCACCTCGACGACCGCCAGGCCGCGGCAGAGCGCGCGGTAGGTGGTCTCGATCTGGAAGGCGTAGCCGTTCGAGCGGAGCGAGCCGACGTCGATCGCCTCGAGCGCGCGCCGGCGGTAGGCCTTGAAGCCCGTGGTGAGGTCGGCGACCGGCACGCGCGGGCCGCCGAGCGTGCGGGCGCCGAGGCCGAGGACGGCGCGTGCGTAGAGCGAGCCCCCGCGCGAGAGCAGCTGCCGGCCCGGGCCCCAGCCGACGACCCCGCCGCCCGCGACGGCGCGCGAGCCGATGGCGACGTCCGCTCCGGCGTCGAGGGCCGCGAGCAGGGCGGCGAGGTGGCGGGGATCGTGCGAGAGGTCGGCGTCCATCTCGCAGACGACGTCGTAGCCGTGCGCGAGCGCGTACCCGAAGCCGGCCACGTACGCGGTCCCGAGGCCGAGCTTGCCGGGCCGCTCGAGCAGCGCGATGCGCGGGTCCGCGGCCGCGCGCGTCCGGACGAGCGCGCCCGTACCGTCCGGCGAGGCGTCGTCGACGACGAGGACGTGCGCCTCGGGCTCGGTCGCGAGCACGGCCGAGAGGAAGGCCTCGATGTTCTCGCGCTCGTCGTAGGTCGGCGTGACGATGAGCAGGCGGCGCGGGCGCTCGTCCGGCATGGGCGCCCGGACTAGAGGCGCGTGCCCGCGACTCGTCAACTGGCCCGTGGGGTGGGGCGCACCGCAGGGGCAGTGCAGGGGCAGCGCAGGGGCAGCGCAGGGGCAGCGCAGGGCCGCCCCTTGCCGAACGGGAAATGTGGCCCTACGTTACGCGAACCCCCGCCGCTCGCGGCGCCCGGGCGAGGAGCAACAGAGTCATGGCCGGCAAGAACATTCACGTCTGGAACGAGGGCAACTTCGACACCGAGGTCCTCAAGGCGACCGAGCCCGTGCTGGTGGATTTCACGGCCACGTGGTGCGGCCCCTGCAAGATGCTCGCGCCCATCGTCGAGAAGCTCGCCGACGAGTTCCAGGGCAAGGTGAAGGTCGGCAAGGTCGACATCGACGACTCGCCGAACCTCGCCGCGCGCTACGGCGTCCGCAGCGTGCCGACCGTGATGGTGTTCCAGGGCGGCGCCAAGAAGGCCACGCACGTTGGCCTCACGAAGCGCGAGAAGCTCGTCGAGCTCATCGGCGTCTGATCCACGCCGCCGTCTTCGCCCGCTCGGCGACTGCCTGGGTCCGGGCTGCTGGCTTCGGGTTTCGGGCTTCGGTCCGGGCTTCGGGCGGCGGGCTTCGGTCCGGGCCGCTGGCTTCGGGCTGAGCTGCCGCCGCGACCGACTCCGGCCCGCGGCCGCGCGGAACGTAACCAAGTATCGGGTTCGTTTCGGTCTACCCGGGTTTGGTTACGGGGCGCGGGCGTGGAGCGGGCTCGAGCGCGCGGGGCGCGGCGCCAAGTGCGCGAGCGCTCGTCGAGGCGAAGCGCGCGAGCGTCGATGCGGCCGAGCGGAACGTAACCAAGTACCGAGTTCGTTTCGGTCTACCCGGGTTTGGTTACGGGGCGCGGGCGTGGAGCGGGCTCGAGCGCGCGGGGCGCGGCGCCAAGTGCGCGAGCGCTCGTCGAGGCGAAGCGCGCGAGCATCGCTGCGGCCGAGCGGAACGTAACCAAGTACCGAGTTCGTTTCGGTCTAGCCGGGGTTGGTTACGGGGCGCGGGCGTGGAGCGGGCTCGAGCGCGCGGGGCGCGGGTTCTGGGCGGGCTCGAAGCGGGGCGCAGCGCCACGTGCGCGTGGGTCGACGCACCCGAAATCACTGGCCGCCGCGGGGCGGGCGCCGCTAGAAACGAGGGGCGACTCCACGGGCGACCAACCGGGGACCCCCAGGGACCCCCCCGGGCAACCCCCGGGCAACTCCCGGGCAACCCCCGGGGCGCCCTTCGGGCGTCCCCCCGGGTGCGCGTGGAGCGGGAAAGCGAGCGCTGCGCCGCCCATGAGTAGCCGCCGAAACGAAGAGGACGTCGAGCTCAGCCAGGCCCGCGTGGGCACGACGCTCTGCGACAAGTGGACGCTCACGCGCCTCATCGGCGTCGGGGGCATGGCGGCCGTGTACGAGGCCGAGCACCGCCTCGGGCGCAAGGCCGCCGTCAAGATGCTCCACCCGGAGGTGGCGCTCGACGGCGAGCTGAAGCAGCGCTTCGAGCGCGAGGCGCTCGCCGTCAGCAAGATCAAGCACCCCGGCGTCGTGCCGGTGAGCGACCTCGAGGTGAGCGAGGACGGCACGCCCTTCCTCGTCATGGAGCTGCTCGAGGGCACGAGCCTCTCGGAGCGGCTCGGGCACGACGGCACGATCGAGGTCGCCGAGGCGGTGCGTCTCGGCGTCGCCCTGTGCGACGTGCTCGAGGCGGCGCACGGCGCCGGCATCATCCACCGCGACATCAAGCCCGCGAACCTGTTCCTCGAGCCCGACGGGCGGCTGCGCGTGCTCGACTTCGGGGTGGCGCGCTGGCGCGAGGGGCCGGGCGGGCTCGTCACCGCGGCGGGCACGGTGCTCGGGACGGCGGCCTACATGGCGCCCGAGCAGCTGAAAGGCGCGCAGGTCGACGTGCGCGCGGACCTCTTCGCCGTCGGCGCGACCCTGTTCCGCGCGCTCACCGGCCGGCACGTGCACGTGCCGCGCGACGGTGCGAGCTCCGAGGACCGCGCCCAGATCGAGCGCGCCGACCGCGAGCTCGTGACGGCGATGCTGACCAAGCCCGCGCCGCGCTTGCACACCGTCCGGCCCGAGCTGCCCGAGGGCCTGTGCCAGGTCGTCGACCGGGCGCTCGCGTTCCAGCGCTCGCGCCGCTACCCGGACGCGGCGACCCTGCGCAAGGATCTCGAGGCCGTCGGCAGCGGGGGCGAGCCGCCGTGGGCGAGCGCGCGCCTCGCGGCCGGGGACGAGCCCGACGACGTCTCGGGCTCGCCGGTCGAGAGCGCCGACACGCTCGAGGCCCCGCGCGTGGCGGCCGACTCGGGCGCCGCGTCCGCCGAGAGCGGCGCCGAGGCCAAGCCGGAGGACGAGGTGCAGAAGGCCTCGGGCGGCACCGTCAAGATGAGCCCGGATGCGCCCCCCGCCGGCAAGAAGAAGGTCGCGCGTACCGAGATCGACGCGGAGCCCACCGCGGGCTCGGACGAGCGCGCGGCGGCCGGAGGCGGGACCGGTAAGAGCGGCGGAGCCAGCAAGAAGGCCCGCCGCACGGCGCTCACCGACGAGCGCACGACGGTCAAGGAGCGCGGCAAGACGGACGTGATGGCGATCGAGGGGCCGCGCAGCCTGTCCGATGAGCCCACCCGCAGGCGCGGCGCGGCGCCGGCCGGCGCGGCCGGAGCGACGCGCGTCGGCAAGACGTTGCCCGCGGGCGAGGCGCCCGAGGGCGAGGCGGCTGCGGCTGCGGCCGCGCGCGCGCCCGCCGACGAGCCCGACGTCGAGGACGTGCGCGGTCGCTATGCGAGCGGCGAGCCGGACCGCGGCTCGGGGGTGGGGCGCATCGTGTTCTACCTCGTCGCGATCGCCGCCGCGGGCATCGCGATCTGGTGGTTCTCGCGCCCGCCCGAGGCGCAGCCGACCGGAGCGACCACCGCGAGCCGGCCCGAGGGACCGGCGACGAGCTCGAGCGCGCCTCCGGCGCCGGCGAGCACGACGGCGAGCGCGCCACCGCCCGACACGGCCTCGGCCGGGGCGCCCTCCGCGTCGGCGTCGGCGTCGGTGTCCGCGTCGGCGTCCGCGTCGGCGGTCGCCCCGACGGCCGTGCCCCCACCCGGGACCGTGCCGCCGCTCGTGCTGCCGAGCACGTTGCCGCCGATCCCCTCGGCGTGGGCGAGCGTGCTCCCGTCCGGGCTGCCGACGCTGTTCCCGCCGCCGAAGGCGCCGAGCACGACGGCGCCCGCCCCGACGCCGCCCCCTCCGACGACGAGGCCGCCGGCCAAATGAGACGCGAGAGACGCGAGAGACGCGACCCGCGCGCGCGGGGTTTTTGTTTACAGGCCGGACGCGACGCGCGACGCTGCTGAGCATGGGCCGAGTGCGCTTGGGCGCAGGGCCACGGGGGAGAGCACGTACTTGAGGCGCGATGGTGCAGAGGGCGCTCCGGGCGCGGGCGAGCAGCCGGGGGAGGTCGCGGCGCTCCACGGCTCGCGCGCGGTCGTGCCCGGCGCCGGGCGGCTCGTGGTGGTGCGCGGACCGCAGCTCGGCCGGCGCTACGCCTTCGAGAAGACCGCCGTGCTCGGGCGCGCGCTCGAGGCGACGCTCGTCATCGAGGACGCCGAGGTGTCGCGCACCCACGCGCGCATCAGCTACGTGGACTGCGCCTTCGTCATCGAGGACCTCGAGAGCCGCAACGGCACCTTCGTGAACGGCCGGCGCGTCACGCGCGCGCCGCTCGCCTTCGGCGACGAGGTGCGACTCGGCACCGGCGTGACGATGCTCTTCGCGGCGTACGACAAGCTGAGCGACCGCGCGCTGCAGCGACAGCACTTCGAGGCGCTCGGGCGTCTCGCGGCCGGCATCTCGCACGACTTCAACAACATGCTCGGGGCCGTGCTCACGAGCCTCGACTACCTCCGGAGCCGTCCGCCGGAACAGACGCTGGGCGACCCCGGGACCCGCGAGTGCCTGGCCGACGTCGAGACGGCCACGAGCCGCGCCGCGCAGCTCGCCTCGCGCCTGCTGTCGTTCTCGCGCGCCGGCAAGGAGGCCCACGAGCTCGTCGACGTGTCGGCCGTGTGCCTCGAGATCGCCCAGATCCTGCGGCGCACGCTCGACCGAAGCATCCGCATCGAGACGCACCTCGCCGAGGGGCTCGCCCTCGTCGGCGACGCCGCCGAGCTCCACCAGATCGTGATGAACCTGTGCATCAACGCCCGCGACGCCATGCCGAACGGCGGCGTGCTCGCCATTGCGGCCGCGCTCGAGCCCGCGGCGCGCGCCGGCGGCAACGGCAGCATCGTCATCACCGTGAGCGACACCGGCATCGGCATGGACGAGCCCACGCGCGCGCGCATCTTCGAGCCCTTCTTCACGACCAAGAGCGCCGCGGGCGGCTTCGGCCTCGGCCTCGCCTCGGTGCAGGAGCTCCTGTCGATCCACGGCGGCAAGATCGACGTCGTGAGCAAGCCGGGCGCGGGCAGCTCCTTCCGCGTGACCTTCCCGGCGGCGACGGTGCGCACGGGCGACCCGCCGCGGCCCGTCACCACGGCGAGGAGCCGCGTCCCCACGGTCACGGGCCACCCCGATGCCGGGCGGCTGGTGCTCGTGGTCGACGACGAGGAGGTCGTGCGCCGCAGCATCGTGCGCATCCTTTCCCACGCCGGGTTCGACACGGTCGGCGCGCGCGATGGGCAGGAGGCGCTGGCGCGCTTCGGCGACGCGCGGCGCCCGGTCGACCTCGTCATCCTCGACCTCGATCTGCCCGAGGTCACGGGCGAGGAGGCCCTGCAGCTCATGCGCAGCGCGAGCCCGGGCGTGCGCGTCCTCGTGCTCACGGGGCACCACGATCCGGCGCGCGAGCGGGCCGTCCGCGATCTCGGCGCCGCCGGCTTCCTGCACAAGCCGTGCGGCGCGGGCGAGCTGCTCGCGGCGGTCGAGGACGCGCTCGTCGCGAGCGCCATCGAGGATCCGTCGACGACGGGCGAGCACACCGCCGACACCGGTCCGCGCGGCGGCGGCTGAGTAGCAGCTCCCAAGACTCGGCTCGAGTGTGCCGGTGGCTTCGCACGACGAGCCCCATGCCCGCGGCCGCGAGACTTGCGCCCGAAAAGGGCGAAAGGCGAGTCGCGCGCAGGCGTAGACTAGGGCCGATGCGACGCCTTGCACCCACGCTCGTGCCGCTCCTCTTGCTCCTGCCTGCCTGCTCTTCGAGCTCGACCGAGCCCGACGCGCCGAGCTGCTACCCCGCCTTCGAGCCGGGCGCCGCCGCCGGCCATCCCGAGCCGCTCGGCGCCCGCGCGGCCGGGCAGGCGCGGGCGGGGCGCATCGACGATCTGTCCGTCGTGCCGCAGCCGGCGCACGACCGGCAACGCATCGAGACGGGCGACTACCTGCTCGCCAACGACCGCATGGCGGTGGTCGTCGCGCAGCCGGGGCTCGGCGACGGCTACCAGCGCGGCGGGGGCGACCTCCTCAGCCTCGACCGGCTCGGCGACGACGGCCAGCCGCTCGGCGCCTCGATGCACGTCGAGACCGGTGTGATCGTCGGAGGCCACGTGCTGCGCGCGGCGTCGGTCGGCGTGCTCTCGGACGGCTCCGACGGCGGGCCGGCCGTCGTGCGGGCGGTCGGCAAGCTGGTGCCGCTCGACTACCTCGGCGCCATCGCCGACATCTTCAACCAACCGTACGACTTCGACACGGCCGTGGACTACGTGCTCGAGCCCGGCTCGGACGCCCTGCACCTGCGCCTGCACCTCGCGAACGCGTCCGCGACGCGCCACGACCTCGGCGTCGAGTACGCGAGCGACATGATGCTCGGGCTCTTCCACTACGCGCACAACGAGCAGGCGACCCCCGAGTTCGGCTTCGCCGAGCCGGTCGGGGCGATCTCCTGGGTGGGCTACGACGGCGGCGCCGACGCCTTCGCCATGCGCGCGCCGGGCCACACGATCGAGCACGCCCTGACCGAGCAGGGCTTCGCGCTCTTCGGGCTGCCCGGCTTCTACGTGGAGGCTTGCGGCGTCACGACCGTGGACGTGCTCGAGGTCCTCGTCGGCGGACCCGAGTACGACGGCCTGCGCGTCGCCGTCGCGCGCCACGACGGCGAGCCCGCGTGGCGCGCCATCACGGGGGTCGTGCGCGACGGCGCGGGGGCCGCGGTGCCGGGCGCGTGGGTGCACGCGCTCGACGAGGACGCGGCCGGAGCGTACCTGAGCCGCGTCCATGCGGGCCCGGACGGGAGCTACACGATCCACGCGCCGCCGGGGCGCCGCGTCCGCCTCGTGCCCCAGCTCCACGGCTACCCGCAGGCCACGGGGACCGTGGTCGAGGCGGCGAGCGCCGCGCAAGATCTCGCGTTCGCGCCCCACGGGCTCGTCACGGTGCACGCGACGGACGCCGGCACGGCCGACCCCTTGCCGGTGCGCGTGCAGGTGGTGCCGGTCGCGCCCGAACCGCCGACGCCGGAGGCCTTCGGCGTCGAGGACGAGCGCGACGGACGGCTCCACCAGGCCTTCGCGATGTCGGGCGACGTCACGCTGCCGGTCCCGCCCGGCCAGCACCGCATCGTCGTCTCGCACGGCTACGAGTGGGAGCTCGTCGACACGACGGTGGACGTCGCGGCGGGCGCGAACGAGGTCGTCGACGCGCCGCTCGAGCACAGCGTCGACTCGCAGGGCTATCTCTGCGGCGATTTTCACATCCACACCTACCAGTCGCCCGACAGCAACGATTCGCCCGAGCACAAGGTGCGCGCCTCGGTGGCGGACGGACTCGAGATCGCCTGCTCGAGCGAGCACGAATGGGTCGTCGACTTCGGGCCGGTGGTCGCGGCGCTCGGCCTCGAGGCGTGGGCCTACGGCATGGCGAGCGAGGAGCTCACCACCTTCCGCTATGGGCACTTCGGCATCGTGCCGCTCACGGTCGACCCCGAGGCCTACCACCACGGCGCCGTCGACTGGGTCGGGCTCTCACCCGGCGAGGCCTTCGCGGCGGCCCACGCGCGCCCCGAGGCCCCGGCGATCATCGTGAACCACCCGCGCGCGCCCGGCATCGGCGGCTACTTCAACGCGCTCGGCTTCGACCGCGCGACCGTGACGGGCAAGCTCGCCGGCTACAGCCCCGACTTCGACGCGCTCGAGGTGTTCAACTCGACCGACGTCGCCGGCACGGGCGAGATGCTCGACGACTGGTTCGCCCTGCTCGGCTCGGGCCGGCGCATCTTCGCGCTCGGCAACTCGGACAGCCACCACATCCGCTCGTCGCCGACCGGCTACCCGCGCACCTGCTTCGACCTCGGCCACGACGATCCGCAGGCCCTCACGCCGAGCGGCGTGCGCGATGCGATCCTCGCCGGCCACTCGACCGTGAGCGGCGGCCTCTTCCTCACGGTGGCGGGCCCCGGTGGCGAGGGCCCCGGCGATGTCGTCGCGAACGCGGGTGGCCCGCTCGTGTTCACGGTGACGGTGCAGGCCCCGAGCTTCATCACCGGCGACAGCCTCGAGACCTTCGTCGACGGCGCGAGCGTCGCGGTCGAGCCCCTGCTGCCAATCGGCTCCGGCCCGGGCCAGCGCTGGGTGAACCTCGTGTCGCTCGATCTCGCGCCCGGGCCGCACTTCGTCGTCTTCCACGCCAAGGGCGCGGGCAGCCTCGCGCCGCTCCACCCGGGCAAGAGGCCGTTCGGGATGTCGAACCCGGTGTTCGTGGAGTGAGCCTCCATCGAGCCGCGTCCCGCGCGCGGCCGCGCGCCGCGCGCCGTCACCGCCGCTCCCCCTCGACGAGCGCGAGCACGGCCGCGACGTCCACGCGCTTGCGAAAGCGCACGACGTGCGCCGCCGCGGGCAGGTCGCCGTCGCCGCAGTTGCGCTCGGCGTCGACGCACAGGATGAAGCGCTCGAGGCGCGCCGCCCGCAGGTGCTCGAGCTTCTTCTGCACGTAGGCCGGGGTCCAGTAGCCCATCACCTCGAGGAGCCAGCTCCGCCCGGGGTCGCGCCGGTGACGCAGGAGGAAGTCGGGGAAGACGAGCGTGCCCTTCGCCGGCAGCGCCTCGGGCTCGCGCACGACGTCCCACTCGGGCGCGGCGCGCGCGAAGTCGCGAGCGAAGCGCTCCTCGAGGCGGCTGTCGTAGGTGCGGCTCGGGGCGGCGGGCAGGATGGGATCGCCCGAGCGGACGACGACGACGCGCGGGGCGCCCGGGCCGAGGTGGCAGCGCGCGCGGAGCTCGACGTGGTGGCACCACACCGCGCGGGGCACGAGGGCCGCGAGCGCGTGGCCGTACACGGTCGTGCGCCGGAAGAGCGAGAAGGGGCCGGTGAGCTCGAGGTGGCAGCGCTCGCGCGCGGCGTGCGTGTCGGCGGGTCCGCCGCGGCCGTGCTCGACGTCGCCCACCGTGCAGAGCAGCCCGCAGAGCTTGGCCTGGCGCACGAGCGCGCGCACGTTGCCGTCGGCGAGAACGTCGACGCGGTCGGCGCGCCGGAAGAGGCGCGCGACGAGCGCGAGGTTCGCGTGCTCGCCGAGGGCGGCGGCGCCGAGCGCGGGCTCGGGCGCGGTGAGCCGGCGCTCGTCCGGCAGATCGGCGAAGAGCGAGCTCTCGAGCGCCTCGACCTCGACCCCGAGCTCGCGCGCGACCGAGGCGAGGCACGCGCACCGCGGGAGCGAGCCGCGCGCGCGGCTGGCCGCGACGAACACGGCGGCGCGCGCCCGCGGCGGCGGCACCGTCGAGCGGGTGCGCGGCGCACAGAGCCGCTCGAGCACGCTTGCGGCGAGCGCGAGCTTGTCGTGCGGCGCCGGAACGGGGAGCGGCTCCTTCAGCCGCGCGCGCCAGGCGCCCCGGCGCTCGCCCGCGAAGCGGCGCGCCTCGTCGAGCAGGGCCGCGAGCCACGGGTGGTCGCTGGCGGTGAGATAGCGGGGCGTGACCTCCCTCGCGGCGGCCACCGCCGGGTCGAGCTCGGCTGGGTCAGGCGGGCACGGCGATCGAGCGTCCAAGGCCGTCCCTCCTGCGCTCCGCCTGGGCGACCTCGCCCGTGCCCTCGGTCACGAGCTCGTAGACGACCGCCCGCTTGCCGGGCGCGGGCCGCAAGAGGCGCCCGATGCGCTGCACGTGCTCGCGCTCGCCGTGCGTGCCGCCGACGATGATCGCGACGTCGGCGTCCGGCACGTCGATGCCCTCGTTGAGCACCCGCGCCGACACGAGGACGTCGAGCTCGCCCGTGCGGAAGCGTGCCAGGGCGGCCTCGCGCTCGGCCCGGCCGATGTCGCAGGTGAGCGGCATCACGAGCTCGCGCTCTGCGATGGCGTAGGCCGCGTCGTTCTCGGCCGTGAAGACGAGCACGCGCGCGCCCGCGTGGCGGGCGAGCAGGGCGCGGACGGCAGCCTCCTTGGCGCGCGTGTAACCGACGAGCTTGCGCCCGCGGCGCCACGCGGCGACGGCTTGCCGCCCCTCCTCGCTCTGGCGCGCGGCGGCGAGGAAGTCCTTCCAGCTCGCGTCGCCCGCGATGCGCCGGAAGGCCCGGAAAAAGGGCCGGAAGCGCGCGACCTCCGCGTCGTGGCGCCGGCGCTCGTCGGCGTCGAGGCCGAGGCGGAGCTCGACGAGCTCGAAGGCGGCGAGGTAGCCACCGGCGAGATCGTGGACGGCGAGCTCGACGACCGGGTGACCGACGAGCGCGGCGAGCGCGGCCCGCGTCGCTTCGTCGGCCGGCAAGGTGGCGGTGAGACCGAGCCGCCACGGCGCGACGGCCATCTCGAGCGCCTCGTCGCGCGAGCCGACGCCGAAGTGATGCACCTCGTCGACGACGAGCAGGCCGAAGCTGCCCCCGAGCTCGCCCATGTGGCGATACGCGCTCTCGAAGGTCATGACCGTGACGGGCGCCCGCTCGCGCGCGCCGTCGCCCCAGCGCCCGATGGGCGCCGCGTGGAAGCGCGCGATCTCGGCGCACCACTGGTGCAAGAGAACGCGCGTCGGAACGAGCACGAGCGCCGGGGCGCGCGTCGCGGCGATGGCGGCGATGGCGAGGCGCGTCTTGCCGGCACCGGTCGGCAGGACGGCGATCCCGCGCCTTCCGGCCGCGTCCCACGCGGCGAGCGCCGCCTGCTGGTACGGGCGGAGCGGCACCTCGTCGAAGGCGTCGAGCCGGGTGCGCCCGGGCGCCACACCGTCCTCGAAGGCGACGCCGCGGCGTGCGAGCGCGGCCACGATCTCGGCGTAGCGCCACGGGGGTGCGCGGAACAGGCCGCTGCGGGCGTCCCACAGCGTGCCGGGAACGGTGCGAAGCAGCTCCGCCGGCCAGTCGCCCGGGAAGCTCAGCGTGCCGCGATCGAAGACGAGGCGCATGGCGGCGCCCCAAGCAAGCGCGGTGCCGCCGCAGCGAACGCTGCAACCGCGCGACCGCACTGCGTGGCGAGCCCGCGCAGGGTGGCGGCCGACCGGCGCCCGCCTGGCGGCCGCCCGGTCCGCTCCATGGACGCACAGGGTGATGTCGGCGACGCGAGGAGAGTCGCTCGCGCGCTCAGCGCGCGATGAGGCTCTCGACGCACGCCCGCGCCTCGAGCGAGCCCCAGTCGCGCGTGTTGACGAACCAGTAGCGGACGTTGCCCTCGGCGTCGACGAGGTAGGTCTCGGGCAGCTTCGACGTGCCGAGCTTCTGGGCCAGCGTGCCGAGCGCGCCCGCGGCGGTCGAGGCCGGCCGATCGAGCCACACGGTGATCTCGGGGGTGCGGCCGGCGACGC